>DASPXK010000001.1:0-6532 GCA_035637315.1 Chloroflexota bacterium
GCCCACTGCCCACTGTCCACTGTCCACTGTCCCACTGCCCACCGCCCACTGGCCATGCGCCTCGATCACCCGACTCGTGATCTGGTGAGCTGGATCCCGCGGGTTCGGCCCTCCCCGCCGAACCTGGCGCCGGCCGAGCTGAGTGATGATCAAGCGCTGATCTGGGAGGAGGGCGACCTGTACGGCCTGTTCACGGCCGAGAACACCGTTCCGCCGACCTATCACCTTGCCGTCTGTCGCGTCTCGGCTCCCCACGGTGAGCGCTCGGAGGCGATCGCGGTGGCCTACGTGGCAGCGATCGGCCGGGCACCCGATGAGAGCCGCCACCGTCGGGCCGTCTTCGGGACCCAGACCTTCAACTACTGGCACCATTACTGGCTGCCGCCGGAGCGACACGAGTCGTAGGCTGGGCCAGCGTTTCGTTGGCTTGAAGTGGGTCCAGGCTTTACAATCCGGCCGCCTCGGGCCGGACGTCCCGGACCCAGTGGTGTGGCGCGGGCGGCCTGAGCGGTCGCCGCGAACTTGCCGCCACGGCGGCCAAGCTCACTGGAGGAAGGTAGACCCCATGCGAAACATCGTGAGATACGCAGCTCTCCTGGCGTGTGGCTTTCTGGTTGGCAGCCTGCTCGGCCCCGCTGCCGCGCAGCAGCTTGCGCCCTCGGATGGCCAGGTGGCCCTCCGCTCGGATGGGGCCATCTACCTGATCACCAACGGCCAGCGCCGCTGGGTGCCCACAATCGCCATCTCGGACGACGATCTGAACGCGATCCCAGAGGGTGACCCGGTCTATGCGGCATTGATGCCAGCCGACGCGGTAACGCCCGTTCCAGCGGCGAACGCCCCGGGCGGCACGCCGGAGCCCACGAGGGAAAGGGCGACCAGAACCCCCACGCCGGTCGTAGACGCTACCGCGACGCCTACCGCCACCTCGACGTCAGGAAGCAGTTCGTCAGGCGACGTCAGCGTGAGCATCGACAGCATCGACTCGGTCAAGCGAGGCAACAGCGTCACGCTCACCGCCCACACGAACAAGAATGCTACCTGCGAGCTGAGGGTCAGATACGCCGATGGCAGCGAGGACAAGCCGGGCAAGATCGACGCCGACAGCAAGGGCAAGTGCGAGTGGACATTCACCGTCCCAAGCGATGCAAAGAACGGCACCGCGACCGCGACGGTGAAGGCCAAGGACGGCAGCAGGAGTGGCGAGGCGTCGCGGGACTTCGACGTGAGGAGATAAGGCCTGCGATTGACTGAACCCAAACGCCGCCGCGCCTCGATTCTGATCCAGGCGCTGGCGGCGTTCGCGTTCCTGTTTGGGCTCGTCGCGCCGCCGGCTCACGCCCAGGACGCTGGCCGCTACGCCTATTTCTCCGAGACCGGCTTCGGCATCGACGAGGCGAAGGTCGCCGACTACTTCGCGCACCGGGGGCGGGTGAAGACGTTCGGCTTCCCGACCTCCCGAACCTTCCAGTTCCTGGGCCTGCCCACTCAGTTCTTCCAGCGCCGAGTCCTGCAGCTCGGTCCGGATGGCAGCGTCCGCTCGCTGAATCTGCTCGATCCTGGCCTTCTGCCGTACACGCGCATCAACGGCTCGACTTTCCCGGCCCTGGATGCCCGGCTCGCGACGTCGGCCCCCACGCCGGGCGAGCCCGGCTACGCGACGAACATCGTCGAGTTCGTCCGACGAAACGCGCCCGAGGTATTCAACGGCCAGCCGGTCGGCTTCTTCACGACCTTTAGCACGTCAGTCGGTCTGAGCGAGGCCTTCCCACAGGGGGGTGGCGACCCGAGCCTGCTGCCGCTGATCAACCTCGAGCTCTGGGGCGTCCCGACCTCGGCCCCGGCGGCTGACCCGAACAACGCCAACTTCATGTACCAGCGGTTCCAGCGCGGGATCATGCACTACGACGCCGGCTGCCGCTGCACGCAGGGCCTGCTGCTGGCGGATTACTTCAAGGCGCTGATCACCGGCGAGGACCTGCCGGCCGACCTGGAGGCTCAGGCCCGTACGAGCGCCTTCTTCCGCCAGTACGCGGCAGACGCACCCAGCGCGGTCAAGCGGCCTGCCGCCCTGCCGAACACAGATCTGCGCGACGCCTTCACCCGACAGGAGCCACCCGTCGCGGTCGCGGCCGTCGCCGCGGGCCCGCCACCGGTCGCGCCGATTCGGACGCGGATGCGAGCCGATCAGGGCCTGTGGCCGGCGATCGACGCGCTAGAAGAGATCGGCAAGCTCGATTCGCTGAATACCATCGTTCAGTCGGACACCCAGCTCACGTTCGGTGACCTGCCGGAGAGCGTGCACGCCAAGTACACCAGGATCGTGGCTGGTCCGCGGCGCGAGCCGGTCCGCTCGATCGTCGTCAGCAACCGCTGGCGTGACGCCGATCCAAAGGCCATCGCGACCCTGATCGCGCACGAAAGCAAGCATCTAGCCGACGACGTGCCGGGCGCTGACATACGCAGCCGCGAAGGCTGCTTCCAGTTTGAGATCCGGGCATTTACGGAACAGGCGCGGGTCTGGCAGGAGTACTATGGGCCCAGCGGCAAGCCGAGCCCGCAAGACGACCTCGACCGCGAGCTCAACTCGTGGCTGGCCTCCTACCGCCGCGGGCCTGCCGAGATCGAGCGACGCGTCCGCCAGCTCTACGCCGGGGCCTGTGTCGCGCCGCCGTAGGGGCGGACCCGCGTGTACGCCCTGGGGCGCACATGCGGTGCCCCTACGTTTTGTCTTTGCCGCCGCGCCGGAGCACGTCGCCCAGCTTGCCCGGCAAGAACAGGCTCTGGGGCTTGAGGTCGTCGGTCGAGAAGCTCGGCGCCTCCTCGGCCCCGCGACCCGACAGCCACTCCAGGTGAAGCCGCTGGGCCTGGAGGAAACGGTCGTAGATCGTCTCGTCTGAGCGCTCGATCGCCTGGCGCAAACTGGCCAGCTCCTCGGTTACTCGGTCGATCTGGCGGATCAACTGGTCGCGGTTGGTCAGGCAGATGTCGGCGTACATGCGCGGATCGCCATCGGTCAGGTGAGTGGCGGTGGCGAAACCGCCCGCCGCGACGGTGCGGGCCTCGCGCCAGCCGCGGTCCGTGGCGACGGTGCGCATCAAGGACGCCGAGAGGACATATGGGAGGTGGCTGACACCCGCCACGAGGCCGTCGTGCTCGTCGGGCTCGATGAAGTACGGGATCGCCCCGATCGCCTCGACGAGCTTGACTACCTTCTCTACAGCTTTGGTATCCGCCGAAGTGAGGGGCGTGATGCAGTAGACGGCGTTCTCGAAGAGGTCAGCGGCCGCGTCGTACACCCCGGCCGTCGCTCGGCCGGTCATCGGATGGCCACCGACGAAGCTGGTGCCCTCGGGCAAGATCGCCGCCGCCCAGTCCATGATCTGGCGCTTGGTCGAGCCAGTGTCGGTCACCACGGTCCCCGCCCGGATGAGCGGGGCGATCTCGCGAAATATGAGCTCGCTGGTCCTGACGGGGGTCGCGACGATGACCAGATCGGCGTCGCGGACCGCTTCGGGGAGATGGCTGGTCGCTTTGTCAACGGCCTTGCGCCCGCTGGCCGCCCGACGGCTGTCGCCGCTGATGTCGAAGCCGACGATATAGGGAACCGGCGAGAGCCGCTTGAGCGCCATGCCCAGCGACGTCCCGATCAGCCCCGTCCCGAGGATGGCGACCCGCTGAAACGCGATCCTGGCCATAGGGCTATCCTCCTCGCACCAGCACCAACAGCGCCTGGATGATTGGACGCATCACGATACCCAGCACGTTCGGCCCCCCGAACGTTGGCAGGAAAACGAGCACCAGCAACAGGATCGGTCCTTGCGCCCGCAGCGGCTCCAGCGCCCGGCGGGCGCCGCTCGGCAACACGCCCTGAAGCACTCCAAAGCCGTCCAGTGGCGGAATCGGGATCAGGTTGAACGCCGCCAGGAGCACGTTGATGTCCATGCACTCGCGCAGGATTTGGCCCTCCAGCGGACCTGGCCGCAGGCCAAGCCGCAGCGGCAACGCCAGCGCCACGGCTAGCAGGATGTTCGCGAAGGGCCCGGCGAACGATACCGCGGCCGAGCCAATGGCGGGGTTGACCTTCAGGTTATACGGATTGAACATGACCGGCTTGCCCCAGCCGAAGCGGGCGACGAACAGCATGAGGGTGCCGATCGGATCGAGATGGCTGAGCGGGTTCAGCGTGAGTCGGCCCATCAGTTTGGGGGTCGGATCGCCCAGCGCGTTCGCGACGAACGCATGGTTGAACTCATGAACCGTGATCGCCAGGACGATCGCGCCGACGGTGATCAGAAGGGCGGTCGGATCTCGAAACGCGCCCGGGCTGAAGTACCAGATGAACAGCGCACCGATGGCGAGCAGGACGAGGATGTCTCGAGGGCTCAGGCGTGGCATGGCGTGTCCGGATGATAACCCGCGCTATCAGCTATCAGCTATCAGCTATCAGGCCCTCACCCCCGTCCCTCTCCCAAACTTGGGAGAGGAGTGCCGAGCGCAGCGAGGTGGGGTGAGGGCCTGCTAGCGCCCCACGTACAGGATCCCGACGCTCAGGAGCACCCACCCGACCGCCGCGCCAAGCAGCCCAGGATCGGTCAGCAGCAAGTCCTCGGGCGCCCCGCCCTGCCCCTTGACTCGGATCAGGTACAGGTAGCGGAACATCCCGTACAACACGAGTGGGATGGTCAGCATCATCGAGTGGTCGGGCGGCAGATTCTCGGCCGAGAAGGTGTACAGCGAATAAGCCATGATCAGCGCCGAAGCGACGATCAGGATCAGGTGATCGAGCAGCTCGAGGCTGTACTGCTGCAAGTTCTTGCGATGATCTCGCGCTCCGTCTTCGAGCATCTCGAGCTCATTCCGCCGCTTGCCAAGCGCCAGGAACAGTGACACCAGCACCGTGCAGACGTATAGCCAAGGCGAGACCGGCACGCCTATGACCACCGCCCCACCCACCGCGCGCAGCACGAAGCCGGCCGAGATCGCGAAGATGTCGATGAGCACCAGGTTCTTCAGCCACAGGCTGTAGACGGCGGTCAGCACCACGTACGCCGCCGCCACCAGTCCGAACGACGGTCTGAGTGAGAAGGCCACGGCGAGGCCGATCGCGCCGAGCACGACGCCAAGCGGGGCCGCGACTCCCACCGCCAGGGTGCCAGAGGCGATCGGACGGAGCTTCTTGACTGGGTGCAGGCGGTCGGATTCGACGTCGCGGATGTCGTTCCAGATGTAGCCCGTGCTCGAGAGGGCGCAAAACACCGCGAACGCCATGAGCGTGCTGGCGAGCATCGGCCAGTTAGTCAGGTTGTACGTGAAGACCAGTCCGGCAAATACAAGCAGGTTCTTGGTCCATTGCTTAGGGCGCAGCGACTGGATACTGGCGACCAAAAGGCCCAGTCCCGCGGACTGGGCGGACGTCCGGCCAAGCGATCCGAGGCGCTCGCTCACGGCCGGTTCCGCGTCACGTCGAACGGTGCTCGCTCGAGTAGCGGGATCGCTCGCACCCTTCACTTGCCCAACAAGATCAAGACTCCGGCGATGAGGGCGAGCACCGACAAGATCGTCGCCTGCTCGGGAATGTTGACCCTCAGAAACGGCAACAGTCCGGTCAGGATGAGCCAGATCCCCAGCAAGAGCATCCCCAGATTTGTGGTCAGTCTCACGGCTGTCCTCCTGTTCTCGCGCCGAACGTCACAGGATAGCCGCTCCGAGCGGTTCAGGCGAACGAGCGGCCCGCATGGCTAAGATGCTCTTTCGAATCGAGCGCCACAGGAGGTGCGGCATGTTGACTGATGAGGCCGTGATCTCGGCCGAGCTGGCCGAGCGGCTGCGGCAGGTATCGACGGCGGTGGCGACGAGCGTGTTGGCCGAGCTGGGTTACGCCAATGTATGCATGGTTGGCGTGCGCTCGTTCACGC
This sequence comes from Chloroflexota bacterium, assembly GCA_035637315.1. Classification (GTDB taxonomy): domain Bacteria; phylum Chloroflexota; class UBA6077; order UBA6077; family JACCZL01; genus DASPXK01. The sequence continues at coordinate 5,919 of DASPXK010000001.1, forward strand.
CAGGGGCGAGGCTGGTCGGCAGGGCGGTGACCGTCCGCTTCGTGCCGCTGCGTGAGGACCAGCGCAAGCGATTGCTCGACGAGCGCGAGCGGGGACTCTCGAGTCCCAGCCATGTTCCGTTTCACCGCGCCAAGCCAGGCCACGTCATCGTGATGGATGCGCAGGGGGATCTGAGCGCCGGAGTGATCGGCGACGTCGTGGCGGGCTACTTTCAGAGCGCCGGTGGAGTCGGGCTCGTGGTCGACGGCTGCATCCGCGACTATCCCGCGCTGAAACCGATGGGGCTTCCCTTGTTTCTCAAAGGCACCAACCCGTACGCGAGCACTCGCAACAAGTACGCCGCCGACGTCGACGTGCCGATCCAGTGTGGTGGTGTGCTGGTGCTGCCCGGCGATCTGATCCTCGGCGATGACGATGGCGTGCTGGCATTCCCGTTCGAGGTGGCCGAGCAGGTAGCCACGCGCGGGATCGAGCACGAGGCCCTCGAAGAGTTCGTCCGAGCCAAGATCGCGACCGGCGCCCCGATCGCCGACTGCTACCCGCCCAACCCTCGCATCAGGGAGGAGTTCTCACGAAGAATGAAGAATGAAGAATGAAGAGTGAAGAGTGAAGAG
>DASPXK010000002.1:0-4125 GCA_035637315.1 Chloroflexota bacterium
TGGTGTATCCATACTGACTGACGTCCGCCTTGGTCAGCTTGGTCGCCGCCTCGCGGACTTGCTGCCAGGTCATCGGCTCGGTTGGTGACGGGGTCGCGAGGCCGGCGGTGTCGAACAGGTCCTTGTTGTAATAGAGGAGGATCGGCCCGAGGTCGTAGGCGAAGCCGTACACCTGGCCACCGTAGGAGAGGCCGTCCTCGATCGTCTTGAAGAAGTCGTCGAACTTGACGGCGGGGTCTTTGTCGATGAACGGCTGGAGCGGCCGCAGCGCCTTGCGGACCGCGAAGGGCGGCATCCGCAGGCTCTGCATCGAGACGATGTCGGCCTCGGTCTGGCTGGCGAGCTGAGTCTGCAGCTTGTCCCAGTAGTCGCTGAAGGCGACCGTCTCCAGCGCGACCTTGATGTTGGGGTAGGCGGCGGTGACGTCGTTCGCGAGCTCCTGCCAGGCGTCGATCTCGGGCTGGGTCGCGGCCCACATCGACCAGCGCAGGGCGGTCTCCTTGGCCTGCGCCGGCGCGGCGGCAGCGGGCTTCGGAGCGGCCGTCGGCTGGGCCGCCACGGGCGCTGCCGCGGACGTCGCGGGCGCGCTGACCGGGGTGGCCTTCGGCGCCGCGGGCGGCGCCTGGCCGGCGCACGCGGTCAGCAGCGCACCGCCAAGGGTGGCGCTGGCCCCGAGGAGCCATGAGCGGCGGGACATGAGCGAGCGGCGGTTTGCGGCATCCATGCGAACCCCTTTTAGAGAACCGGCCGGCTAGACGAACAGCGTCGAGTCTCGGCCGCCGTCTCGATGATCTCAGCTTATGGTAGCGCTAACATCATGTCAAGCGCTTTTCGGGTATCGTTTCGTCGGCTAGCTGGCTTTGGGAGGAAAGAGGCGTGCGGCGGGTCACGATCGCGGATGTCGCGCGGCGGGCGCGCGTCTCGCCGATGACGGTCTCGCGAGTCGTCAATGGCTCGGACCACGTCAGCGACCAGACGCGCCGGCGCGTCGAGCGGGCGATGGTCGACCTGGGATATATCCCAAACCGGGTTGCCAGGGGGCTGGTCGTCAACAAGCTGGGCGTGCTGGCCCTCGTGATCCCGGATCTCTCGAACCCCTTCTTCACAAAGGTTGCCCGCGGCGTCGAGGCGAGGGCCAACCTGGCCGGCTACACGGTCATCCTCGGCAACAGCGACGAGGACGCCCATAGGGAGGAGGCGTACCTGCGCGCGGTCAGCTCGCTCCAGGTGGACGGCGTGATCCTGGCGTCATCCGGCCGCGGCTCGGGCGCAAGCCTCGCCTGGCCGCTGCGCCGCGGCATCCCCGTCGTCTTGCTCGACCGCGAGGTGGACGGTTTCGACGGCGATTTCGCACATGGTGAGTCGCGCCGCGCGTCGCGATTACTGGTCGAGCACCTCATCGAGCACGGACACCACCGCATCGCGATGGTCTCCGGCCCGCTCGGAGCCTCGACGGCCCGCGACCGCGAGCATGGCTACCGCGCGGCGCTCGGGCACCATGGGCTGCGGTTCGATCCGGCCCTGCTGCGGCGCGCGCCGTACACGCGCGCGGGTGGGTACCGCGAGGCGCTCGCCCTGCTCGCCCGGGAGGACCGACCGAGCGCGGTCTTCGCGGCCAACAATTTCCTTGCGTTCGGGGTGATGGACGCCGCGCGCGAGCAGGGACTACGTGTGCCGCAGGACCTGGCCGTCGTGACATTTGACGACGTCGAGATAGCGGCTGACGAGCCGTTCCTGACGTGCGCCGACCAGCCGGCCGAGGCGCTCGGCCAGGCCGCGATCGGGCTGCTGCTCGATCGACTCGACGGCGACCATTCTCCCCCGCGGACGGTCATGCTCGAAACTGAGCTTCGGATCCGCCGGTCCTGCGGCCGTCACGAGGAGCCACTCGCCGATCGCGCGACGGTGGGCTAGTACGCCGCTCCGAATGGGGCGGGTTGGCTGTTTCGCCGACGCCCGATACTATGTACGTTGTACGCCGGATTGGAGGGAGCCATGGAACGACGGCGGCTTGGGCGGACCGGGCACATGAGCACGGTAGTGACGTTCGGCTCGGCTGGGATCGGGGGGGTCGAGCAGGAGGTGGCCGACCGCGCCATCCAGACCGCGCTGGACTACGGTGTCAACCACGTCGACGTGGCGCCGACGTATGGCGAGGCGGAGCTGCGGCTGGCGCCGTGGATGCAGCGCATTCGGGACCAGATCTTCCTGGGCTGCAAGACCACCGAGCGGACCCGCGACGGCGCGAAGGCAAGCCTGCATCGCTCGCTCGAGCGGCTGGGCGTCGAACGGTTCGACCTGTTTCAGCTCCACTCGGTCGGCAAACTGGAGGCGCTCGACGAGTGCACCGCGAAGGGTGGGGCGCTCGAGGCGCTGCTCGAGGCGCGCGACGAGGGCCTGACCCGCTGCCTAGGCATCACCGGCCATACCCACGACGCGCCCGCCACCCATCTCGAGGCGCTGCGCCGCTTCGACTTCGACACTGTCATGTTCCCGCTGAACTTCGTGCTGTGGTCGATGCCACAGTTCCGACGCGACGCGGAGCTGCTCCTGGAGACGTGCCGGCAGCGAGACGTTGGCGTGCACATCATCAAGACCGTCGCCAAGGACCCGTGGGGCGATCGTCCCAAGACCCACACCACCTGGTACGAGCCGTTCACCGAGCAGGCCCAGATCGATCAGGCGGTTGCCTTCGTGCTCTCCCAGCCGATCACGACGCTGTGCAGCGTGGGCGACGTGACGGTCTTGCCGAAGTTCCTGGCGGCCGCCGCGCGCTACCGTCCGCTTGACTCGGCCGCGCAAGAGAGCCTGCTGGCCACTGCCGACCGCTACCACACCCCGTTCGTCGGCAGGTGGGCCTGAACCACGAGTCCAAAGTCGAAGGTCGAAAGCCTAAAGTCAAAAGTCGAAAGTCCCACGTCGAAGGTTGACACTCTGGATCTGGACTTTGACCGTCGACCCTTGACCTTTGACTTTCGACTTTGGCTTTTTGACTTTAGACTTCCAGCTCCGCCAGGATTCGGTCGGCGACGGCCTCGCCGAGCAGGGCGCTGTAGTTCTGGCCGCGATCGTGTGGGTAGACGTGTCCCATGTTGGCCAGCCAGAGGCCCTTGAGCGGGGTGCGGTGGGGCGGTAGGCCATCACGGTAGCCGACCCTCACGATCGGCTGGGCAAACGGCGCCTTGAACACATGGGCTCCCAACACCCAGCCGCGCTCGAACCTGGGGTTGATCCGCGACAGGTGGGGCAGAAAGCGCTCGAGCACGGCTTCGTCGGAGAGGGTGAAAAGCTCGTCGTCGGGCGGCAGGTAGTTGCCCAGATAGACGAGGTGGCGGCCGCCGTAGTCGTCGGCCGGGAGCCAGTTTGTGTGCTCGACCAGCGCGAGGAACGGGTAGTCCGGATCGGTGATGCTGACCCAGTAGGCCCACTGCAGGGGACGGCCGAGCTCGAGCACGACGCAGTGGGCCGTATAGTGGTCGCCGCTCTTGGAAAACTGGGTCACGTAGTCGTCCGGCAGGCCGCGCGTCAAGCGTAGAAAGAGACGAGCCGGGAGCGAGCAGAGCACCGCGTCGAAGCTCTCACCCCCGCCCGGCGTCTCGAGGTAGAGCTTGTCGCCGCGCTGCTCGATCGAGCTTATCGGACAGCTCAGCTCGAGTCGGCCGCCGCGCGCGCGAAGCTCGTCGGCGAGCGCTTCGTAGAAGAGCTGAAAGCCCCCGCGCAGATAGCCCAGCCGCGGGGTGCGGTCGTGGACCCTGGCCCAGAACCAGGGCATCGCGATCCGATCCGCCTCGCGCCCGAACTTGCCCGCCAGCAGCGGCTCCCAGACGACTCGGTAGGCTTCCTCACCCATCCAGCGACGCAGCCAGTCGGCGGCCGTCTGACCCTCCAGTCGCTCCGGGTCCCGGATCGCCTTGAGGATAGCGATGCCCAGGCCGAGACGTATCCGGGCCAGGAACGAGAGCGGCGAGTATTGGAGCACGGCCAGCGCGCCGTCCAGGCGGCGGATCTGGCCGCCGCGCAGGTTGGCGGTGGCCGGACTGCCCCAGACGAGCCGGCCGCCCAGGCCCAGCTCGCCGAGCAGGGAAATCATTCGGCGGTCGGTCTGGAACAGGTGGTGATAGAACT
>DASPXK010000003.1:0-24142 GCA_035637315.1 Chloroflexota bacterium
CTGCTGCTGGACGCCGAGCTCGCCAAAGCGCTGCGAAGCGCCGCCTCGCTCGAGGCGCGAGCCCGCTTCTCGATCGAGCAGCACGTGGAGCAGATCGCGGCCCTCTACCGCCAGGGGCTCGCCGAGCGGGCCAATCCTCAGCCAGCCGGAGCCGAGGCGAGCCGGTGAGCGGCCTGCGGGTGACCCTGGCGAACTACACGTTGAGCATGATGCGCGGCGGCGGCGAGACGCGCGATCTCGCATTCGCGCGGCATCTGACCGACCTGGGCTGCGAGGTCACGCTGGTCTCGGTCGACCCCCTCATCGGGCGGGTTCGCTACCCGATCGAGGGCTTCCGCGCGCACCTCGTGCCAGCCCCGTACCTACGCGACTTCGTATACCACTTGATGGTCCTGCCGAAGGCCGGCCGACTGGCGGCCTTACTTCTGAGTCAGGATGTCAAGCGATTCAGCAAACGAGTGGTCGACCTGGTGGCCAGCCCCACTTACGAAATCGACGTGCTCCAGGCGGCCGGGCTGTATCCGGTCGTGGAGGTCAGGCGGCGGCGCCAGATCGCGGTTGTCATACGCAACCAGGGTGGCTTGCCGCCCAGATGGCTGCGACGGTACGTGGCGCTGGCCGACGCCGTGATCGGCGACGGTTGGGATGCTGGCCATTTTGAGACCGCGATGGGCCGCGAGCTGATCGAGATCCCCGGCGGGGTCGACGCTGACCTCTTTCGCCCCCTGGCCGCCAGCCCGCGCGCCGAGCTGGGACTGGGAGGCCGCGAAGTGCTCCTGTACGTCGGCCGCTTCGTCCCGCTGAAGAACCTGCCCCTCCTGGTCGAGTCATTCGCGGCGGTCCATCGCGAGCGGCCGCAGACTAGCCTGGTGCTGGTCGGAGAGGGGGCGTTGGAGGGCAAGGTCCGTGCGCACGTCCGCCGCCTCGGCCTGGAACAGAGCGTGCTGTTCCTCGGGCAGCAGCCGCATGAACGCCTAGCGGAGCTGTACGCGATGTGCGACCTGGTCGTCCTGAGCTCCTCCTTTGACAACTCGCCCAACGCGGTCCTGGAGGCTGGCGCCTGCGAGCGAGCGGTCGTCGCGACGGACGTCGGCGGCGTGCCGCGCTACGTCACGGACGGCGAAAACGGGATACTTGTCGAGCCGAACGACGTGGTGGGCTTCAGCCGCGCCATGCTGCGCTTGTTGGCCGAGCCGGCCCTGCGCCAGGAGATGGGGCGAGCCGGGCGAAGGCGGGTCCTGGAGCGCCACAACTGGCGCCGCAGCGCCGAGAAGCTGCTCGCAGTTTACGAATCGCTCACCTGTTCAGGAATGAGGTCTGAGGCATGAGGACGAGTGGGCAGTGGGCAGTGGGCAGTAGGCCCTGCGCTGCCCACTGTCCACTGCCCACCGTCCACTGGGCTCGTCTGGCTGTCGTCTACCATCGCCCCTTCTACCAAGACGAAGCCGGCCGACTGTGGGAGGCCGAGGGGGCGTTCAGCCGATACGTCGAGGCTCTGGCGGACAAGGTCGACGAGGTTGTGATCTGCGCGCCCTGCCGCCCTGAGCCGTTCGCGTCAGGCGCGTATCGACTCCGGGCAGACAATGTGGTCCTCTGTCCGCTGCCCTTCTTCGACAATCTGGCCCGCTTCTACGTCGGCTTGCCGTTCATGCTTGCACGCCTCTGGCGCGAGCTGCCGAACTGGGACGTGGTGAACTTCAGGCTGCCAACGCCTCTGGGCGTGTACGCCTATGTGCTGGCTCGGCTCAGGCGACGCCCAGTCTTCCTGCTCGTCGTCGGCGATCTGGCCGGCGTGGCCAAATCGGTGCCGCTCAACAGCCCCAAGCGGGTCGTCTATCGAGTCTATCTGGCGATCGAGGAGCGCCTGCAGGACTGGATGGTGAGCGGCACGCCGACGTTCGTCAACGGTCGAGCGCTGTATGAGAAGTACTCCCGAGCGGGCCGGCGGGTGATGCAGACCACGACATCCACGATATCCGCGGCCGACGTGGCCTGCCGGACCGACGTCAGTGCCGGCGCCTCCCCGGGCGCTCCGATCCGGCTTCTGTGCGTGAGCAGGATCGATCCGCGCAAAGGCCTTCGCTACTTGCCGCAGGCGATCGCGGACCTGGTCGCTCGGGGACACGACGTCCGCCTGACGATCGTAGGCCCAGTCGTGGGATCGCTCGGGATGGAGGAGCGGGCGCGTGTCACGCGCGACGCCGCGGCGCTGGGCGTGGCGGAGCGGGTCGACTTCGCCGGGCCGAAAACCCTGCCGGAGGTGCTCCAGCTCGGACGCGAGCACGACCTGTTCGTCCTGCCGACGCTGCCCGGCGAGGGCGTACCACGAGTGCTGCTCGAGGCGATGGCGGTTGGGCTGCCGATCGTAGCGAGCAGCGTGGCCGGCATCCCCAGCTTGATCGCCCATGAGGTCAACGGCCTTCTCGTCCCACCCGCCAATTCAGCGGCGCTGGCCGAGGCGATCGACCGGCTGGTCGGCGACCACGAGCTGCGCCAACAGCTCATCGCAAACGGCTACACGGTGGCTCGGGCCCAGACCACTGAGGCGCACATTCATGGGATCGTCGACGGGCTCGAGCGACTGGCTGGGATTCGGCTGCAGCGGGCGGGTGCGGCGGCGACCGCGGCTCGATGACAACGCCAAACTCTCGTCGGTCCCTGCGAATCGCGATCCCGCTGGCCGGCTTCAACCTGTCCGGGGGCGTCAAGTCGCTGATCGGGGTGGCCAACGCCCTGGCTGAGCGCGGCCACCGAGTCCGGCTTCTAGTCCCGGACCATGCCGCCAGCCCACCAGCACCGCTCCGACCGGGAGTCACGCTGCGCGTCCTCTGGACGGGGCCGTCCTGGCTGCCTGCGTCCCTGCGAAAACTCGTCGACCTGTTCCAGCTTGGGACGACGGGGACAGCCGGAGCCGACGTCTGCCTGGCCAACTACTATCCGACCGCCTACGCCGCCTGGCTGTCCCACCTGATCCGCGGCGACCGAGCCGCGCTGGCCTACAATGTCCGCGGCTACGAGCCGCTCAGCCACGGTCTACTGGCGCCTGCCCCCTTGCCCAGCCGCCTTGCTCGCTTCGCTCTTGCCTGGCTCAGCTACCGACTGCCGATCCAGAAGATCTGCACCACGGACTGGCTGCGCGAGCAGATCGGCGACCCGAGCGCCTACGTCGTCGGGCACGGCATCGACCTGGAGATTTTCCGGCCACCCGCGGGCAGGCCTCGGCGGGATCAGCTGGTCGTCGGAACGATCGGTCGGCGAGGCGAGGGCAAAGGCTATCCCGACTTCCTGCGCGCCGTGGAGCTACTGCCGGCTGAGCTGCCGATCCGGATCCGATTGGCTGCCCCGGACCCGGTCCAGCCCCCGTGCCGTTTCCCGGCCGACGTTACGCATCCAGCTGACGAGCTATCGATGGCGGAGTTCTACGGCATGTGCGACGTGTTCGTCTTTCCGTCGCGAGTCGAGGGCTTCGGGTTGCCGGCGCTCGAGGCGATGGCCTGCGGCGTGGTGGTCGTGACCACGGATTGCGGTGGTGTGCGCGCGTTCGCGCGGCCAGACGAGAACTGTCTGATGGTCCCCGCCGCTGACGCGCCAGCCCTGGCCGCCGCCATCACCAGGCTCGCCCGGGACGCCGCGCTCCGCGAGCGACTACTGCCTGGGGGTCTGCAGACGGCTTCCCAGTTCGGCCGCCAGGCTGTGCAGGAGCGGTTCTGCGACTATCTGGAACAACTGGCCGAACAGGTCAGGCCGAGCGACGATGGCCGAGATCGGCGGTCCAGGTGAGGGTTTCAAGGAATCGAGGCGCGTGGGCCGTGAGCGAGTACTTCTCCTCGACTGTTTGACGCCCCGCCTCACCCATGCGGCGGCGCAGGGCCGGGTCCTCTACGAGCAGCGACAGCTTCTCGACCCATTCCCCGGTAGTGGTGGCCAGCAGTCCGTTCTGGCCGTCCTGGACGATGTCGGTGGTGACGCCGACCGGCGAGCAGACCGGCGGGATCGCGCAGCTCATGTAGAGCAGGGCCTTGAACCCGCACTTGCCGCGCGTCCACTCGGTGTCCGGCATTGGCATGATCCCGATGTCGAAGCCGTGCAGGTCCTCCAGCTCGGTGCGCAAGTTCCAGCGTCGGACGTTGAGCGAAGGCGTGACCGTTGGAATGTAGCTGCCGCCGATCGCCCGAATCTCCACGTTGGGGTATCGCCGTGTGACCTCGGCCAGCGCCTCCCCGACCATGTTCAGGTAGGGGGCGGTGGTGTTGCTGCCCATCCAGCCAATCACCACCCGCCGAGCGTCCGACCCGGAGCCATTCACCCGTGGCGCGAAGACGTCGGTGTCGACCGGGGTTGGGATGACGACGATGTTCGGGTTGTAGCGAGACGCGTAGGCCTTCAGGTTCTCGTTGCCCGCGATCACGGTGGTCGACAGATTGATGATTCGCGCCGTCTTGCTGGGGCGCTTGAGCAGCCCGACGGTCCGGCTCATCACGCCCGTGTTGAGCAGATAGATCGCGTCGTCGAAATCGAAGAGCAATGGCCGACCGCGCAGCGCCAGCTTCTCCTCGACGAACGGCCCGCCGACAGGGAACGCCTCGCGGTGGATGAAGATCAGGTCAGTCCACTCGGACCGCTGGACGTCCAGGAGGCGGCTGAGGGTGCTGGCGCCCAGCGAGGCGAACTTCCGAATCATGCTGCCCGGCGCGTAGCGGATGTTGTAGAGGTCGCTGGACATGAACGGCCGCAGGATCGGCTCGACGCCATGCTGGCGTAAGTATGGGAAGTACTGCTCGACGCGCAGCCGGTTCGACGGCGCCTCGGTCGGATACGGGACGATGAACAGGACTCTCACGGCTCAGGATGGTCGCCGAGCGACCCGATCCAATTCGGCCGTCGCGCCCAAGCGCCCTGCCTCGCGAACCAGCGCCTCGGCATCTTCGATGCTGGCTAGCTCGACCGTCATGATCTCTCCGGCCAGGCAGCGATCGACGAGTCCCTTCGCCGTCGCGAGCGAGAGTCCCGCCCTCTCCTGAAGCAAGCGGGCAAGAGAGACCTTACGAAGGCCCCGCTCCCAGCCTGTAAGAAGGACGCGCTGCACCTCAGTCGACCTCAACGATGATCGGACGTGGCGTGTGCCCCGGCCAAGCTCCCGTGGTGCGGGTGCCGCCGAAACACAATGGCCCTGCGGGCTCCTTGATGCCGCCCCAGCTCACGTATGAACCGACGCAGCTCGGCAACACCGAGGGCTCCCGGTCCAGCACCTTCGACGTGCGGATTACGTAGTATAAGACTCTCTCCTTCCCTCGCCATTGCGGTTATCGCCTCGATCCGTCCTCTCGGTCCACTGCCGACGATACGAACAACGTCGCCGTCCTGCTCGACGATGGCGATCGATCTCTGGACGGCATCGCTTGGCACCCAGCCCGACGTGTGGGCCCCGATCGACATGAACGGCCACAGGATCGGGCTCGACACCATGCTGGCCCGAGTGCGGGAAGTATTGCTCGACGCGCAGCCGGTTCGCCGGCTCGGTGGGATAGGGGACTATGAACAAGACTCTCACGGCTCAGCCTCGGGATCCTTGTCGGGCTCATCCGCGAAGTAGTGAGAAGTAGTGATAGGTAGCGATCGTCAGGCTCAGGCCGAGCGCTCCCAGGCGCGACAGCGTTGTCGAGGATAGATCCAGTCCACCTTCTTTCTGTTCCATGAAGTAACTGCAGTAGACCTCGCCGGCAACCCCTTTGAGGCTCACCGTCGCAGAGGCTCGGCGCGCGGTTCAAGCATGTCGAGCAGGTGGCTGATATGACGGCCTATCGGCTCGGTCTCGGGCAAAGCGCTGTCGATCCCCCAGAAGCCCGTCTGGAAGGTAAGGTCTGGGCGGTTCGCCCTGACATCACCCTTCCGATGCGCGCTCGCGGGAAGTATTCCCAGGTGCCGAGTCACTAGATCTGGATCAACGTACGGGCCCACAAAGCGAAACGTGACTCGAGTCGTTTCCGCCGCAGTTGGGCTCTCCGAGCATACCTTCAGAGGGCTACCGCCGGATGGCATCGATCAAGTTCCCAGGTACTCGCCTGACCGCCGATCGTACACATCGCCGGAGGGGAGGTCGAACTCCACGTCGGGGTTACCCTCAATCTCTTGCCTGAGCGCATGGATCGCTTCACTGAACTGTTGGCGTGTCAAACCAAGCGTGGTCCTCGCTTGCTCCTCATTTGTTGTACGCGATCGCGACCTCTTGGGCCCTGCGCCACGCGACCGCGCGCTCGAGGCCTTCCTCGAACGAGACCGTTGGCTCATAGCCGAGCATCCGCTTGGCTTTGGTGACGTCGGCCTGGGAGTGCTTGACGTCGCCGGGGCGCGGCTCGCCGAAGCGGGGCCTCAGGTCTGTGCGCAGAATCCGATTGAGGGCGGCGATCAGCTGAAGCAGTGTGTAAGCCTGTCCGCAGGCGATGTTGAACACCTCGCCCCCGATGCCCTTTGCCTCGGCGGCCAGCAGGTTGGCGCGGACCACGTTGTCGACGAAGGTGAAGTCGCGCGATTGGGTCCCATCCCCTTCGACGAACGGCTGCTCGCCACGACTCATGGCCGTGATGAACAGCGGGATCACTGCCGCGTACTCGGAAGCCGGGTCCTGATAGGGCCCGAACACGTTGAAATAGCGCAGCGCGGCCGCCTCTGCGCCGAAAAGGCGATTGAAGACCGAACAGTAATGCTCGCCCGCCAGCTTGGTCACCGCGTACGGCGAGAGCGGGCTCGGCGCCATCGTCTCGACCTTGGGCAGAGTCGGCGTATCGCCATAAACCGATGAGGAGGAAGCGCACACCACTCGCCTGACGCCCGCGTCGCGCGCGGCGAGCAGCACGTTGAGGGTGCCGGTCACGTTGCTCTCGTTGCTGGCGGCCGGGTCACGAATGGAGCGCGGAACGGCCGGCAGGGCGGCTTGGTGCAGGACGCAGTCAACGCCCGCCATCACCGTCCGGAGTCCGCCGAGATCGCGCAGGTCGCCCCGCACCACCTCCACGTCAGGCAGGTCGGCCAGGTTCTCAGGTCGCCCGGTCAGGAAGTTGTCGAATACCCGCACCCGGTCCCCACGCGCCACGAGGGCACGCGTAATGTTCGATCCAATGAAGCCGGCCCCACCGGTGACCAGGAACAGGCCCACCTCAGGCCACCACCCCAGCCATACGCCGCGCTCCCACCCCGACCCGGCGGGTCGTCCACCAGCCCTCCAGCCAGACCAGTCCGAGCCCAGCCATTGCAAAGGCCGGCGGCGCCAGCATCGCCCGATGGCGGTAGATCGTGCCGACGTTGCCTTCGATCAGGCTGAAGATGAAGACCAACCCGCCAACGTAGACGACCGGCAAGAAGAGCTGTCGCCAACGCTGTCTGCGGTACAGCCACAGGCTCAGCAACCCGAGAGCCTCTACGCCGTACCAGACAAACATCTCCGGCATGATCGCCAGCACCTTGAGTCGGGTTGCCGTCCAGGGGAAGGGCGCGAACAGGACGTAGGGTAGGACGCGGACCGCGTTGGTTAACTGGATTGCCCAGCCGCCCTCACTACGCGGGATTTTGTCAAGCTCGATGCCGCTCTCGGCGACGCCAGCTCCGAACTCGCGGCTGCTGGCGAGCGCCTCCTGGCGCTTGTCGGTCAGGTAGCGCAGCCCGAGCCACTGGCTCTGGTTCATCAGGTACGCGATTGAGAGGATGGCCACCGCGTAGGGCAGCCCGATCGCCAGTCGGCGCCGCCACGGGCTCCGATTGATCAGGAAAAAGGCAATCGGCATTAGCCAGGCGAAGGCATAGAAGACGTATAACCGCATGTTCTCGATCGTCGCGAAGGCGAGCAGTGTGGCCGCCGCTATGCCGAGCCCGGGCGCGCGGGCAAATCGGAGCGCGCCATACATGATCAGTGTGATCAACAGGACGACCAGGATGTCCTTCAGGTTGATCACCGACCAGAGCACCAGCGAGGGGAAGAACGCGCCGCAGAGCGCGGAGACGCGGCCTGCCCGCGTGCCGCCCAGCTCATTGCCAAGCGCGAACATCGCGACAGGCGTGAGCGCCCCGAACAGACAATTGAGGAACTTCGCCGCGATCAGCTCGTGGCCCAGGAAGTAATAGAGGACCGCGATCATGTACGTGTAGTTCTTGAGCAGGTAAAAGTCGGTCGCCGGCACGCCCTCGTACAGCCCCAGCCAGGTCCCGGCCAGGCCCCAGCTCGTCTTGTCGTACGCTCGGTCGTCCTCGAAGAGGTAGCCAACCCACGTGTGCGCGATCCCGCTCTTGTCGTGGGTGACCGTCACCAGCAGCGGGTCGACGGCCACGGCCGCGGCGAGCCGCACGGCGAACGAGGCCAAGAAGAGCGTCAGGAGGAAGCGACGCTCTGGCCCCCGAAAGATGCCCAGGACCAAAGCCCAGCCGACGCCAAAGCCCACCAACGCGACCGGGACGGCCTTGGCCTGGCCCCGGCTCAGCGCAACGGCCAGAGCGAGGCCGACGGCAAGAAGACTTGCGGCACGGAGGAGCGGGTGCCAGGCGTCCGGGGAGCGCCAACGCGACAGCGGGAGCGAGGCTGCGAAAGCGCTCAGGGCTACCTCCCGTCGTCAGTGGTCGACCAAGCCGCCGTGCGAGTTGGCGGCCCGGCGCCTCGAAGTGTACTCTCTACCCTCGTCTTCTCCGCCACCATGGCGATATCTGTTGCCAGCGGGCCAAAGCCACCCCCCAGAGCATGCCGGGCCCGCGCCAGCCGGTACGCGACGGACCGCAAGGCGCACTTCCACCACGGGCCGTCTTGAATGGGCAGCGGCACGAAAGCCAGCTTCAAGCGAAAGCCGGAGGCGCCAAGTGTGGCCGCCAGCGTTTCGGCGGTGTAATGGACCACGTGCTCCTTGGCGTCGAAGATCTCCACCTCGCGAACGCGCAGGAGCTGTCGGATCAGTTGGTACTTGAACAGGCTGTAGCGCCCATTTGGGACTTTGACGAACAGAAGTCCGTCGTCGCGAAGCACGCGGCGGACCTCGGCCAGCAGCTCGAGCGGTTGGTCCACGTGCTCGAACACGTCGACAAGCGTCACCACGTCGAACGAGCGGTCTGGAAAGCCGGCTCCCTCGACTGAGGCGTTGACGACGTTTAGCCCGTAGAACTCCCGCGCGAGCTGGGCGCCGACCGGTGACGGCTCAACCCCGGTCAATGTCCAGCCCATGCCCCTGGCCATGCGCAGGAAGAAGCCGCAGTGGGTGCCCACGTCCAGGAGCTGGCCGCTCGGCTTCAACCGCCGTAGTACGCCCAGCTCTTGCTGGTAGTTGGGGTCGCGATTGTGGGCCCGTTCGCCCCTCAGGATCGGGCCGTACTTGCGAATCACGATCTCACGCTCGCCGTGGTAATGAGCCTGGGGCTCGCGGCGCCGCGGGTTGACGTACACCAGATGGCAGCCGCCGCACTCGACGATCCCTAGCGGGCCCTCCTCGGCCAGGCGTCTGGGCGAGTCCGCGCCGCAAATGGGACACGGCACTTGGATGAGCGCATGGTCCAGCATCACGCGGCCGCCGCGAGCAGCTCCTCGTAGAGGGCGTGGGTCTGCTCGACCATCCGGTCCAGCCCGAAGCAGCGCTCGACTCGGGCCCGACCGGCCCGCCCCAGCCGTGCAGCCAGGGCGCCGTCCTGGAGCACCAGCACGAGCGCCTCAGCGAGCGCCCCCGAGTCTCCGGGCGGCACGAGCAACCCGGTCTCGCCATCGACGACAACCTCGGGGATCGGCCCGACGGCCGAGGCGACGACCGGCCGGCCGGCCGCCATCGCCTCCAGAAGCACTAGCCCGAAGCCCTCCCAGAGCGAGGGCAGGGCGAGCACGTCGATCTCCTGCAGCAGGCTCGCGACATCGCCACGAAAGCCCTCGAAGTCGACCTGCTCGGCCACATCGCGCCTGGCCGCGTATGCCCTCAGCTCGGCGACCGTGCTCAACTCCTCGTGGCCGACGATCCGCACTCGCGTCTCAGGCACCCTTTCGAGCACGCGCGGCAGGGCATCCAGCAAGACCCGGTGCCCTTTCTGGGGCGCGAGCCTGGCGACGACGCCTATGGTCGGGGGACAACCTAACCCTCCGACCCCCTTCCCTGAAGGGAAGGGGGGGCGGGTCGAGCAGTCCCCCCTTCCCTTCAGGGAAGGGGGTCGGAGGGTTAGGTCGGGATCCCACCCTTTCACATCCAGCCCGTAGTAGATCCGCGTCATCTTCTCGCCCGGCAACCCACACGCATCCCGCAAGTATTTCCCGACCGCGTCGGAGATGACGACGATCCGATCCAGACGCCGGGCCGAGGCCCGCGCTAGCCACGAGTAGCCAGGGCGAACGTATAGCTCGTCCGTGTTATGTACAGTGCGTAGCACGACCGGGACCCGTCCGACGACCCTGCCCCACAACGCTGCGCCCAGCTCCGTCCGAAACGAATGGGCGTGAACGATGTCGAAACCGCCGCCCCGAATCAGTCGGCCCAGTCGAAGCATGGCCGCCGGGTCGGTCCGCCGCTGGGCCCGCAGATCGACCGTCCGAACGCCGGCCGCCCGGAAGCAGGGTGCCATCGGCGCGGCCTCGTCTGGCTCGGCCTCGAAATACGCCAGCCAGGGCTCGTAGCGCTCGCGATCGAGGTGCGTGAGCAGGCTCAAGACGTGCCGCTCGCAGCCACCGACCGTACAGCCCGATAAGAGGTGGAGCAGGCGGACCTTGTGGCCGTGAGTCAATCGCACGCCGCCAGAGTGCGATAGTTGATCCGATCGACCCTGCGCTCGTCCAGCAAGGCGCGCAGGTCGCGGTCAGTTAGCACCCGCACCTCCTCCTCGCGCCAGCGCGCCGCGACCGGCCCTCCATCCAGGAAGCTCTCAAGTCGACTGTCGCTGAAGCCGGGGTGGACCATCAGCTCAGTGGTCCCCTGATCCAGGTCGCGCAGATCGCGCGTCAAGCCACGGTACAGGTCGCGCGGATTGCGGCGAATGCAGTTGAAGGTACTCAGGAAATGATCGCTGGTCCTGATCCCAAGCTTCCGCAGCCGCGCTCGATAGCGACGCGCGAGCGCATACATGACGTGGTTCTTCCAGAAGGCCTCGCTGTTGAAATAGCGCTTGAACGCGTGGCGGCTGGCGAACGAGTAGCGCTCCATGCGCTCCTGCTGGAGCCGGATCGGCAGGCCGTAGATTCGCGCGATGGGCGTCACCACCTTGAAGAACAGATCGGGGTACATGTAGACGCTCTCGTGGCTGTCGATATGACTGGGGCTTATGTCGGCCGCGAGCACCTTGTCTATCTGGGCCCGCAGCTCCTCGTAGACCTGGATCATGCTGATCTGGCCGAGGATAAGCCGCTGCAGGAACGGGCGCCGCCGGAAGAACAAACCGTTGTGGTCCACCAGCGTGTGGACGCGTTCCGGCGGCAGGATCGGCGCGCCATGCGTCAGGTTCAGATGCACGCCGATCGCCAGATCCGGGTACTTTCGCGACAGGGCCGCGGCGTGATCGAACGCCCAGAGGTTGGCGACCATCGTCGTGCTGGTCACGATCCCGTGGGTGTGGACCTCGATGATGCCCTCGTTGATCCCTTCGGTGAGGCCGAACTCGTCGGCGTTAACGATGAGCGAACGTCCCATGGCTCTTCCGTTGGTCGAGCGCGCGAAGCCGTCGCGCCAGCCAATCGATCTGCCTGGAGCGTAACCCCTGATGGACCGGCAACACCAGGGTCGAGTCACGCAGCCACGCCGCGTCGGGGAAGCGCTCCAGGTCAACCTGGGCCGGCAAGTGCTCCCAGTATGTGCGCACGTTGACGCCACTGGCCAGCAGTTCATCGCGCCAGCGGTCCCGCTGGTCCACGATCAGCGGGAAGCCGAGCGGACAGACGCCCTCGGGGAGATCCCCGAACAGCGGACACGCCCAGCCTAGATCGCTGGAGTTGTCCAGCAACAGACGGTAGTTCTCGCGCCGCCGGGCCACGATCTGCTCGGCTGGGGCGCCCCGCAGCAAACGCCAGCTGATGCGCGACCCGACTCGTGGCCGGACGGGGGCGCCGCTGGTCCGATCGTGCAGCCTGCGCCGTAAGCCAGGCCGCCGCAATAGGCCCGACCGGGGAGACCAGCCAGCCCTCGTCTCGACCGCCCCTAGGGCTCGATACGCCAGCCTGGCCATCGTCGCCAGCGCGCTGGGCTGGTCCAGACGCTGCTCCGAGCCGTCGTCCGACGAGTTCAGGGCCAGCAGCCCACCGTCCGGCAGGGGCAGCGACTTCCACGGACTGAAGATCGCCGCGTCGCCAATCGAGCCGAGCAGGCGATCGCCGAGACGACTGAACAGGGCGTGCGCGCAGTCCTCGATCAGGGCCAGCCCGGCGCTCGCGCAGAGCTGCCTGACCTCGTGCACCGGCGCGGGAAAGCCGAGGTAATGAATAAGAATCACTGCCCTCGTCTGGGGTCCAATCATGGTCGCAAGCGCGCCGAGGTCTAACAGCATCTCGCGGCCGATCGGATAAAACGTCGGCCGCGCCCCGACCGCCCGAACCGGGCTGACGACTGAATCGCACAGATAGGCCGGCAACAGCACCTCGTGTCCGGGCCCTATGCCGAGCCTGGTGAGTGCAGCCCATAAAGCTGATCGGCCGCTGTCGAAGAAGGTGAGCCGGCCCGGCACCCAGCCGGCTAGGCCACTACTGTCGGTCGGACGGCACATGCCCACCAGATCCTCAAGCGTCAGCGGCGGGTCGGCGGGCAAGAAAGCCATTCGAGTCGTGAGCTGTCAGCCGCCAGCCGTCAGCTTGTCTCCCTTCTGCTAATAGCTGATAGCTGACCCCTGACAGCTTGCGTCAGGCCATACCGCCGGGCTCGCTGGAGGAACGGCGATGCCCGGGCCCGCCGTCGCAGGCGATGCGTCCCGACCACGAGCTGGAAGGCCGCTCGCCCGCGCGAGCCGTGGTTACCCACCACCAGGCGGACCGTCTGGCGGGAGCGTGTCGCCCACTGCGCCTTGTACGGCTCGTCGCCAAGCATGAAGTCGAATCGCCGCAGCCCTCGCGCGTACGCCTGTTCGATCAAATGCGCGAGCAGTAGGGTGGCGGGGGCGAAGGCCGCCAGACTGGGCTCCCAGGCGGGTAGGTAATGGTAATACGTACCTCGCTCAACGAATCCCAGGCTACCAGCCGCCGGAAGACCGCCGAGGTCCAGCATCGTCAACTCGATCAGCCCACGCCCCGCGTAGCGCCGACAGGCCTCGGCGTAGAAGGCCCGACCTCGCGCGGATGAAGACAAAATGGTCGACGTGCGCTGGCCTCGCCAGCGGCGGGCGTGCAGGCACACGAGCCGATCCAGCGCGGCGCCGGCCTCGTCTTTCCCGACGACAGTACGGAATCGGACTTCGCCAAGCTGGCTCAACCGCTTGAGCCGTGACCGAAGGTTGTAACGAAAGCGGCCGGGCAGCGAGCGGACGTACTCATCCCACGTGCCATCTAACTCAATCTCCGGCCGGGCGTGACTGGGCAAGACCGCGCAGGCCAGCCCGCGCTCTCGGCACAGCCCGACGAGTCCCTGTACGGTGGGCGACTCGGCCGGCAAGTTCATGAGGTCTATGGCATCCCAGCCAGACGGGTGGGCCAGCAAACCGTTCAGCAGCGTCTCAAGACAGGTCTGGCGCTCGTCCCCATCGGCCGGAAGAAGAAGGTCGAGGTAGTCGCTGACGCCACCCCCGAGCGGCCGAAGCGCGGTCAGACCGGTTGCGCCGATCGGGGCGCGATAGAGCGGCGCGAGCGCCTTCATGCCTGCACCCTCCTCAACAGCCAGCAGCGACAGTCGCTTTCTCGGGCCCAGATGCCGCCACCATGGTTCCAGCCAGTCTGGCGTCAGGAACACCGTCTCGGTCGGCGCACCCGCGCGGACCTGCTCCCAATCCGCCTCCTCGGCGAGTACGTCCGGCCACTGGAGGACGCGAACCGCCGGGCGATCAGTCATCACTTTGCAATCCTGAAAGGAGTCCTCCCATTGCGCCGCGGGGAGCCGCACATACTGTCATCCTGTGTCAACACGATAAGTAAACGGCCTCATACTGCTCGGCCATCCGCTTGACCGGGAAAACGTCGGCGACGCGCCGCTTGCCCGCCTGGCCAAGGCGGTTCCGCGCGTCGCCGTCAGACAGGAGGGCCAGACACCGATCGACGACCGCGTCCAGATGGTACGGATTGACCAGGTAGCCAGTCACGCCGTCCAACACCGCCTCAGGTGTCCCGCCAAAGCAGGTCCCGATGACCGGGACGGCAAGCGCCATCGACTCGAGGTTCACCGTTGGGAATGGGTCGAGGTACATCGAGAGGTTGAGGAATGCGTCGGCGGCGGCCAGGCAGTCGTAATAGGCTGCACGGTCAAGGAAGCCCGGAAAGCTGACCCGATGGGCAACGCCGAGCTGAGCGGCCAGTTCGGCGAGGCTGTCCCGAAACCAGCCTCGCTCGCCGAGTATCACCAGTCGCGCCGCGGGAGTTTCCCGAGCGATCCGAGCGAACGCGGTCACCGCCTGGCGCTGCCCCTTGAAGAAGTGGAGCCGGCCGCCCGTGACGAGCAGCCGCTCGATCTGCCAGCCGTGCCGCTCGCGGCTCCGCCGGGCGTTGGTCTCGACGAGTGCGGGCTCGTCGAGCGGCAGCCCGTTGTGGATGACCGACGGCTCGGGGATATCGTTCGCCGCCAGGGCCGTGGCCAGCGCGTTGCTCACCGAGACCCCACGGCTGACGTAACGCTCGAGGTACCGGCGCACCAAACGGTTACGTGGTGGGAAGAGCCAGTAATGCTGGCGACAACTGCGGCAGGCGCGGGGGCTGGCCCGGTAATCGGGCCGCTCTGGGCAGGGGGCCCCCACGTTGACCCAGCATTTGAACTTGCTGTAGCAAAACGGCTGGGCATCCTGGTAGGTCAGGACCAGCGGCACGCCGGCTCGGCGGACCAGGCGCAGCGAGTCGTACGACAGATAGCTGTGCACGTTCCAGGCGTGTACGACGTCCGGCCGGAAGCGGCGCACCACGGCCGCGATCTTTGGTGCAACCTGTGGATTGAGTAGCGACAGGATCGGCCGCAGGCGCGGGTGATAATCGGAATGGACCCGGAACAGGGTCATCCCATCTTGAACCAGCTCGTCGCCCTCGCGAGTCGTCGTCAACACGCCCACGTCCCAGCGCTCGCGCAAGGCATTTGCCAGATGGGCCACGACCACCTCGCCGCCGCCACTTTGGTCGAATGCATCGGCCATCAGCAGCAGCCGCGGCCGAGGATTCATCGCCGAATCACCCACAGGCACTGGGCGTACGTGACCAGGCGCAGGGCGAGCATCATGCCACCATAGGCAAGGGCTGCCCCAAGGGAGCCCCAAGCCTGGATGATCATGACCGACACAGGCAGCCCGACGCACAGGATGGCCAGGCTGGCCCGAATGGGCAGGTCGGTGCGGCTATAGGTCCGGAAGACCGGACCGGACGCGATGCCCAGGCCGAGGGTAGCAGCATCCAACAGCAGCGCCAGGCTCAGCGGGGCCGCTGCCGCGAACAGCTCGCCATACAGGAGCGGGACCGCCAGCCAGGACGCGAGGGCGAAGGGCGTCGCGAGGACGGCCGAGGCGAGCCCGCCGAGCAGCGTGACCCGCAAGAAGAACGCCCGGAGCTGGTCGGGCGCCTTGACGCGAAGCTGAGGCAGATCGACCATCAGCAGGCGCGAGATCGGGCTCAGCAGCACGGCTGGGATAGCCATGTAGCCGATCGCCACTCGTAAGAGGCCGACCTCCGCTACAGGCGCGAACAGCCCCAGCAGCAGGACCGGGACCAGGTTGTAGAGCGAGACCAGGTTCTTGTCGAAGGCTATCGAGAGCCCGAACTTGATCTCGGCCCACAGCGGCATAGCGGGTCGGATGGCGCCGAGCAGCAAGTGGCCAGTACTCGGGAGCAGCGGATCAGCCACCCTGAGGCGACTGTAGACCGCGAAGCCCAGGCCCAAGCCGATCAGGCTGGCTACCACCTGACCCCAGAAGACGCCGATCACCCCCAGGCCCCCGAGCGCGAGCGCGACCGGCACGGAATAGGCGATCAGGTTGGTCACATTCTCGAACTTCACCAGCGGCCCGAGGCGACGAGATGCCTGGAGCGCGATGACCGTCCAGCCGGGCACCACGGCCCAGAACCCCTGGACCAGAAAGAGCTGGAGAAGCAGTCCGAACTGGGGGTCGCCCGAGTACCGTTCGCCGATCCACGGCGCCAGGACGATGGCCGCCGGGAGCACCACCACGGATGTCAGCACACTCAGGAAGACGTAGAACACGAGCGCATTTCGAACAGCCCGTGGATCGCCGGCGACGTGACCTTCGGCGAGATGAGTTGTGGCCGCGTAATCCTGGCCGAGCCGGCGCAGAAGTCCGATCGTGGTGCCGATTGAAATGACCAGGCTGTAGATGCCGTAGGCGTTCGGCCCCAGCGTCCGAGCGAGCAGCACCGACGCCAGGAAGCCGACGGAGGTCAATCCCAGCGAGCCGACTTGGAGCACGGCCGCCGCTCGCAGAAACGAGCCGCCGCCAAACCGTTCGGCTAGGCCCTCCAGGCGACCGCTCGGCAAGCTCTCTTCAGCCGCCAAGCGCCCGCTCGTACAGGGCCAGGTACTCGGCGGCCACATTCGACCAGTCGCGGGCCATCGCCGTCTGGCGTCCGCGCTCGCCCATTCGGCGGGCAGCCGACGGGTCGTCGAGCAGTTGGAGAATCCGCGACGCTACGGCCTCCGAGTCGGCCTGCGGGGCCAGAAACCCGTTTTCGCCGTCCTGGATCGCGTCCTCGGCGCCACAGCCGAGCGAGCCGACGACCGGCTTCCCATAAGCGTTTGCCTCCAGGTACGTCAGCCCAAAGCCCTCGAAGGCGGCGCCACTATTGACGGGCGGCAGAATGAAGGCATCGCAGCGGCGGTACAGCGCATCCAGCCGCCCGTCGTCAATCCGCCCGGTAATCTCGACGTTGCCCTCCAGCCCCAGACGGCGGACCGACTCCTTGAGCAGATCGACGTATCGCCGATCGCGATCGTCGCCCACCATGAAGTACCGGACCTCTGGATAGCGCTCGCGTACGACGGCCAACGCCTCGACGGCCACGTGGTAGCCTTTGCGGGGCTTCAGGGCGCCCACGCCGAGCAGGATAGGCCCTCCGGAGATCGACTCCGCTGGCATGCCGTCCGGCCTCGGCAGCTCGAGCCCGTTGTTGATGACGGCCAGATTATCAAGTCGCAGGGCGTCCGCCATCCGGGTGCGCGTGAAGCGGCTGACGCACACGACCCCCCGGGCGCGCTGGAGCGCGCGTTGGAAGAGCGTCCGCGTTACGGGGTTGCCGCGGAGGGGGATCAGCCCGTAGGTCCCGTGGATGGTGACCAGATACGGCTGGACAAAGCCGAGCGAGGCCGCCAGCGCGTACGGCTCGACCAGGAAGTGGACCAGGTCCACGCCGCCAGCTCGGCGCAGCACCTGAACGAGGTTCCAGGCCATCGCCAGCGGTCGATCCAGTGGCGCCAGCGGCGTGCTCAAGCAGCGGATGATTTGAGCCCGGTCGAAGTCAGGCGGTGGGTCTGAGCGCCGCTCGGTCAGCACCCGCAGCTCGACGCCAAGCTCGCGCAGGCCCCGAACCAGCCCGAGGCTGTACCGCCCCCAGCCGCTGTCTGGCTGAAGCTGCCACGTGACTACGCAGACTCTGGGCGGCACCTACAGGAACTCAAGCAGGCGGGCCGCCCGGGCGTCCCACGTGTAAGCACGGACGTCCTGGCGCGCCTGGCTGCCCAGCCGACGCGCCAGTGCCGGCTCGGCCAGCAGCCGTTCGATCGCTTGGGCCAGCGCGGCCGGGTCGTCGGGCGGAACGAGCAAGGCGTTATCACCCTGGCGCAGGACCTCACGCACGGATGGCAGATCGGAAGCGACTATCGGCGCGCCCGAGGCCATGTAGTCGAACAGCTTCAACGGTGAAGTGAAGTAGCGAGCGGCCGGCTCGTCGGGCAGGGGCAGAACGACGACGGAGGCATTGGAAAGCTCCTGGGCGACTCGACCGTACGGCACGTAGCCCCGAAACTCGATCCGATCAGCGGTCCCCAGCCGGCGCGCCCGATCTGCCAGCTCGGCGATCTCTGGATCGGAGCCGCGCCCGTTCGGCAAGCCTCCGACCACGACGAACCGAGCCTGGCTGACGCGGGCGCTCGCCTCGACCAGCAGCCCGGCCCCCTTCCACGGATAGAGCTGCCCGAGGTAGTACACCGCGGGGGTCGGGGGTCCGACCCCTCCCCCAGCCCCTCCCTGAAGCGGAGAGGGGAGCTGATCCCCCCTCTCCGCGTCGGGGAGGGTGTTAGGGGGAGGGGTAAATGCCCTCGTGCCGTCCGCTATCGTCCGGACCTTCGAAGGCTCCAGGCCGTAGCTGTCCAGTAGGATCTGGCGCGCGCACTCGGTGATCGTGACGATGCGGTCAGCCCGCTCGAACACCTTCGCCTCCAGGCGCCGCAGGCGGCCCGCCGCGGTCGGCGCCAGGTTGGACCGCGGCGCACGGGAGCGAGCCTCGAAAGATGGCAAGCCATGGACCTCGAACCCGAGCCGCGCGCCGGCCGCGTGGGCCGGCCCGCCGGCCAGAGCGGCGGTCCGAAGATCGCGCGCGTAGACTAGGTCGGGCCGGCCCAACAGCAGCTCGCGGGGCGCAACGACTGCCAGTCCAAGCAGGTAGCTCGCCTGCCAGAGCCGGGTGAAGCGCCGAAGCACCGCGGGCGGGGACGTGGGCGGGATTCGCAGCACAGGCAGCCCAATAAATCGCAGTCGCGGATGGGGCGCCAGGCCGAAAGCCGCCAGCCCGCGCTCGGGGCGACCGCGCCGGCCAACGACCAGTGTAACCTCGGCACCGGCGCGGGCCAGCGCATGGCACGTGTTGACGATCTGAATCGCCCGCGCCTTGGGCTGCGGAAAGTCCGTACTTCCGAGATAGAGGAGGCGCATGGCGAGCAGTCAGCTATCAGCAATCAGCATGTGGACCGATCGGAGCCTGACGGCTGACGGCTGACTGCTGACTGCTGACGGCTTGGAATCAGCGGCTCGACGGCCTCGATTATACGCTCGGCTCGCCGGTCCCAGGTGTACGCTCGCACGTCCTGGAACGCTCGGCCGCGAAGGCGGTCAGCCAGGAGGGGGTCGGCCAGCAGACGCGAGATCGCGTGGGCCAGGGCTCGGGGGCCGCCGGGCGGCACCAGCAAGGCGTTCTCGCCATCCACCAACACCTCGCGCAGGGCCGGCAGGTCTGACGCCACGATCGGCACGCCCGCAGCCATGTACTCGAACAGTTTTAGCGGCGATGTGAAGTATCTGGACATGAGAAGCTCCGGGAGTGGCAGCACCGCCACAGCTGCCGCCGACAGCCTGGGGCGGACCTCGGCGTGGGGAATGAACCCGGCGAAATGGACCCGCGGCGCGACCCCTGCGCGCCGAGCTAGCGCGCGACAGGCCTGCAAGTCCGGGTCGGGCCCGTTCGCCGGCCCGAGACCTCCGAACACGGTCAGGTGAACGTTGTCCAGCTTGGCCAGCGCCAGGAGTAGCGTGTCCACTCCCTTCCAGGGGTAGAGCTGGCCGGCGTAGACGACCTCGCGGCTAGCGGGATCACGGGCCGGCAGCGGGCCGCTCGGGGGGGCGGTCCCGTCGGGCACGACGGCCATCCTGGATGGTGGGACGCCGAACTCCTGCCCCAGCAAGTCCGCGCAGCAGCGGGTCAGGGGCAGCAGCAGGTCCGCCTGGGCCAAGACGCTCCGCTCGAGTCGGCGCGTTCGGGCGGCGACCCCCCGCAAGCGTTCCGGCTCAAGCGAGCGATTG
The DNA here is from genome assembly GCA_035637315.1 of Chloroflexota bacterium. Lineage (GTDB taxonomy): Bacteria > Chloroflexota > UBA6077 > UBA6077 > JACCZL01 > DASPXK01. The sequence goes on from DASPXK010000003.1 coordinate 19,849, forward strand.
TCGCGCGGCCGGGTCGAGAACAGCTCATGGACCTCGTAGACGACGGGCAGTCGGTGGAAATGGCGGGCGCGCAGAAAGATCCAGGCCAGCCGTGGGTCACGCACCAGGAGTGCATCGGGTCGGAACCCGCCGCGCAACAGGTCGAAGAGGCAAGCGGCGCCATAGGACCAGTTCGTCAGGGCGAGTCGAGCGTGGATGCCGAGGCCTGGTAGTCGGCCGGGTCGCACCACCGGCAGCGGGACGATTTGGAGCTCAGGATGAGGCGCCAGGCCGTACGCGGCTAGGGTAGTCTCGAGCTCGGCCGCGCCTAGCCGCGACCGTTGTGTGAGCAGCCGGACGCACCAGCCAGCCCGCGCCAACGCGTGGGCGGTGTGCAGGCTCTGGATGGCCCTAGCCTGTGGAGCCGGGAAGTCGAACCCGCCGACGTACAGCAGGCCGGCCGAGCGATGTGGGTGGCTCATGGTCCGCTGGCCCGGGCCGCGACCATCTGGACCACCCCGTCCGCCAGGTGATCGAGGCTGTGCTCGCGCTCGATCAGGCCTCGGAGCCCCAGCGCAAGCTCACGACGCTCGCCTGCATCTCGACCGAGCCAGTCGCGCAGCCGTTCCGCGAGCCTAGGCCCGTCCCCGGTCGGGAAGCTCAGCTGTTCCCAGCACCGGCCGAGCAGCTCACGAAACGCCGCGTTGCAGACGATCGGCACGACTCCGCAGGCCGCCGCCTCGAGCGCGGCCTTGTCCAGACTGCCGGTCCGGCTGCAGCTCGCGAAGAGCGTTGCGGTCTGGTAGCGGGCCGGCATCCGCGAGTACGGCACGCCCTCGACGAAACGCACCCGCTCGCCCAGCCCGGGCCGGCCCGCGCGCCGCTGGAGTTGGGCCAGATGTCTCGCCTCCCCTTCCGAGTGGACGCCCCCGATCAGCTCGACGCAGGGCATTTCCGGCAGACGCGAGAGGCCATCAAGCAGCGTCTCGTAGTCCTTGATCGGCGAGAAGCGCCCGACGCTCAGGAGCTTTGGCGGGACCGTCGTTCGATTCTCCAGGGGGACGAACCGTTCGGTGTCGATCCCCTGGCCCGTGAGCCACACCTTGCGGCTTGGGATCCGGAATCCCTCCGGTGTCGAGGTGCCGACCCCATCCACGAGGGCGTGGCTCAGGCGCAGCATCGGGCTGACGTGGCCGTGGGCGTACCACAGGAACAGCGGGCAGCCTGCGAGGCGGGCCAGTGGGGCGGCCGCGACCGCGAACAGCGGGCCCATATGGGCAAGCACGGCGTCGACGCGGTGCCCCAGGCAGAGGCGGCCCACCAGCCGCTGAAGGCGGGCCAGCCAGAGCGCCTTGTCCGCCGTCTTCCCCTTGCCGAGACTGGCGAAGCGCACATTGGTGGGCAGGGGGGGATCGCCGTCCCAGAGCGCGACTACGTATAGGCTTTCAACGCGCCGCGCCAGGGCGCCGACCCAGGCATGGACGTGGCCAAACAGGTCGTCGTTCGGGTCGACCTTGGGCGTGATCAGCAGCAGCCTCACGGGGCGACTCCGACGGCCTCGTAGAACACGGCCAGCGTCTGATCGACCATCCGCTCCACGCTGCGCCCCTCGGCGCCACGGCGGGCGGCCGTGGCGAGTCGGCCCGCCAGCTCATGATCCTCGAGCAGACGCAGCACGGCGCGCTCAGTGGCGGGCACATCCTTGTAGGGGACGAGCAGGCCGTTCTCGGCGTCTTTAACCAGCTCGACGTTGCCGCCCGCGCTCGAGGCGACGACCGGCAAACCGGCCGCCATCGCTTCGAGCAGCACGTGCGAGAGGCCCTCGTAGCCCGAGCACAGGGCGAGTACGTCGGCCGCGCGCAGGTAGGCGCCGACCTGTTCGTACGGCACCTCGCCGACGAAGTGCACCGCGTCGGTAGGGCCTTGCGACGCCAGCGACTCCAGGCGACAGCGGTCCGGACCGTCGCCGACGACGACCAGGCAGACCGGCTTGCCGTAGCTGCGAATGCGTCGCGTCGTCTCGATGAGGGTATCGATACCCTTCCAGACGGTCAGGCGAGCGATCGTCAGCACGACCCATGCGCTCGGGTCGAGTCCTAGGCGGATCCGCGCTCCGGCTGGGTCCAGGTCTAGATAGGCGGTCGGGTCGGCGACCGCGTTCGGCACGACCCGCACCCGGGCCGGGTCGACCCCCCAGCCTGCGACGTAGCGCGCTACGTAGCGGCTGGGGACCAGCACCAGGTCGGCCCGTCGAGCGTAGGCTGCTTGCAGCCAGCGGACTGCCTCGGCCCGCGCACCGTGGGGCTCGGAGTGAAATCGCTCCAGCGGCTCGTCGGGCGGCACCAATCCGTGGCGGACGGCGTATTCCCAGGCGAAGTCGCCCACGATCTTCATCACCAGCGGCTTCCGCAGGCCCAGGTTGGCGAGCATGGCCGGCAGGCCGTAGTCGTTGACGAAGAGCAGATCGGCGTGTCGGCCGGAGCGCCACAACTCACGAGTGAAGAGCGAGAGCCGAACGACCGGCGGCAGCCGCCGCGGGACACGGTTGACGGGATACGGGTACCGCCGTCGAGACGGCGCATCGCCGTACGTGACGACCTCGACGTGATGGCCCCTGGCGGCCAGCTCACGGCCGAGCGCGAGCAGGTACGTCGGCGGGCCCCCGCTATCGGGATGAAACGTGCCGGACGCGATGCAGATACGGAGGCGCGGGCCAGTCAGCCTTGAACCCTCCAGCAGGGCCGCCGAGCGTCCGGGAAGTATACGATTCACACGCCATGTCTCCCATCCTGCGCGCGATCGGCCTCAGCAAGCGATTCGACGCGGTCACCGCGCTCGACGGCCTCGACCTGTCGATCGAGGCGGGCGAGGTGGTCGGCTTGCTTGGCCCCAACGGGGCCGGCAAGACGACGACCATCAATCTGGTGCTGGGGCTGTTGGCCCCCAGCTCTGGGCGGGTCGAGCTGTTCGGCGAAGACCTGGCTCGTCGCCGCTCGCGGCTGCTCCGGCGGGTCAACTTCGCCTCGGCCTATGCCGGCCTGCCGCGCGACCTGAGCGTCGAGGAGAATCTGCGAGTCTTCGCCCACCTGTACGAGGTGTCCGACCCTGGGCGCAGGATCGGGCGGCTCCTCGAGCAGCTCGACTTGGTCCCGCTGGCAAATCAACGCATCTGGCATCTGTCGGCCGGCCAGCGGATGCGGGTGGTGCTTGCAAAGGCGCTGCTCAACGAGCCTGAGCTCCTCCTGCTTGACGAGCCAACCGCCAGCCTCGACCCCGACACCGCCGAGCGTGTTCGGGCCGATCTCGCGGCCTACGCGGCCAGCGGCAAGACCCTGCTGTGGACGAGCCACAACCTGAGCGAGGTCGAGCGTCACTGCTCACGAGTCGTGTTCATCAACCGCGGCCGAGCCGTGCTCGACGGACCGCCCCGCGAGCTGGCCCGCCATGCCGGGCGGGTGCTGGTGAGGATTCGGCCACGCGAGCGGCTACCCACCGAGCTGGCCGAGCGCTTCAGCGTCGAGGCAGCTGACGGGTGGCTGCGGGCCGAAGCGGCCGATGAGGCCGAGGCGGCCGAGCTGGTGGCCCAGAGCCAGCGCGCCGCGGGGCTGGAGGGCCTGGAGCTGAGGCATCCGACGCTCGAGGACCTGTTTCTGATCCTGGCGCGAGGAGGTTGGTCGTGAGCTGGCGGCGCATCTTCGGGATGGCGCTCCGCCAGTGGCTCACGCTGCGCCACTCACTGCCCCGCCTCTTCGAGGTCTTCTACTGGCCGATCCTCGAAGTGGTGCTCTGGGGGCTCGTCACCCAGTACATCCTGAGCCAGTCAGGCGCGGCCTTCGTTCCGAGCCTCCTCATCGGCGGGATGATTCTCTGGACGTTCCTGCACCGCGCCCAGGAAGACCTGGCGATCGCCTTTCTGGAGGAGAACTGGTCGCAGAATATGCCGAATGTGTTCGCGTCGCCGCTGAAGCCGATGGAGTACCTGGCCGCCTCGGCGCTGGTGGGCACGATCAAAATACTCGGGGCGGGCGCGGCGGTGGCTGGCCTGGCCGGGCTGCTGTACGGCTACGCGTTGTGGGAACTGGGGCCGACCCTGCTGGGCGCGCTGCCGGCCCTGGTGGCTTTCGGCTGGGCGATCGGGCTGGTGACGGTCGGCTTGATCCTCCGCTATGGCCGCCAGGTGGACGTGCTGGCCTGGAGCTTCGCGATCCTGTTCCAGCCGATCGTGTGCGCGGTCTACCCACTGCGCGTCCTGCCGCCGTGGCTCCAGGTCGTGGCCGGATTGCTGCCCCCAACTCACGTCTTCGAGGCCGCCCGC
>DASPXK010000004.1:0-16423 GCA_035637315.1 Chloroflexota bacterium
GCCATGGCCCTGGCGGGACGACTCTGCCAGCCGGACTCCTCCGTCGTGTCAGTCTCGGTCACCTCAGGAAAGCCGCGCAGGAGGGGGTAGAACGAGCGAGCATGGCCCAGCTCGTCCTGGGCCATCGCCGCCGCGGCGACGGCCGACTCGAGCATGGGCGCACCGGTGCACCACTCCGCGTAGCGCCGGCCAAGCACGTATTTGTTGTCAGCCAGCGACGACAGCACGGCGTACACCGCCGGGCGGCTCTCGGGATCGAGGGCGCCGACCGACTCGATCCGCTCGGACGAAGACCCCACTGCGCCGTCGGTCATGGCGCGATCACCGTCCGCAGCGAGCTACGCGGCACGACGACCATCTCGATCCAGGGGTGCTCGTCATAGATGCTGCGAGCGAAGACTTCCGCCATGTCTGGGGCATCGGCCGTCACTGTTCCCACCTGGCAGAGCGGCTCTTCATACTTGCGGCGGGCGAACACCAACCAGACCTGGCGCGAAGGTACTCTCGAGGCGCCCGCATCGGCGGCCACGTCAGACCGCGATTCCCAGCTCGCGCATGGTGGCTCGGGCCGATGCGCTGAGGTGCTTGCGAGTCCAGACCGGGTCCCACACGACCTCGATCTCGACCTCGTCGATGCCAGGCTCCCTGAGCAGACGTTCCCGAATGTCGTCCTGGATCATTCCCATCGCCGGGCAGCCCATCGCGGTGTAGGTGATCTTAAGGTGTGCGGTCCGGGTGGCCGCGACGTGGCGGACCGCCACGATCAGGCCCATGTCGACGAGCGAGACGGGTATCTCGGGGTCCTCGATATGGCTCAGCGCCCGCCAGATTGAGGCGACGACGCTCGCCTCGCTGGTGGGCTGAGAGCTGGGCTCGTGATCGGGGTCGGGAGCCATGACTGGTCTCTAATGAGTCCGAGGACCGGCGGCCAGCCCGAGCGTTCGCTGACCTCGCTGCAAAGTGGCGACGTACTCCTCATTCATCGGGCCGCGCCCCTTCCAGCGCACCAGCACCTCGTCCCAGCCGATCGGCGCGCCGTCGAACGACCAGCGCTTTTCCTTTGCGTCGAACTGGGCTGGGAACGGCACTGCCAGGACGTACGTCTGCTGCTGCTCATCGAAGTGGGCAGGCACCTGGAGCCTTACGTCGTTGCAGAACGGAACCACCTTGCTCATCCACACCTGGCGAAGCTCGTCGTTGCTGCGGCCCTTGAACCCGTACCCGAGCTGCTCCGTGTGTCGTTTCTGGTCGTCTGGCAGGCCGAACCACTCGTAGGTCAGCAGGAACATCCAGTCGGCCGCGCGCTGGAGCTTAGCCTTCTGCTCCGGGTCTGGCGCCAGCCGTCGGATCCACTGTTGGCCGTGCCGAAGGTGAAAGCTTTCCTCCTTGTCGACTTTTGCCAGCGCCCGCTTCCAGGGTCCAAAGGTGGTTGAATGGTAGATGTCGGACAGCAGCTCGTAGCCGGCCTGGTCGTAGAACGCATTCGCCACCACCAGCTCGGCCCAAGAGTCCAACGGCACGTCGAAGGCGTAGGGGTATTTCCACTGGCTCGCTGGCCGCTCGTAGATCAGCCAGTCCTTGTCTACACCCAGGTCCTCCAGCAGACGGTAGGCGATGTGGGCATGCGCCAGCTCGTCCTGGACGATCGAGATGGCCGAGCCGAAGGCATTCAAGCTCGGAGCATCCTGGGCCGGACGATAGTAGGCCGGCGCGCTGACAAGCTCGGTGTCTGCGGACACGGTCAGGATGCGGCGCATCCCGTCCAGGTAGGACTGCGACATATGCTCGAGTCCCTCGACCAGCTTGCCGGCCGCCAGGTGCTGGCGGGTGGCCTCCTCAGAACAGAGCCGGACTGCCACGCTGCAACCTCCCTGGCGCTCGAAAGCACGTCGTTTTCTAAACGCCACATCAAGAATAGCATGACGATTTACGCTCGTCAAAGATGGTCCGGTCGCCCGGGAAGCTGATAGGCTTAATTGGATGGACGTGCTGCTGCTCTCTACGTACGAGCTGGGTCACCAGCCGCTTGGCGTCGCCAGGCCGGCCGCTCACCTGTTGGCCCATGGCCACCAGGTCCGCTGCCAGGACCTGGCGGTGGAGCATCTGGACGACACGCTCGTTCGGGAGGCTGATCTGGTGGGCATCTCAGTCCCGATGCACACCGCCACTCGGCTTGGCGTCCGCCTGGCCGAGCGAGTGCGGACCCTGAACGAGCGCTGCCACGTCTCCTTCTACGGTCTGTATGCCTCGTTGCACGCGGACGTCCTCCTCGGCCGGCTGGCCGACAGCGTCGTGGGCGGGGAGTTCGAGACGCCCCTGGTCGAGCTGGCCGCGAGGCTGGACGACCAGCGATGGATGACCGACGTCGGACGATCGACGACCAAAGACGCGCAGGCGGCCGTCGGTCGTCCGTCGTCCGTGGTCTTCCTCGGGCGCCAGGAGTTTGAGCTCCCGAGACGCGACCTGCTGCCGCCGCTCCAGCGCTATGCGCGGGTAGACACCGGCGCCCGCCAGAAGCTGGTCGGCTACGTTGAGGCAAGCCGCGGCTGTGCCCACCGCTGTCTCCACTGTCCCATAACCCCAGTCTACGGTGGGCGGCTGCGCGTCGTCGGGCAAGACGTCGTGCTGGAGGACATCCGGCAGCTCGTGGCGATGGGAGCCGAGCACATCACCTTTGGCGATCCCGACTTCTTCAACGGAATCCGCCACTCGCTCCGGATCGTCGAGGCGATGCACGCGGAGTTCCCGAGCCTGACCTACGACGCGACGATCAAGATCGAGCACATCCTCGAGCATCGACAGCACATACCCATCCTCGAGCAGACCGGCTGCCTCTTTGTCGTCTCAGCTGTTGAGGCCGTCCAGGACCATATCCTGGAAAATTTCAGGAAGGGCCACACGGCGGCGGATGTGGAGGAGGCGCTGGCGATTACCGCCTCGGTCGGGATCGTCCTGCGCCCGACGTTCGTCGCTTTCACGCCCTGGACCTCGCTCGACGATTACCTGGGCCTGCTCGAATTCATCGACCGCCACAACCTCGTCGGCCACGTCGATCCGATCCAGCTCGCCATTCGCTTGCTCGTCCCGCGCGGCTCCAGCCTGATCGGCACGCCGGCGATGGACCCATTCCTTGGCCCCTTCGACGAGGCCACTTTCTCGCACCGGTGGCGCCACCCAGACCCGCGCGTCGACCGTCTTCAGGAGGCGGCAAGCGACGTGGTGGCACGGGCCGTCGGCACGGACCACAGCGCGGAGGCTATCTTCGATCAGGTGTACAACCTGGCGCTGCGTACGGCAGGCCGCCTCAGCCGCGCCCCCGATGGTCGACCGCCCAGAAGCGGGGCGGCGGTCCCCCGACTCACCGAGCCGTGGTTCTGTTGAGCGGAGCCCACCACGGACCAGTTTGGTCCGCTGATCGAGCCAGCCGCCGTCGCGGACCCGGTGTGAGCCTGATGGCTGAGAGCTGATAGCTGGCGATGGCCCGCGTCCTGCTGCTCATGTCGACGCGAACGTACCGAGCCAAGGCTTTCCTCCAAGCGGCTCGTCGGCTGGGCGTAGAGGTAGTGGTCGGATCGGAGCGCCGCCAGGCGTTGGCCTCGAAGGCGAGGAACACGACCCTGGCGGTCGACTTGCGCCGCCCCGACCGCGCGGCGCGCGGCATTGCCCAGTTCGCTCGCCAGCGCCCCCTCGACGCCGTCGTCGGCGTGGACGATGACACGATCGTCCTCGCAGCTATGGCGGCGAAAGCGCTCGGCCTGCCCCACAACTCGGTCGACGCTGTCCGCGCCGCTAACGACAAGTACCGAACTCGGCGGCGACTTGCCAAAGCTGGATTGCCCTCGCCCAGATTCAAGCGGATCTCGATCGACGCCGATCCGATCACGGCGTCGAGAAAGGTCTGGTACCCGTGCGTGCTCAAGCCGGTCGCGCTGGCCGCGAGCAGAGGCGTGATTCGGGCCGACGACCGGGCCCAGTTCGTGGACGCCTTCGGGCGAATCAGGGCCATGCTCCTGGCCGACCGTGGCGGCCAGCGGCAACTGCTGGTCGAGAGCTTCATCCCGGGGGCGGAGGTCGCGGTGGAGGGGCTGTTGGTCGATGGCTCGCTCCGGATGCTGGCCCTCTTCGACAAGCCCGATCCGCTCGACGGGCCGTACTTCGAGGAGACGATCTATGTGACGCCATCGCGGCTGCCCGTCGCGGTGCAGAAGGCGATCGAGCGAACGACAGCCCGAGGAGCTGAGGTTCTCGGGCTATGTGATGGACCCCTGCATGCTGAGCTGAGGCTGGGCGAGGGTGGCCCCTTCGTCGTCGAGCTGGCGGCTCGCTCCATCGGCGGCCTCTGCTCCAACACACTTCGCTTCGGGACCGGCCTGAGCCTCGAGGAAGTGATCCTCAAGCATGCGATCGGCGAACCGCTCGGTAGCGTCGAGCGCGAGCGGAGGGCGGCGGGCGTCATGATGCTGCCGATCCCCCGCGCGGGAAGACTACGCGAGGTGCGCGGCCGGGAGCAGGCCGAGCAGGTACCCGGCATCGAGGAGGTCGCCATTACGCTTCCGTTGGGGCAGCCGGTCGTTCCGCTGCCGGAGGGCGACCGCTATCTGGGCTTCGTCTTCGCCCGTGGCCCCACCCCTGAAGAGGTGGAGGCCGCGCTGCGCGAGGCCCACCGGCGCCTCGGTTTTGTCATCGTCACGCCCGGCGAAGAGGACGAATCCGAATGCGTCCAGGCCAGCCCGGCCCCGCGACTGCTGCCAGTCGTCCCTTCGCCGTCGTAGGGGCGCTGCTTGCTGCGCCCCAGGGGCGTACGACCTGCGCGAGGGCAGCGCGAGCCCTACATCATCCCTTCGACGGCTGGTAGTAGGGATCGGCCGCGGCGGCTCCGCAGCCCGGCGCGCCGCAGCCGCCGCCTTTGGACGGCTGGTAATAGGGCCCGGCGTCTTCCGGCGCGCCCTTGGTGGGCTGGTAGTATGGATTCGTGCCGCCGGCGTGATCGGTCGTATCGACGACGCCCTCGATCTGGGGCAGTTGCTCCCTGATGAGCGTCTCGATGCCCTGGCGCAGCGTTACGTCAACCATCCCGCAGCCCTGGCAGCCCCCGCCGAGGGCAACGTAAACCTTGTTGTCCTTGACGTCAATAAGCTCGACATGGCCACCGTGGGAAGCAACGCCCGGGTTGATCTCGGTATCGATGAGGCGCTGAACGGCCTGCGCTAGCGGATCTTGCCAGATCGGATTTGGGTTTTCGATCCGGAACCCGCCCCCCATGAGCTGGCCGACAAAGTCGACCGTCGCGCCGTGCAGCTTTGGCAGCGTGTCGGCATCAACCAGGACCTTGAAATCGCCCTCGTCCAAGAGCGTGTCGGTCGGCTCCGGTGTGCTGTCCTCCTCCAGAGCCATCGAGTAGTTAAACCCGCCCGGGCCTCGACCCTGGATTGCGATGCGGATCGCGGCTCGCCCCCTCAGGTCCTGGTTGTCGAGAATCTCGAGCACCTTGTCACGAGCAGCCTCGGTGAAGGTGACGATCGGCCCACTCTTGGTTTCCCCGACCTGGGTCGCCATGCTTCATCACCATCCTTCCAACCGATTGAGCCACGCCAGCGAACTGTTGTTATTGTACGGCACAGTGGCCAGGGCTGTCTGCGCGCCCGGCCACATTAGCCGCGCAGGATGTAGAGGACGCAGCCAATGGAATCAACTAACCTCTGCGGCCCTGTGCGTCCTCCGCGGTTGACAGCTGGGCTCAGCGGGGCCGGCCGGCCAGCTTGGCGGCCACGTCGCGCATCGTGCTGGACTGCAGGACCAGGCTGCGGGCCGCGTTTTGAAAGGCGGCCCAACTACCCCACTCCGGCGTCCCGCGCCGCGCGGCGGCCTCCACCTTGGCCAGCCGATGCGCCTCTCCCGCCGCGCGGTTGGCGAGCACCGCCACGGCGTACGCGGTTTGCTCAATCGCCAGGCCCGCGGCCAGTTCCTTGATCAGCCGATCGGCTTCCCCCTGAATGTTGCGCTCGGCCGTCTCCACTCGATCTTCTCCGTTCCCTCTACACCTGCGCGGAGGTAGAGTCAGGCCCCCCGTTCTCGGCTCCTGGTGGAGGGGAAGCGGGTGAGTGCCCGCCGCCCTGCTCGTCGAGCCAGTGGCGGCCGCGTTCGGTGATGCTGATAACCGGCTCATCCCCGATTACCTGGATGGTCACCAGCCCATCCCATTCCAGATCCTTCAAGAGGTCGTCAGCGAGCCGCACGCGCTGCTCCGGGCTGAGCATCGTCTGGAGGTCACTCTCCGTGAGACGACCCCACTGCGCCAGTTTGCTCAGCACGATCGGCTGAAGCGACGGATCGTACATGAACACGCGGCTATCCTACCCCACTGGGCGCCAATACCGTCCTCAAGATGCCTGCCAGATCCGCAAGGTCGAGCGGCTTGTCCAGGACCGCGGCGATCCGGTTACCGTCCTCCGCAGGAAGAAGCCGGGTGTAGCCGCTCACCACGACGATCGGGATGTGCCGCGTCCGCTCGTCCGAGAGGAGCCGATGGAGCACCGCGTGGCCATCGGTGTCTGGCAGGTCGAGGTCCAGCGTGATGAGGCTCGGCTGCTCCTCGCGAGCCAGTTCGAGCGCCGCGTAGCCCTCGCTGGCTGGGACGCAGCGGAAACCCTGGTCCTCAACCACCGAGCGCAGCAGGTCACTGGTGGCCCGGTCATCCTCGACCACCAGCACCGTCTTACGACTCGCCAGTCCGCCTAACTCGCCCATCCGTCGAGGCCCCGTGCGAGTGGCTCCCCATGCGCCTGATGCGCAGGGCCCTCCGGGCAGGATGCGTGCCAGTGCGATAGCCAAAAGTGAGAACTAGAAAGCACCCGTTCATCACTTTTCACTTTTCACCTTTCAGCAAGGCCTGGGTCCATAATCCGACTCATGGGCACGCTGTATGTTGTGGGCACCCCGATCGGTAATCTGGAGGACATCACCCTGCGCGCGATTCGGGTCCTGCGCGAGGTGGACCTGATCGCGGCCGAAGACACCCGTGTGACGCGCAAGCTGCTCGCCGCCCACCAAATCCGAACCCCGTTGACCAGCTACCACGAGTTCACCGCTCCACGCAAGCTTCAACGCCTGGCCCAGCATCTGGCCGCTGCCGACCTGGCGCTGGTCTCGGACGCGGGCATGCCAGGCCTCAGCGACCCTGGCTTCTCCCTGATCAGCGCGGCTATCGAGATGGGTATGCCCGTCGTCCCGATCCCGGGTCCGTCGGCGATCTTGTCGGCCCTGGTCGTGTCCGGGCTTCCGATGCACGCCTTCTGCTTTCTGGGTTTCCTGCCGCGCAAGCCTGCCGAACGGCGCCGCCTTCTTGCCGGCTTCGATGACTCGTCGCACACGACGATCGTCTTCGAGTCGCCGCATCGCGTCACGGCAGCCCTGCGCGATGTTGCGACGACCCTGGGCGCCGACCGCCAGCTCGTGATCGCCCGCGAGCTAACCAAGAAGTTCGAGGAGGTCATCCGCGGCACGGCAGGCGAGCTTGCCGAACGCTTTGCCAGCCAATCGCCACGCGGCGAGTTCACGCTGGTGATTGGAGCCGGGGGAAGGGGCAAAGGGGAAGGGGGAGGAATGGGGGGAAAGGGGAAGGGGGAAAGGGGGAGGGGCTGATTCACGAGTCCCTCCTTGTGCGCTCCGCCCCGTTCCCCCTCGACCCCTTCCCCTTTGTTATGATCCCGCTCACGGCGCCATGCTGGTCGATACCCATACCCACCTGATGGACCCGGCCTTTGCGGAAGATCTCACGGAGGTGCTCAGGCGGGCAGGCGAGGCCGACGTAGGCGCGATGGTGTGCGTTGGATATGACGAGGACAGCAGTCGCGAAGCTGTTCGTCTCGCCGAGGTCCATCCGCAGATCTTCGCCGCGGTCGGCATTCATCCGAATTACGCAGCCTATGCTCGTGTTGGGGCCTTTCAACGCGTGAGTCGCCTCGCGCGTCACCAGCGCGTGGTTGCGATCGGCGAGACGGGGCTTGACAACTACCGAACCTACACCCCTCGACAGACCCAGCGCGCCTGGTTCAGGCGCCATCTGGACCTGGCTGCTCGGCTGGGCTTACCAGTCGTGGTCCATAATCGGCAGGCGGACGAGGAGATGGCGGAAATCCTGACGCAATGGGCTTGCGCGACGGCCGGGCATGGCGTGCTGCACTGCTTCGCCGGCGGGCCTGCCATGCTGGCGGCCGGGCTGGCGGCCGGCTTCACCATCTCGTTCGCGGGACCGTTGACCTTCAAGAACGCCGGGCCATTGCCCGATGTGGCTCGCCAGGTACCCTTGGACAGGGTCGTCGTGGAGACCGATTGCCCCTACCTTGCCCCCCACCCCCATCGTGGGCAACGCAACGAGCCGGCCTACCTGCGCTTTACGGCCACCCGGCTGGCCGAGCTGCGCCAGGTAAGCCCGGCCCAGCTGGCGGAAGCGACAACCGAGAACGCCCGACGACTTTTTCCGGCCCTAGGGACCGCGAGCTAGTCAGGAGGCGGAGTGGTCACGACTGGCGGGCTGTTCGAGCTGGTTCAGGACGACCTGGCCCGAGTTGAGCTTGCCCTGTCCGAGACCGCGCAGCCAGAGCACCCGCTGCTCGGTCCGATGCTGTCAACGATCCTGCCGGGCAGCGGCAAGCGGCTTCGGCCGGCCGTCGCGCTGCTCGTCGGCAACCTCGGGCAGTATCAACCCGAGCCGATGCTGCACATGGCGACGGGCGTCGAGCTGCTCCACACCGCCAGCCTGGTCCACGACGACGTGGTCGACGAGTCCGAGCTCAGGCGAGGCGCGCGGACGCTCTTCACGAGGGTCGGCAACGCGCTCGCGGTACTGGTTGGCGACTATCTGTTCGCCCAGTCGGCCGCGCGCTGCGTGGCGACGGGCAACGTTCGGGTCATCGGGCTGTTCGCGCAGACGCTGAGCAGCATGTGCCAGGGCCAGATCGAGGAGGCCTCGCGCGGCAACAATCCCCACCTGTCGGTAACCAAGGATGAGTACATCCAGACCATCTGGGGAAAGACCGCCTCGCTGTTCGTGCTGGCGTGCGAGGGGAGCGCCATTCTGGCTGGCCTGCGCGAGCCTCAGGTCGAAGCGATGCGCCGGTACGGGGATCGGCTTGGCCTAGCCTTTCAGATCGTCGATGACGTGCTCGACTTCGTCGGCGACGAGACGCATCTCGGTAAGGACGTTGGTAGCGATCTGCGCCAGGGCACGATCACTTTACCAGTCATCTACCTGCGCGACAGCCTCTCGGATGGCCAGATTCGCGCCGCTTTCGAGGAGTACGACGTCGAGCGGCTCGTCGAGTTCGTTCGGGAGAGCACGGCGATCGATCGCGCGTACGCGGAAGCAAGCCGGCTGCTGGAAGAGGCCCGCGCTGCTCTACGCGAGGCGCCAGCCGGCGAGGCACGCGATGCGCTGGAAAGCCTGACTGGGTACGTGCTGGAGCGCCGAGCCTAGACGCGCGACCGCCGTCAGCGCCCAAGGCGCCTTCGGCGCCACCAGAGGCGGAGACTCTCCCAGAGCGAGGGATAGGGCGAACCGTAGTCGATCTCTCGGTCGCGCCAGCGCTTGGAGCCGCGCGAGCCGAGGCCGCGGTGCCCGGCCACGGACAGCGCGATCGCCAGGACGAAGAAGAGCAAACTCAGGATACCGGCCCAGTAGGCGATCAGCGGCGCGACGCGCAGCATTTGGAGCAAGAAGGTGACCGCCACCAGAAAGATACTGGCGATCATGAACTGCTCGACCGGCTGGCGCCGCAGGAAGGAGCGGAGGGCACCGGATACACCCGTGGCGAACGGCGCGCTTCGGCGCGCGAATCGGCGCGAGACCGGCTCTCGCCGCAGGCGAGCCTCCTTGCGCCGCAGCAGCTCGTCGATTTCCTGTTCCCACCGTTCAGACATCTGGAGTCGATCCCTTCCCGTTAAAGCCCGGAACCCGCGACCCCATTATATGGTCGAGCGGAGCAGCGGACAAGCGCCGCTGCGGGCGGACTCACGGAGGCGCTACCCACGTGCCGGCGTCGGGACCTGGTCGGTCAGCTGGATGTACTCGGCGGGCACCCAACCCTCCACCCCACGCGCTTCGTACTCGCACAGGCGCCACAGGCGCGCCTGGACCGTCTCCTCGGGGCCAACCAGTCGAAGGATTGTGTTGTCGGGCACCGCGATGATCGGCTGGCCTTGCGGGCCCGGGTCCTTGCGCAGGTTCACGCCGATCCCGCCGGTGTTGAAGACCCGAACGTATCGTGGCGGGGTCGGTGTGGTCGTGGGGGGTGGGGCCGGCGTCGGCGTGGGCAGGCGGGCGCTGGGCCCCACGCCGGTAAACGGGTCGACCGGCGAAAGGCCGGTCGCGGAGCGTGTCGGGATGGCGGTGTCGGTCCCGCGGGCGGCCGATCCAGGTGATGGCGCGCCCGCCGGCTGGGCCGGCTTGGCGCGCGCGTCCGGTCGGCTGGCGTTGAGGATGGCCAGTGCGACTACGGCGACGACCACGAGGGTGAAAAGGACTGAGGCGCCAAGCTGCCACCAGCGGATGCTAAACGTGCGGGGGCGTTCGGCAAACGATCGCCCACACCAATCGCAGGACTCTGTCGGAGGGGTGTTTCGGCCGCCGCAACCCGGGCAGAGTTGCACATTCATCGTCGCTACGCATCCAATAACAACGTGACCCGCCTGAGGGCGGGTCGTGGCAGAGGGGCCGGTGGGGAAGGATAGAGGGGCCTCACATCCTTGTCAAGATTGGGCACGCCGCGGCGCCCGGAGGCCACGGGCGCGTTGCTTCCCAGGGGAGGCTGTGCTACGATTCGCCCGCGCCGGGTCGGAAGGCATGGGGGCGCCGGAGAGCGAGGGCGCATGGCGATCGTCATTGCGGTGGCCAACCAGAAGGGCGGTGTAGGCAAGACTACCACCACCGCCAACCTGGGGGCCTCACTCGCCAAGCGAGGTCAGCGCGTTCTCCTGGTGGACATGGACCCGCAGGGAAACCTGACCAGCGCGGTCGGTGTGAGCAAGTCGGCTGATCGCACCGTCGCCGACGCCCTGCTCGACCGCCAGGTCGAGTTGCCGGTCGTTTGCCTCGAGAACGGGACTGGGCGCTTGGACCTTGTTCCCGCCTCACTCTCACTAGCCGGCGCCGAGGCGCAGTTGATGAACAAGCTCGGGCGAGAGCTGCGCTTGCGGGATCACGTCGCCCAGGTCGAGTCGAATTACGACTTCATCTTGATCGACACGCCGCCCTCGCTCGGCCTCCTGACGATCAATGCGCTGGTCGCGGCTGAGCGAGTGCTGATCCCGACCGAGGCCCGCTTTTTCTCACTTCAAGGCCTGCAGATGATCGAGGAGAGCATCGAGGAGGTCTTGTACCTGAACCCCAAGCTGCAGGTGCTTGGGATCCTACTCAGCAAGTTCGATCGCCGTCTGCGCGAGGAGAAGCAGGTCGCCGACTATCTGCGCGAGCGCTGGGGGGCGAATGTTTTCGCAACCGAGATCGGTACGAACAGCAAGATCCTCGAGGCTGGCTCGGCCGGTAAGTCCGTCTTCGAGTACGCCGGCGCGGAGCGGGCTGCCGAGGCGTACGCGCAGCTTACCGAAGAGGTGCTCCGGCGTGGCCAGGTTTGACCGTCCGCGCGGCGGCTTCGACCCCGCCCGGCTTGAGCAGCCGGAGCGGCCGGCCGCGATCGTTCCCAGGATCGTCGAAGCGCCACTGGTGTCCGATGCCCGCGGCTTCACCGAGGTCAAGATCCTCGGCGTCGGTGGTGGCGGCAACAACGCCGTCAACCGCATGGTGGAGGCCGGCGTCAGGGGCGTCGAGTTCATCGCCATCAACACCGACGCCCAGGCCCTGGCGGCCTCGACGGCGCTGCGGAAGGTCGCGATTGGCGGGAGGGCTGCGCGCGGGCTAGGAGCCGGGGGCGACCCTCGGGAAGGAGTCAAGGCGGCGGAGATCAGCCGAGACCAGATACAGGAGGCGCTCGAGGGCGCCGACATGGCCTTCATCACGGCCGGCATGGGCGGTGGGACGGGGACCGGCGCCTCGCCGATCATTGCCGAGTACGCGCGCGAGGCGGGCGCGCTGACCGTGGGCGTTGTGACGCTGCCGTTCGGCTTTGAGGGCTACCGGCGCATGAAGACGGCCGAGGAGGGGGTCACGCTCCTTCGCGATAAGCTGGACGCCCTCATCGTCATCCCCAACGATCGACTGCTCAAGCTCGCCGACTCCCAGATGACGGTAGTCGAGGCCTTCCGCCTGGCCGACGACGTTCTCCGCCAGGGGGTGCAGGGCATCTCGGACCTGGTCACCCAGACCGGGCTGATCAACCTGGACTTCGCCGACGTCAAGTCGGTCATGGCCGGCGCCGGCACCGCTCTGATGGCCATCGGAGAAGCACATGGGGACGAGCGTGCCCTGGAGGCTGCCCGAGCAGCCATCACCAGCCCGCTCCTGGAGATGTCGATCGAGGGCGCCAAGGGCCTCTTGATCAACATCACTGGCGGCTCGGATATGACCCTCCAGGAGGTGACGGACGCTGCCAACACCGTCGCCGAAGCGGTCGACCCGGGCGCAAACATTATCTTTGGCGCGGTCCTCCACCCGCACCCGCAGCCCGAAATGAAGGTCACCGTGATCGCGACCGGCCTGCGTGGCGGCGGCCAGGGCCCTCGTCTACCGCGACGCGGCGAGCGCAGCCCGCGCGATGCCTCCCTGGACGCTGACGACACCCCTACGCTGGGCGCCCAGGGCCCCCTCCGCCGCCGCTCATTCACGTCGTCGCTCGACGTGACCGAGGAAGACCTGGACCAGCCGGCTTTCCTCAGACGACGACGCTCGTAGGGGCGCACGGCGTGCGCCTGGTGGCCGTGCGGGGCGCACGCCGTGCGCCCCTACGAGCTCGGAACTGCGTCAGGCAGCCCCAGCAGCTCGAGGGTCTCGGGGAGCGGGGTGCCCTGCTCGTCCCAGCCGCGGATCTTGTAGTACGCCTTCAGCATTGGCTCGAACGGCGGGACCAGCTCGCTGCCGCCCACCTCGCGCGCCTCCTCCAGGATCCGCCGCGGCAGGACGTCGTCGGCCCCGGTTGAGCCGCACATGAAGTTGTAGAGCCGCTTCTGGTTGAAGATCCGCGCCCCGATCTCCAGAAACTGGTCGACGTTCAGGCCGCGACCGGTGATGGCGTTGTACCACTCGAGCAGATGAGTCGGCTTGATACCACCGAACATGATGAACTTGCAGCACTTGAGCGAGTCGAACAGGCCCATCAGGTTCTGGCCGTGGTAGACGAGCTCCGGGGTGCGCTCCGCGTCGTGGCGATTGACCGGCTCGTCGTAGCCCAGCTCGGGCAGTGTCAAGACGCGCTGGAAGACGTGCCCAAAAGACGACAGGTGGCAGGCCCCGCGCGCCGAGGTGGCGTACGCGACGGCGTTCGCGAAGAAGGCTCGCGGGTCATGAGCCGGGAAGTCGAGTCCGCGGACGTGGATGGCGAAGTCCCGACCGCCGATCTCCTCGGCCAGGCGCGCCGTACCCTCGCCAAGGCGCCGCCCGAACTCCGTATCCCGCTCGCCCATCCTGGTCATCGCCTGGACCAGGGCCTTGTCACTACCCCAGTCCAGCTCGATGCCGCCGGTCTCGACCTTCGTCAACAGGCCCCGCTCATAGGCCTCCATGGCAAAGCCGACCACCGCCCCGGCTGAAATCGTGTCCATCCCGTAGCGGTTACAGATCTCGTTCGCCTTCTGGACGGCTGCGATGTCGCCCACGAGCAGATTCGCCCCGTTCAGGGCAGTGGTCTCGTACTCCAGCCCGCCCTGTTCGATGCCGGCGTACGGCCCCTCCTTCACCTCGACGGTCCGGCCGCAGCCGATGATGCAGTTGCCGCAGTAGTAACGGCCCGTCAGGATCGACTCGGCCATCGTGGCGCCGGAGATCTTGTCGGGCCCATCCGGCCAGTGGCTCTGCCCCCAGTTCTTGACCGGCCAGTTACCCATCTTCTCGTGGGTCGGGATACCGCCGGCCGTGCCGAGCTGGCCAAAACCCTTGGCCTGCTGGACGATGTCACGTCGGACCCGGTTTAGCGCGGTCTTCAACGCTTGCTCGTCGTAGATCGGGAAGCTCTTCGTCCCACGCGCAATGACCGCCTTCAGGTTCTTGGAGCCCATCACCGCGCCCAGGCCGCAGCGGCCAACCGCCCGTCCATCACGCCCGTCGACCATGATCGCCGCGACCGGCGCCAGTCGCTCACCGGCTGGACCGATACACGCGACGCCGGGCGCTCCGCCGCGTCGATCACCAGACCCGACCTCCTCCAGGAGGCGATCGTGCGTCTCGAACGTGTCGGCCCCCCACAAGTGCCCGGCGTCCCTGATCTCCACGCCGTCGTCCTTGACCCATAGATAGACCGGTTTGGCCGCCTTCCCTCGAATCACCAACATGTCGTAGCCGGCCTGCTTGAAGGTATTGGCCCAATGGCCGCCGCACTCCGCCTCACCAAACACGCCCGTCAGCGGGGAGCGCGCGCACACCCCGAAACGGTTGGAGAGCGGCACCTGCGTCCCGGTGTACGGGCCGGTTCCGTAGATCAAGACGTTATCTGACGAGAGCGGATCGGCCGTTGCCGTCCTGGGCTCCTGGGCCAGCAGATAGGCGCCCAGGCCAGTCCCGCCGATCCATCGGTCGGCCAGCTCTCGAGTGAGCTCCCTCGTCGAGACCTCTCCAGAGGAAAGGTCGACTTCCAGAATCCTACCCATATATCCGTACGGTGGCATCTCGCACCTTCCCGTCCGTAGTCCCGTCGCCTGGGGAATTTTAGTAGAGGCACGGCATGCCGTGCCCTGCCCTCACCCCTAACCCCTCCCCCTCGAGGGGAGAGGGAAGGGCCCTCACCCCCCAACCCCCTCTCCCAATTTGGGAGAGGGGGCAAGTGGGGGAGGGGTATCGGCCTCAGCGTCCGCCGATCGCGTAGAGGCGGCTCGGTCGGCTCCCGCCTACCAGCAGCGTGCCGCCGCTGCCGATGCTTGGCGGACCGAGCGAGTCGCTGTCCAGAGTTAGGCGCCAAAGAACACCGCCATCCGGGCCGACGGCATACAAGTCCCGTCCGGCCCCGAAGAATGTCTGCCCTTCCGCGTCGAGGACGGCCGGCGTAGCCCAAGCGG
The DNA here is from genome assembly GCA_035637315.1 of Chloroflexota bacterium. Classification (GTDB taxonomy): domain Bacteria; phylum Chloroflexota; class UBA6077; order UBA6077; family JACCZL01; genus DASPXK01. Next base: position 15,157 of record DASPXK010000004.1, read on the forward strand.
CCTCGATTGGCGCGCGCCACGCTTCGGCACCACTGGGCGAGATGGCGCAGCCGGCGACCTGGACGCGACCATCCGCAGCTAGCGCCGCCCACAACGCCAGCGCGCCACTCTGCCAGCATCTCGGCGCTCGCCACCTGACGCCCCCGCCGGCCTCGACCACCGCGAGCTCCACTCCGCCCTCGCCGATGAGGATGAAGATCTGGCCGCCCGAGCCGACCATCGGCGCCGCGACGATCGGTCCGGCCAGATTGGCTCGCCACAGCTCGAGGCCTTCGCGATCGATCGCCCGCAGCGTCCCATCAGCTGCTCCGACGTAGACCATCCCGTCCGGCCCCACAGCCGGGCCCGCCAGCGTGCGTGCCTGGGTGTTGATGGCCCACTGAAAGAACCCGCCTGGCTGGACCAGGTAGGGCAGGCCCTGGTGATACGAGGTCAGATAGCTGTAGCTGTCCGGTCCGACCAGGGGGGCCGGACCGAGCAGCTTCGGCTCGGCGCCGATGTCCGTCGTCCAGCGCCGTCCGCCGTCTGAGCGAAGCGCATAGAGGGCCCCATCCCCGCCGCGCAGATAGACGCTCCCGTCCGGACCCAGGGCCGGCGTCGGGACCGGCGGGCTCGCCTGAAAGCTCCAGGCCACACCCACCCCAGGTCTGACGGCCTGCAGCTTGCCCGACTCGGTCCCCACGTAGAGCGTCCCGTCGGCAGCCTCGACGACCTGGCCGAAGCTTGGCGCGTCGATCTCAACACTCCAGAGGACGCGCCCGACTCGCGGCCCCACGATCGGGCTGCGATTGGTGCGCTGGAGATCATGGCCCTCCATCGGCCAGGGCGCCCACAAGATCGCCGCTCCAGCCGCGATCGCCGTGGTCGCGCATGGGAAAGGATCGACCGTCGGCACCCCGATCGGCCGTCGCTCGAGGGCCGGGTTTGCGTTGGTCGGCGCGGCAGCGGGCGGCACTACCGATCCGGTGGCGCCCGGCGGCGCAAACTGACACCCCAGCAAGGGAAGGAGAGCAAGCGCAAGGAGCCACGGTCCGAACGAATTGCACATCGCTTCGCGGCCGCCGTTCGGTGTAGGGGTACAGCATGCCGTGCCCTGTCGACGGGCACGGCATGCCGGGCCCCTACACCCGGCTCTCCCGCAGGGAGTAAAGTTCAGGTGGATGCCTCCTGAACCTGGCATACTTGGTGTAACGGCCAGTCCGCCGGGACAGGATAGAGGACACGAGCATGGCGGACACAGACCGACTGCCTGGCGGGCAGCCCGCTC
>DASPXK010000005.1:0-4200 GCA_035637315.1 Chloroflexota bacterium
CGCGATGTTGCGACTGGATGGCGTCTGGCGGAACTATGAGGTCGGGGACTCGCTGGTCTCCGCCCTGCAGGACGTGAGCCTGCAGATCGCCGACGGAGAGTTCGTCGCGATCGTCGGACCTTCGGGATCCGGCAAGAGCACGCTGCTTCAGATCGTCGGGCTGCTGGATCGCCCCACGCGCGGAAGCGTGGAGCTGGACGGGCGCGACGTCGGCGCCTTGTCCGACGGCGAGCGTACCCGGCTCCGGCTGCTGCAGCTCGGATTCGTCTTTCAGCGCTTCCACTTGCTGCGCGAGCTGACGGCGATCGAGAACGTGGTGCTGCCGATGGAAGCGTCCGGCGTGCCGCTGCAAGAGCGGTACGATCGCGCAGCGTCGTTGCTCGAGTCGGTCGGGCTCGGAAGCCGTCTGAGGTTCCGTCCGTCCCAGCTCTCCGGCGGCCAGCGACAGCGGGTCGCGATCGCCCGCGCACTGGCAAACCGGCCGTGGATGATCCTGGCCGACGAGCCAACCGGGGAGCTGCACAGCGAGGACACAGCCAACGTCGTGGGTCTGCTAAAACGGTTCTGGCGTGAAGGGCGGACCATCGTCGTGGTGACTCACGACCCCGAAGTAGCTGCGGTCGCCGAACGGCGGATCGAGATCCGTGACGGCCGGGTGACGGAGGGGACCTCATGATCCACCAGCGCTCCGAGCTGCTCACGGCGGAACCGGTCCGACCATCGAGGACGGGCTCGGCCTTTCGGCTGCTCTCGCCCTGGCTAGTGGTCCGCTGGCTCGTGGTGGTCGCGCTCCTGGTGGCGGCCGGGCTGGCGACGCTGCGGATAGTGTCCTTGGGCCCCCCGACCACGACGCCGACGGCTGAGATCGCGTCGCCTGCTCCGCGGCTAATCGCGCGTGGCGAGGTGAGGCCGATCGGCCAGGCCAGGGTCGCCACCCTGGCCGGCGGTGTGGTCACTCAGTTGACGGCCGAGCTGGGACTGGGGGTGGTGGAGGGGCAGGAGCTGGCCCGGGTCCGCGGGCCGAACGGCGTGGAGGTGCTGACCGCGCCCTGGCGGGGGACCATCATGCGCATCCCGGTCCACCTGGGCGACACGGTGACTGCCGGCACGGTTGTGGCGACCGTCGGTGACCTGAGTCGACTTCAGGTGGAGACCACCGATGTGGACGAGTTCCTCGTGGCGCACGCCCGGCCGGGACAAGTCGTGACGCTCGTCGTCGACGCGCTAGACGGCCGCGAGCTGCGAGGCTACGTGCGGAGCGTGGCGCTCGAGCCGCAGCTCAACGACACCGGGGACCAGCACTATCCGGTCATCGTCGACCTGCCGTCGGCCCCGGCTGGGCTCCGCCCGGGAATGACGGTGCGCATCAACCTGGCGGACTAACCGGCGGTTGGCGCTCAGGCCTGCCAGCCGCTCGCCGCGTAGACCCGTCGCTTGAAGAGCTCGACGATCCCCAGGTACCTGGTGGCTAGGACGGCCAAGGCGACGAAGAAGGCCAGGGGCGCTGGCGTGAAGCCAAGGATACCGCCGAGCGGCGAGGGCACGATGGCGAGAGCAGCTGCGAGACTGCCGAACACGCTCAGGGTGAGAGCCATGCTGGGCCGGCTGCGAAACGGATTGGCGGCGGTCCGGATCACGAAGATGACGCACGTCTGAGTCACCAGCGACTCGATGAACCAGCCGGTCCTGAACAGCTCCGGCCCGGCCCGGAACACACCCAGCAGCAGTCCGAAGGTCAGGAAGTCGTAGATCGAGCTGATCGGCCCCAGCCCGAACATGAAGCGCTGGATCAGTCCGGTGTCCCACTTCCGAGGCCGTTCGACGTAGCTGTCGTCGACGTTGTCCGTGGGGATAGTCAGCTGGGCCAGGTCGTACAGGAAGTTGTTGAGTAGGATCTGAACCGGCAGCAGAGGTAGGAACGGCAGGAACGCCGCGGCCACGGCCATGCTCAGCATGTTGCCGAAGTTCGAGCTGGTGCCCATGACTACGTACTTGGTGATGTTGCCGAAGCTCCTGCGCCCCTCGACCACGCCGCGATGGACCGCGGCCAGGCTCTTCTCCAGCAGGATGATGTCGGCCGCGGCCTTGGCGACGTCGACGCCGTTCGAGACCGAGATGCCGACATCGGCGGCATGCAGCGACGGCGCGTCGTTGATGCCATCCCCGATGTAGCCTACGACGTGCCCGTTTCGCTTGAGCGCGCGAATGACGCGGTTCTTCTGGGGTGGCGACAGGCGGGCGAAGACGGTCGCCCGCTCGACGACCGTGGCAAGCGCATCGTCGGTCATGCGCTCGAGATCGTCGCCGCTCACCAGGCTCTCGGCGGCGATCCCGACCTTCTCGCAGATCGCTCGCGTCACCAGCGCGCCATCCCCGGTCAGGATCCTGATCGCCACGCCCCTGTCTCGGAGGCGGTGGATCGTATCCGAAGCCGACGGCTCCGGGGGATCGAGGAAGGCGGCAAATCCGCTGAGGACCAGATCCCGCTCGTCGGCTGCCGAGATAGTCATTTGCTCCTGGGGCATCGCCTTGCGGGCGATCGAGAGGACGCGGAAACCGGCCCGGCTCAGCCCCTCGTGGGTGCGTTCGGCGTCCTGCCTGGCGCCAGCGTCCAACGGGATCGGCCCCTCTTGGATGTCGACGCGTGCGCAGAGAGGCAGAATTCCCTCAGGGGCACCTTTGGTGATAAGCTGGCATCCCTCAGGGCCCTCGACCAGAACGCTGACCCGTCGCCGCTCGAAGTCGAATGGGAGCTCGGCTCGCTTGGCGTAGGCGTCGATGGCTTGATGCTCGTGAGCAAGGATCGCCTCGTCTAGCGGGCTGCGCAACCCGCTCTCGAGTGCGCTATTGACGCAGGCCCAGCGGAGGACGTCTTCCGATTCAGCGCCGCGGTAATCGACGTGCTTTTCCAGCACGACCGTGCCCTGGGTGATGGTGCCGGTCTTGTCGCTGCAGAGGACGTCCATGCTGCCCAGGTTCTCGATCGCCGCGAGCCGCTTGACGATCACCTTGCCACGGGCCATCCGCAGCGCTCCCTGCGACAGGGTGACGGTGATGATCATCGGCAGGAACTCGGGCGTGAGCCCCACCGCCAGGGCGATGGCGAACAGGAACGACTCCAGCGGATCGCGCCGCAGGAGCGCGCTGACCAGCAGGACGAACAGGACCAACCCGATGACGGTCCGCATGATCAAGAAGCCGAACCGCCGGGTCCCGAGCTCGAACTCGCTCGGGGGCGCCTTCTCGAGCAGGCCCCGGGCGATCGCCCCAAACTGCGTGTTCGCGCCCGTCGCCGTCACAACGGCTACGCCCATACCGCTGACCACGGACGTCCCGGCCAGCACGACGCCTTCAGGACCGTCTCCCGGGCGCTTTTCAACCGGCAACGACTCGCCGGTCATCGCCGCCTCGTCTGCGGTCAGCGTGACGGCGCTCAGCAGCCGAGCATCGGCCGGGAGCAGGTTGCCGGCTCGCAGCTCCAGGATGTCTCCAGGGACGGCCTCTCGGACCGGGATCTCGAACGCCTGACCGTCCCGCCGGACCGTGGTCGTCGCGGCAATCAGTGCTTGCAGCTTGCTCGCGGCTTGCTGTGACCGATACACCTGGAAGAAGTCCAGTCCGACGCTAAGGACGACCATCAGCGCGATCAAGCCGGCGTTGAACGTCTCGCCCACCAACCCCGAGATCAGGCTGGCGACAAGCAGGATGACGACGAGCGGGTTCGCCAGGAAGCCGAGCAGCGTCCGCACCAGGAAGAAGCGCTGGCCGGTTGGGACTTCGTTGGGACCAAAGCGGGCAAGCCGAGTGACCGCCTCGGCCGCGCTGAGGCCGCGGGCATCGTCGAAGGCGTGCCGTTCCACGCCGGCTGGCGCAGCCCTCATGTGTTGGGTCCGCCGACCAGCAGGATGGGGCATGGGGCTTGGTCGAGCACTGCCCGGAGCACTCGCGCTCGGCCTGCCTGCAGCCGACTCCTCCGAACCAGGACGATCGCATCGTCCCCATGCTCCGCGGCGAACCGCGTGATCTGCTCGCCAATCTCTCCCTGAGCCAGGAACATCCGGACCGGCACCTGGCTCGGGCAGCCGGCGACTCCTCGGCACAGGCGGTCGACGACCTCAGCAGCCCAGTGCGGCCACTCGTGGTGGGCCTGATCGACGTAGCATGGGGCTCCGAGGCTGCCCGGCTCGTCGGGCGCCGCCT
>DASPXK010000006.1:0-5165 GCA_035637315.1 Chloroflexota bacterium
GCTAGCAGGCCGCCTGTCGCCATTCAGCGGGCGCTAAGAGGGGTTGAGTGATGTCGTTGCAGGGCAAGGTTGCGATCGTCACGGGCGGGAGTCGCGGTATTGGCAAGGGCATCGCCCAACGGTTCGCGCAAGAGGGCGCCAGGGTAGCGATCACCGCTCGCGGCGCCGAGGCGCTTCAGCGAGTGGCGAGAGGCATCGAGGGCGCCGGTGGGGCAGCCCTGGCGATCCCCGGCGATGCTGGGCTCAAAGCCGACGTCGAGGCAACGTTCGAGCGGGTGCTGAGCGCCTGGGGCAGTGTAGACGTGCTGGTCAACAACGCCGCCTGGGCGTCTCCGATCGCCCACATCCTGGAGATGGATGAGGAGCACTGGGATACGGTGATCCGAACGAATTTGAAGAGCGTCTATCTCCACAGCCACCGCGCCGCCAACCTCATGGTGGACCAGGGCAAGCCTGGCTGCATCATCAACATCAGCTCATTCGCGGCTGCGCGCGCCCATCGCTACATGGCCGCCTACGACGCCAGCAAAGGCGGCATGGAGGCGATGACTCGAACGATGGCGATCGACCTGGCGCCCTTCGGCATCCGGGTCAACGTCGTCGGGCCCGGCGCTATCCACACCGACGAGTTCGAGGCGCTGGGCGAGGAGGCCAGGATTCGCCGCAGCCAGACCGTGCCGCTTGGCCGCGTGGGCTACCCAGAGGACATTGCCGGCGCGGTCCTCTTCCTGGCCTCAGACGACGCCAGCTACATCACGGGCCAGGTGATCTACGTCGATGGGGGCATGCTGGCCCAGCTCCGCTCTCCCCAGGTGGACGCGCCGCTGCCCGACTCCCTCAACGCTCGCCTCAGGAAGACGTGATGACCCCTGACCCCACGCCGTCGCTTAGACTCTCATTCTTCATTCTTCATTCTCAATTCTTCATTCCCGCATGAGGCGCTATCAATTCGTTCAAGTCGACGTGTTCACCCGTCGCCCCTTCGGCGGCAACCAGCTTGCGGTGTTCGTCGAAGCGGAAGGCCTGTCCGACGTGGAGATGCAGGCCATCGCCCAGGAGATGAACTATTCAGAGTCGACCTTCGTCCTGGCGCCCCGCGAGCCAGGCGCCGACGCCAGGGTTCGCATCTTCACCCCGGGTAGGGAGCTTCCGTTCGCCGGCCACCCGGTCGTCGGGACCGGTTTCGTGCTGGCCGCCGAACGGCAAAGGCAGAAGCTGGCGCTTGAGCTTGCCATCGGCGTGCTGGGCGTGACGGCCCACCCGGCCGACGGACGGGCCGGTAGTGCTTGGATGGAGCAGCCTCTGCCCACCTTCTCGCCGGCTGAGACAGACGCGGGGAGTCTGGCGGAGATGCTCGGTCTCGCGGAGGCCGATATCGAGCCTGGGAGCCCGGCCGAGTCCGGCTCGGCGGGTGTCGCCTTCCTCTACGTGCCGCTCCGCTCACTCGACGCGGTCCGTCGAGCCCGCCCAAACGTCGACGCTCTGACCCGCTTCTTCGGCGGCGACGAGCACCCGGCGGTCTATGCGTTCACCACCGAGACCGAGTCAGCTGAGGCAGCGGCCCACGCGCGGATGTTTAGTTTGGCGCTGGGCTCCGACGTTCGGGAGGACCCCGCGACCGGCAGCGCCTCCGGACCGTTCGGCGCCTACCTGGTGCGGCACGGGCTGAGGCCGCCAGGCAAACTCTTGCTCGAGCAGGGTTACGAGATGGGACGCCCGAGCCAGGTCGAGGTCGACGTCGAGATGGCGGACGGCGCGGTGAGCTCGGTGCGGGTCGGCGGGGGCGTGGTGCGCATTGCCGAGGGAGACCTGATCCTCTGACACATTGCTGCTGCGACACCCAAAGCGGGAACCACCAAGACCCTAGCCAGGTAAACCTGAAAGCTACCATTGTCATCCTGAGCGAAGCGAAGGATCTCATGCGTCTCACCAGTGAATCCCTCGCTGCATGCGAACGACAGATCTTCCTGGTCCGTCCAACATGCGGGCCGACTGAAGTCTAGATGTTACGTTGGGGAGCATGAGATCCTTCGCTTCGCTCAGGATGACAACTCGCCCAATCGCTGACCGCGCGCCACACCATGTTCACCGTGCGTCTGCCGTTGCTCCAGCGCCCACCGCCGAAGCCTAGACGGCCTTCATCCTCAATTCTCTATACTCCCAGACACGGCGACGCACAAGCGTCAGTCAACCACCCCCTGCCTGCACTCGCGTGTCCGGGCCAAGGCCGGGGGTGGGGCTTGTCTGGAGGAAGCACTGACCACGCAACCCCAGCCGGGAGCAGGCACCGCCGAGCCACTGCGGCCGGCATTGGGAGGGCTGGCCGAGCAGACGGACGTGGCGGTTCTTGCACTGCCGCGCGAGACGGCCCTGCTCTGGCCAAGGACCGAGGCCCTACTGATCGCCGCCGCCGCGCTCGCCCTATTCGCCGTCTACGCCTGGGCAGCGCGCTACTGGATTGACCTGGCGGACGAGGGCTACTTCCTCTACCTGGCGAGCCGCGTCTACCAGGGCGATCTGCCGTACCGGGACTTTGACACCTACTACACCCCAGGCGTCTTTTACCTGTACGCGGCCCTTTTCAAACTCTTTGGTGTCAGCGTGATGCCCATCCGCGTCTTCATGGCTGGCGCGCGGGCTGTCTGCGCCTTGCTGTTGTATGGACTGGCTCGCAGGCTTGCGCCCTGGCCGTTCGCGCTGCTGCCGTTTGCCTTGATTGCCCTGGTCGACCCGATCCCCGTCTTTCCGGAGCCGCATCCGGCCTGGATGGCGCTGCTGGCGACCCTGGCAACCCTCGAGCTGCTGCTGAGACACCACGCCGGCCAGCGCTTGGGCTGGATCGCGTTCGCCGGTCTGATGGCCGGGCTGACGTTTGCGTTCAAGCAGAACTGCGGTGCGTTCGCCGCCCTGGCGCTCGGCGGCTACATTCTGCTTCGCCGACGCGAGCCGGTCGGGCGGCTCGTGCTGGCAGCTCAGGCGCTGTACGTGCTGGCGCTGGCAGTCGGGGTGACCCTCTTCCTGTGGCCGGCTCTCGACGACCTCGTGGCCGCCACAATGTGGCTGCCCACTCTGGCGACGCTCGGCATCCTGTTGCGCTCGGCGTGGACGCGCGTTCGGGTAGACGGTTGGACGCCGATGCTGCGGCCAATTCTCGTGGAGACGGGCGTGGCGGCTGGCGCCTATGCGGCGATCACCCTCCTCTGGCTGGCGCCTCTGACGCTCGGGCTCGGAGTGGGTGCGACGCCCTTCGGGCTTTTCTTGGGCGCCGTCAACCAGGGGGCGCTGATCCTGCCGCTCGAGGCGCCCCCACGCCTGGCGCACCCGATCGCGCTAGCCGCGATCTGGCTGCCGCTCGGCGTGGCGCTGCTGCCCTGGCGGCGTATAGGCGGGCGGGGCTGGCTGCTCGCCGCGGCGATCCTCGTATCGCTGCTCGTGCCCTGGATGCCGACCGTAACGGGACCCCGGGTGCCACTCACCGAGGACCCGAACTTCTACCCCTGGCTGGGCTTTCTCTACGAGCACCTCGACACGTTGTACCTCTACCTGCCGGCGCTCGGCGCCTGGGCTGGTCTGATCCTGATCGCGCCACGGGCCTGGCGCGGGCTGCTGCCCGGCCTGCCGGGCTGGTACCTGCTGGTCGGCACGCTGGCCGCGCTCGCGATACACCCACGCGTCGATACGCTGCACGCCATGTTCGCTGGCCCGCCACTGTTCGTAGTGGCAGTCTGGGGGCTGGCCCGAGCGCACCGCGCCCTGGCCGGCGGCGCCAGCTTCGCGCGCCAGGCAGCCGTTTACGCCGCCTTGCTAGTCATCCCGGCCGCGGCCGTTGCGCCTCACGCATACTGGCGCTACGTGACGATCGTCCACGCCGACCCGCGCTCGCCGACACCACCGCCGTACGTCTCGTTGGGCCTAGAGCGTGCCCCTACCCTGGCGCCCAAGCACATCGCAGACGCCGTGCGCGGCGTTGTGGAATATGTCCAGGCTGGCACGCCACCCGGGCAGCCATTCTTCTCGTACCCGGCCGACCCGCTCTTCAATTTCCTGGCCGACAGACCGAACCCGACCCGTTTCGACCACTTCCTGCCCGGCGCGCTTACGCGCGATGACATGGCCACGGTGATCGATCGGCTCGAGACGGCCCGGCCGCGCTACGTGCTCTGGGACCACAACGGCGTCTGGTACTGGGAAACGGATCTGACCAACCGACCACTGAGCGATTACATCTGGCGCTGCTACCGCCAGGTGGCGAACTTCACACCATACCTGATCCTCGAACGCCAGGAGTGCTGAGCGAGCCGTCAGCCATTAGCTGTCAGCATTTCCGCCGCGCTCTGTCCCGAAATGCGCAGGCCGGCTATAGTGGCGAGCATCTTCGCTGGCGGCTGATGGCTGAATGCTGACGGCTCGGAAGACGGCCCCAGGCCGAGTTCTGTTCGCGGCGGCGGCGCTGCACGTGTGCAACGACGCCTTCTTCGCTGTCCTGTACCCGCTCCTGCCTTTCATCGCCGCCGAACTGGCGCTCTCATACGCCGAGGTGGGCCTGGTCAAGGCGGCCTTTACCGGCAGCGCCGGCGTGCTTCAGCTCCCGGCCGGCTTGCTGGCCGAGCGGTGGGGCGAGTATGCGCTGCTGGTCTGGGGCAACGGCTGGGTGGCCGCGGGCCTGCTTGGCATGGCTGTCGCGACGAGTCTGCCGATGCTGCTCGTCGTCGCGATCGCCGGCGGCTTGGGGGGGAACTTCCAGCACCCGCTAGCCTCGGCGATGGTCGCCCGAGCGTTCGAAAGCGGCCGACGAGGCACCGCCATCGGGACGCTCAATTTCGCCGGCGACCTGGGCAAGATGGCGGCGCCGGCCCTGGTCGCCCTGCTTGCCTTCACCTTCGGCTGGCGCGTCACGCTGGCGACGCTGGGGGCTTTCGGCCTCGTGTTCTCGCTCGGCGTCGGACTGGCCCGTTCGTGGGTTCGGCCTCCCGAGCCAATGCCCACCCACCACACCGACGACGGCACGAGGCGAGAGGCGGGAAGCATTCCGCCCGCCTACTGGCTGCTCGGGCTGGTCGGGATGCTCGATTCGAGTACTCGCGCGGCGTCGCTGACCTTCCTGCCGTTCGTCTTGCAGGGGCGCGGGGTCAGCCCCGCCGAGGTCGGCCTGCTGTTCGGCCTCT
>DASPXK010000007.1:0-6082 GCA_035637315.1 Chloroflexota bacterium
GGTCGAGGTGGAGTACGACCCGTCAAAGGTGGCCTACGACGATCTCCTGGCTGTCTTCTGGGAGAACCACGATCCCACGACGCTCAACCGGCAGGGTCCGGATGTAGGTACGCAGTACCGCTCGGCGATCTTCTTCCACACGCCCCAACAGGAGGCCGCTGCCCGAGCGTCGAAGGAGAATCTCGAGCGGTCGGGCAAATTCGCCAGGCCGATCGTGACCGAGATCACGCCCGCGTCGACTTTCTATGGAGCCGAGGAGTACCACCAGCGGTACCTCGAGAAGCGGGGACTGGCCCACTGCGCGATCCCGACTCGCCCGCCGACGTAGCCGCGCTGACTCAGGCCCCGGCTGCCAGCCGCAGGCCCAGCGCGCGAGCCGCTCGCCTGGCCGTCTCTGGACCGGCCTCTTGCGCGCCGACGAACGCCAGCTCGCCGTCTGGCAGTCGCCAGAGGTAGCCGGCCAGCTTGAAGCCGGCCTTGAGAATCCCGCGCCGCGAGGCCTCGTTCCGAGACTCATGGCCAATCCAGAACCATTCGACCTCGTCTAGCTCGCGCCGCACGATCTCCTGAAGTAGGAGCGGATACAGGCCCCTGCCCCGGAACGCAGGCAAGGTCATGAAGTCCCACAGGTAATGCTCGCCCGGCGGCACCGTGAAGAACAGGTCGAGTCCGCCGATATGGGCCGGGCCGGTCGCCGCCCAGCCGTAGGCCGCCAGCTCGCCGCCGACCCGCAGCTGGTAGAGACGGTGCCCCTCGCGGAGCCGACGAGCGACTTCCGGCTCCGGCACGTCGGCGAGCGGGCCGCCCGGCGGCGTCGTGTCGATCTCCACCGCGCGAAGCGCACTTGTTCCGCCGCCCGTGCGCGTCACCAGCGCGGGTAGCTCCCAGCCTAGCCGCCAGCCGTAGAAGGGTCCGGCGGCGCGGCCGGGTACGAGCGAGCGGTCCAGTCGGCCGCGCATCTGGCGCTCGGCTTAGCCGGACCAGACTGGCAGGCTGAAGCGAAAGTCTGCCCCGCCCTCGGGCGCGTCGGCCACCCAGATGCGGCCGCCGTGATGCTCGATGATCTGCCTCGAAACGAACAGGCCCAGGCCCGTGCCGGTCCCGTCGCCGAGCCCCGGACCCTCGAGACGCCCAAACTTTTCGAAAATAACATCGCGGTGCTCGCGTGGCACGCCAGGCCCCCGATCGGCCACGCTGACCACGACCATGCCGTCTTCCTGGCAGGCGGTTACCCGAACGCTCTCTTTCTGGGGTGAGACTCGGATCGCGTTGCTGAGCAGGTTGGTGACGACTTGCAGGACGCGATCTCGGTCGACGCTCAGCTGAGGAAGCTCGTCGGGCACCTCGAGCCGGAGCTGAACGCCACAGCGCTCGGCGAGCGGCTCGGCAATCTGGAACGCCGTATCCACGATGGTCCGGATATGGTGCGGCTCTCGGGCTAGCTCCAGTTGGCCGGACTCGATCCGTGACAGGTCCAGCAGTTGCTCGATCAGTCGGGTCAGTCGCTCGCTTTCCTCGTTGATGATCTTTGCAAAGCCGCGCTCCTGCGCGACGTCCAGACCTTCATAGGTGAGCAGGATCTCGGAGAACGAGCGAATCGACGTGAGCGGGGTCCGAAACTCGTGCGCGACAACCGACAGGAATTCCGACTTCAGGCGGTCGATCTCCTTCAGGCGATCGTTGGCTCGCTCTAGCTCGGTGGTACGCTCGTGGACCTTGCGGTCCAGGTCCAGGCTCAGTTGGCGCAGCTCCTCGTAGAGCTGAGCGTTCTTGATGGCGCCACCGACCTGGTTGGCGACCACCTGGACCAACTGCAAGAGCTCAGGCGAGAAGTACACCAGATTATGGGCCGAATAGGCGAAGATAACGCCGAGCGTCGATTCACCCGAAAAGATCGGCACGACTACATATGAGCGAAACGGCTCGCGGACCTGCCCAGCTCGCGCATCCGAGTCCTGCGAGGTGACCACGCGGCCCTCGCGGAGACCGCGAACGGCGGCCGAGCTGGCCGCGAACTCGCCTTCGAGACGCCCGTCGGGCTTGGCGATGAGGACCTCGACCCCATCCAAGTTGAACTCCTCGGTCAGCAACTGCTGCACGGCCTGGACGATCTGCGGCTGGGCCAGCGACGAAGAGAGGCGCGTGGATGCCTCATAGAGGATGGACAGCTCGCGAACGCGCCGACCGAGGTCCTCGCGGCTCTGCTCGAGCGACAGCGAGACCTCGCCGAAGGCGTCGATGATCTTCTCCAGCTCGGGTTCGCGCTGTTTGACGCAGCTATCCACCAAGACTCGCGCCGAGGCTGGCCCGAGCGAGCCAGCGAGCTCACGCTCGACGAACGCGATCAAGTCCGCGTGTTGGGTCCAGGGAACTTCGGCGCCGGACCCGATCCCCCGCTGCGCCAGGAAGTCCTGGATCAGCCAGGCGGCCTTGGGAGCGCCGATGAAGGGGGCCATGAGCGCTTCGAGCTCGCCTGCCAGGTTGCCAGCGAGGGCAGGCGGCGCGGCTTCGCCGCGCTCGCCAGAGAAGCAGTCCACGAACTTGCGCGCCTGGACCAGCTCGTCGCCTTCAGGTGGTAGGTAAAGCGAGCCGACGAGCAGGCCGCCAAGATTCAGCAGCAAGCTCCAGAAGAGAGCGTGGCTCCAGGTGTCGAGCCCCTCCAGCCCGAACAGCGCGGACGGGCGGAGCATCCGCAGTCCGAACAGGCCTTGGTCGACCAGCTCCGGCGGCAGGACCTTCGCCTGCGCCAGGGCCGGGACCACCAGGGTATACGTCCAGACCGCGAAGCCGAGGCTCAGCCCGATCATCGCGCCCCGTCGGCTGACCCGGTGGAGGTACAGTCCGCCGATGATCGCCGGCGCGAACTGGAAGGCCGCGACGAACGACACTAGACCCAGGTTGACCAGGGTGTTCGACTCGCCGACCAGCCGGAAGCAGAGGTACCCGAGCATGATCACGGCGACGATTCCGACCCGTCGGCCGTTGAGCAGCCAGCGCGAGACGTCGCGGCCGACGCCAAGCTTGACCACCAGAGGCACGACCAGGTTGTTGAGGACGACCGTCGAGACCGCGACCGATTCCACCACCAGCATGGCCGTCGCAGCCGACAGGCCACCGATGAACGCGAACAGCGCCAGGCCCGGCTGGCCGTAATAGATCGGTAGGGTCAGCACGAAGAAGTCGCTCTGGAGCGGCTGTCGCCCGAAGGTCAGGACGCCGGCGAAGGCGATCGGGAGCACGAACAAGTTGATCGCCAGCAGGTAGAGCGGGAACAGCCACATCGCCTTTCGGACATGGTCTTCCGCAACGTTCTCGACGACGGCGACGTGAAACTGGCGGGGCAGGAACATGACTGCCATGGCGCTCAGGGCGGTGACCGACATCCAGGAGGCGAAGCTGGTCGAGCTGGGGTTGTTGAGGACGAACAGATCGCGGTACTGGGGCACGGCGGCCGCCCGGCTGAAGATCTCGCCGAAGCCGCCGTAGACGCCGAACGTCACGAACACCCCGACCGAAACGAAGGCCAGCAGTTTGACGACCGACTCGAAGGCCACCGCCGCTACCATCCCCTCGTGGCGCTCGGATGGCGCCAGGTGGCGAGCCCCGAACATGATTCCGAATACCGACATGAACGCCGCGATGAGGAAGGCTGTATCCACGCTCAGGCCCGCCAGCTGTGGGGGCGGCAGATCGGCAGGCCAGAACGCCGTCTCCAGGATCTCAAACGTGCTGGAGACTGCCTTGAGCTGAAGCGCCGTGTACGGCATGATGCCGACCACAATCGCCACGGTCACCAGCATTCCCAGCGCGGTGCTGTTGCCGTAGCGCGAGCTGAGGAAGTCCGCGATGGTGGTCAGATTGTTTTCCTTGGCGATGCGGATGATCTTGCGCAAGAGCGACCACCAGGTCAGCGCGATCAGCGTCGGGCCCAGATAGACAGGCAAGAAGCCGAGGCCTGTCTCGGCCGCCCTGCCGACGCTGCCGTAGAACGTCCAGGCCGTGCAGTAGACCGCCAGGGAAAGCGAGTAGATGTATGGATTGGCGATCCAGCTTCGCCCGCGCTCGCGCTGCTTGTCGGCAAAGAACGCGATGCCGAACAACAGGGCCAGGTACAGTCCTGAGACGGCCAGCGCTAGGACATACATGCTCTAATGAGGGATGAGGAATGAGGAATGAAGAATGAGGAATGGGACGACGTCGTCGACAGGTTCTGTGCTGCTCTATTGCTCATTCGCATCCGACGTCCCTCATTGCTCATTCCTCATTCCTCGTCCCTCATTCCTCAGTCCGTGACAGCAGCCAGGCTGCGCCGACGCCTAACAGCCAGAGCGCGAACAGGTAGACGTAGAGGAGTGGAACACCCGAGACCAAAACCGGCTGGTTCGCCACGTTCACGAGTGGATAGCCGAGCAACAACACGCCTACGATCAAGGCGATCAGGGACGCGCGCTCCCGCGGTCGCATGGCTACCAGCTCAGCTCAGCGCGCACCGCGCCCACGAGCTTGCGAATCAGATCGCCGCTCTGAAGCTCCAGAGCCGGCCCTAACGTCTCGATCCCGCGTCGCTGCAGGACCTCGAGAAGCCGGATGAGTATTTCGGCCGTCGTTAGCGCGTCCCCCAGGGCCGTATGGCGATCGACGACGGCCAGGCCGAAACGAGCCGCGATCTCCTCCACGTTGTAACCGCCCCAGGACGGGAACAACGAGCAGCTCAACAGCAACGTGTCGAGCACCGCGGCTTGTCGAATCGCCGGGCGGCCCATCGTGCCCAGGCGTGAGTTCAGGAACGCAAGATCAAAGGCCGCCAGGTGAGCGACGAGCACGCTGTGGCCCACGAACTCGATGAAGCGCGGCAGCACGTCGTCTAACGCGGGCTGGCCCGCCACGAGCTCGTCCGTGATGCCATGGATCTTCGTCGACAGTCGCGGGATCCGACGCCCGGGATTGACGAGCGAGTGGAGATGGTCCTCCGGGATGACCCGCCCACCCCGCACGCGAACGGCGCCGATCGACACGACCTCGTCGCGCCCGGGCTCCAGCCCGGTTGTCTCCAGATCGAAGACGACGTATGACAGATCGGCCAGGCGTGCCTCAGGGTGCGCGGCGAGCGCCGCAAGACGCTCGGACCGATCCTCGGCCCTTGGCCCTGGCTCATAGAAGCCGCCCCGGCCGAGGAGTGCCAGCACCTGCTGGCCGACCGCGTCCCCATCGCGGCCTGGGTCAGGGGGCGTGGTCGCCTGACTGGCCGGCAGCGAGAGCACCAACGCGCATCCCTTCGGCCCGCCGCGCACCCATAGCTCTCCATGATGCTCCCTGACCACGTCGCGCACGCTCCGCCCAGGCTGGCCATCCTCGAGGGGTATGTCGAAGAGCTGCTCCTCGGCCAGCCCATCCTGCTCCACCTCCAGGCGTGGCAGCTCGATGGCTAGCTCGAGCAGGCTGGCGCTTACGCGCCGCCAACGCAGGCTCAAATTGGCGCGCTGCGGGGCTCGCGCCACCGCCAGCTCGAGCAGACGACGAGTGACCTGCAGGAGCGCCAGACGGTCGCCGCGGACGATGAGCGGTTCGCCGCCGGTGGAGATGCGCTGGCCACGCGCGGCCAGCGCCGGCCCCAACTCGGCCGCGGCCCACTCCGCGAGCTCTGAGACGCGCACATCATCGCCAGTCCAGCTTGGGGCCAGGGCGCCGACGGCCTGGGCATGGATCGCGTCCAGCTCATCAGCCAGCCGCTCGGCGTCGCGCTGGAGGACTTCCAGGAATGTCCGGCGTTGCGGCTCCGCCAGATCGTCGTAGGCGCGCAGGATCTCGGCGGCCGATAACAGCGACGTGGCCTGGCCCCGCAGGCGCCTGACGCTCGCGTCGAGAAATTGGCCTCGTGAGCGGTCCACGGATACCTGCTGGGTGACGTCTCGAAGCACGAAGACGTAGTGGGCCTGCCCCTGATCATCGAGCGCGAGCGTGGCGCTGACCTGGACCGTGGCGCCACCTGGTAGCGCCAGCGTGCCTCGCTCGAGCCGTTGGCCCTGCTGTGAGCCACCAGTTGCCGCGCCGAGCGATTCGACCAGTGGGCGCAGCATGGCCG
>DASPXK010000008.1:0-12253 GCA_035637315.1 Chloroflexota bacterium
CGCGTGCTTGAGATCGGCTGCGGGACGGGGCAGGCTACAGTGCCGCGGGCCGAGCGCGGCTGCGAGATCGTCGCCGTGGAGATCGGCCCGCACTTGGCCGCCGTCGCGCGGCGCAACCTCGGCCGCTTCCTGTCCGCGCAGGTGGTCACATCCGCCTTCGAGGACTGGCCACTGCCCCCCGAGCCGTTCGATGCGGTCGTGTCGGCAACCGCCTTCCACTGGCTGGATCCGGCGGTGCGCGTGGTCAAGGCGGCCGACGCCCTCTGCCCCGGGGGGGCTCTCGCCACCATCGCGACGCATCACATAGCCGGAGGGACCGAGGACTTCTTCGCGGCAGTCCAGGCTTGCTATGAGCGGTGGGACCCAGCCACTCCACCTGGGCTTCGCCTCCCAACCGCGGCTGAGATCCCGCTCAGTGGTGAGGAGCTCGACCGCTCGGGCCGGTTCGGGCCGGCGTTGTTCCGGCGCCACGAATGGGAGCTGGTGTACTCGTCTGCTGCCTACCGCGAGGTGCTGCTCACCTATTCCGGCGACCGCGCGCTTGCACCTGCCGCCCGAAGGAACCTTCTCAGTTGCATCGCTCAGCTGATCGAGTCTCGCTTCGGTGGCCGCATCGCCAAACGTCACCTGACCGAGTTGAGAGTTGCGCACCGTCGACGGTGACGACAGATAGGGCAACAGGCAGCCCAGGACGGCGTCACCACGACCTCGCCGGGGAACGGGGTCCAGGGAGCGGGCAG
Organism: Chloroflexota bacterium; assembly: GCA_035637315.1. Lineage (GTDB taxonomy): Bacteria > Chloroflexota > UBA6077 > UBA6077 > JACCZL01 > DASPXK01. The sequence goes on from DASPXK010000008.1 coordinate 741, forward strand.
GTCCCGAACCTACAGCCCGTAGAACGCGCTCGGGTTGTCGCCGAGGATCTTGTCGACCGCCGCCGGATCGACCCCGCCCTGTCGCTTCAGGTTGCGGAGCGCCTCCAGCTCGCTGGATGTGTCGGCGTGCCCGTAGTCCGAGCCGATGATGAGCTGACCATCCCCCGTGTAGCGCAAAACGTACGCTAGGTCGTCATCAGTCTGGCAGGCGACGTAGAGTCGATAGTCCCGGAACAGGTCCTTTGGCAGCTCCTTGCCCCGCCGCTTGAAGCGTTTCGCCAGGTCCTGGACGGCGTAGGGCACCCACTGGGCCGCGACCTCGATAAACCCCAACCTGAGACGGGGAAAGCGCTCCGGTATCTCGTCGTAGACCAGCGAGTGGAAGGCCCCGATCACGGCCAGCTTGAACTTGCAGAACCCGGGCTCGTCGCGGAAGAAGTCGTGCAGGGTGAAGCTGCCGGTTGCCGAGTGGACGCCCACGGGCAGGTCGAGCCGGCTGGCCTCCTCGTACAGCGGGTAGAAATATGGGTCCGAGATTCGGCGCTCGCCCTCCAGGCCGCGCATGAACACGGCGCACGCGCCCTGCTGGCTGGCCCACCGCACCTCCTCGAGCGCCTGCTCCATGCTGAGCAGCGGCAAGACCGCCGCCCACCGCAGGCGGCCCTTGCCCATGGCCCAGATGTCGGCCAGCCAGCGGTTGTAGCTTCGCGTCAACGCCAGCTCCACCTCTGGGCGATCGGTCAGCGGCCTCAGGAAGATGGTCGGATACAGGACGTGCACGTCGACGCCCAGCTGGTCCATGTGGGCCAAACGCGCTTCGATGTCCGTCATCTCGCGGGTCGCCTCGCTGGTCTCCAGACCGATGTTCGCTCGTCGCGGAAAGCGCCGCCCGTCGATCAGCCAGAACTGCCTGATCTCGCCGGACGGGCTCGCCTCCTCGACGGATGTGGGCTTGAACGCTTCTTCGGATAACCCCATGTAATCCCAGGTGCGCTCGGTCTCGATGACGTGGGTATCGGCATCAACGACTGGCACGGCGCCCTCCTCAGTCCTCAGCCCTTCAGTCCTCAGTCCTCAGCCCTCAGTCCTCAGTCCTCAGTCCTACGGCTTGAGCACGATCTTGACCACGCCCGGCACGCGTTCGTCGATCATTTCGAACGCCGTCTGAGTCTCCTCCAGCGGCAGGACGTGGCTGATCATCTTGTCCAACGGTACCTTCCCGGCCGCGAGCAGGTCGAGGCACTCCGGATAGGCCCCAAAGTAGCTCTGCGAGGCCCAGGATCTCCAGTTCTTTCCACTTGAAGTCGTGCGCTGGAAGGGTCACGCGGTCGCGTGAGAAGGTGCCGATCACGGTGATCACGCCGCCGCGTCTGGCGATCCAACAAGCCAGCTGAAGGGTGTCGTCCTGATCGCCGCCGACCGCTTCGATCACCTTGTCGAAACCCTGACCGTCGCTGAACTTCTCCGCCCCGACAACGGGGTCCTCGCGCTCGACGTTCACTACCATCTCGGCGCCCAGGGCCTTGGCCGCATCCAGGCGGGCGGGGTGCAGATCGAGCACCATCACGCGCGCCCCGCGACTCCTGGCCAGGACCAGGCAACAGAGGCCGATGGGGCCGGCCCCCTGGATGGGCTACGCTCTCGCCCGCGGCGACCTTCGCCCTCTGGCAGACGCCGTGGTAGGCGATCGAGAGCGGCTGCACTAGCGCGCCCTGCTCGAAGCTCAGGTTGGTCGGCAGCGGATGGACGTTGCGGGCAGGCACTTTCGTGTACTCGGCCAGCGCGCCATCGAAGCGAAAGCCGGTCACCCGATAGTTCAGACACACGTTGCCCAGGCCGCGCCGGCACGTCTCGCACTCCAGACACGGGATCACCCCGTCGACCGCCGCCCGCAGGCCGACTTCCAGTCCACTGACGCCCTCGCCGAGAGCGGCGACGACGCCGGCGAACTCGTGCCCGCCGATAGCCGGCGGGCGAACGAATGGGTGCCGGCCGTGCCAGGCATGCACGTCCGAGCCGCAGATCGAGCAAGCCATGACTCTGACAAGGACCTACGCCCGGCCCTCACCCCGCCTCGCTGCGCTCGGCACCCCTCTCCCAATTTTGGGAGAGGGGGCAGGGGGTGAGGGCGATGACTCCTCACCCCGCCAGCTCCTTGTCGATCTCGATTAAGAATGGAAGGGCGTAGTGCAGCACCGGCATCCCGCCGGGCACGGTTGCACACTCGAAGGCTTCGATGACCTCCTGCATCGTCGCTCCCTCGCGCAGGGCGCGCCGCACGTGCGCGCCAACAGTCGGATAACCCCTGTACGCCAGGATCACCGACTCGATCAGCTCGCGATACTTGACCGGCAGGGCCGGGTTCTCTGGCGTGAAGACGACCGCGCTGAAGTCAAGGCGTGCCTTCTCGAAGGCCGGGTCCTTCTCGGCCAGCCACTCCCACTCGGGGAACCCGTAGCCTCGCTTCGAAGTCATCTCTCGCTGGGTTCTGAGAACTTCCGCGGACGACGTTGACTCTGCCATATTGTCTCGCCTCCGAATCGTGTCTTCCACGCCCATGCCGTGGCGCAGCGTAGCGTGGACCATCCGGCCTCGGTCGTCAAGTCGGGTCGAACCGCAGCGCAGTGGCAGTCCGCCCACGCCTCGAAAGCCTGCTAGAGTACCTCCTCGGGCGAGTCGCGCTTCGATCCGCGGGCGGCGACAGGAGGAAGGGTGATCACGAGGGCGGGTTTCCAGATCGTGCGGCTCGCCGAGATCCGGTGGGAAGAGCGGGTCAACGTCGACGGCTGGCCGTGCCGGGCCGGCATGTACTACGACGACCGCGAGAACGGCCTCACCCTGCGGCTGATCGACTACCCGGTCGGCTCGACCGAGCCACGCCACGTTCACCCCGGGACGCACGCCGTGACCGTGCTCAAAGGGCGGGCGATCGTCGACGGCCTCACCCTCGGACCGCTCGACCTGATACTCGGGCCCGGTGGCGAGCCTCACGGCCCGCTCCACTATCCGGACGGCTGCCAGCTCCTGAGCGCGTTTCAGGGCAGCTACTACCATACGGAAGTCGAGCAGATCTCTGAGCAGAAGCGGTATCGGCTCGTGCTAACCGAGCAGGTCCCCTGGACCGAGGCGCGCGGTCGCCAGGAGAAGACCTTGCTCGACGAGGGCCCCGGGCGGCTGCTCGTGCAGGGCGTCCGCTTCCCGGCCGGTGCCGAGGTGGCCGCCCACGCCCACGCCGAAGTGCAGGCTAGCCTGGTCGTGGAGGGGAGCGCGCTCGTCGACGGTGAGACGTTCGGTGTTTGGGATCTGCTCTACGTCCCGAGCGGTGCACGGCATGGCCCGATCAGCTTTCCCAGTGGCGCGACACTGCTGGTCCTGACCATGCGCTGACCGCGCAACAAGGGCCGAAGGGGTCATATCCCAAAGCGGGCGGACGAACGGGATCCTATCCCCCCATCTGGCTCCGAAAGAACTCGACTGTCTTCCGCACCCCGTCCTCCAGGCTGTAGCGAAGCTGGAAGCCGGTCACCTGGCAGAAGGGCCCGTTGTCCTGGGGCAGCGTCAGCGGCTCGCCGCCGTCGCCCGGCAGGACGGTGAGCTCGGCCTCGGGAACGAGGCGTTTGACGATCGCGGCCATCTCGCCGTGGGTGGTGCTGTAGCCGCCGATCGTGTGGGTCTTCCCCGTCAGCGCGGAGCCCTCGTAGTAGAGCCCGGCCTCGAAGCCGCGCGAGCTGTCCTCGGCGTAGACCAGCGGGAGCGCCTGCTCCCCGTTCGGGCAGGTGTAAGGCTGGCCGACCGCGGCGTGATAGATCATTCGGGTGATGTGGCCCACCAGCCCGCCGCGCCGGCCGGGGCCGAACGTGCCGATCGGCCGCAGCCCGCGCAGGTCGGTACCCCAGTTCCGGTAATAGTGGGCGCAGAGATACTCGCAAAGCGATTTCGTGGCCGAGTAGACCGTCCAGGGCCGGTGGGGCGAGGTATCGGTGATCGGCTTGTGGCCGAACTCAGCTGCGTAGGACGTATGGCGGCCGAAGACCTGAGTCGAGCTGGCCCAGACGACCTGCTCAACTAGCCCGATCCTGGCCGCCTCGAAGGCCGCGATGGTCCCCATCACGTTGACCCGCACGCTGGCGGCCGGATCGCTTTCACCGCTCTCAGACGGGAAGACCGCGAGGTGGACGAGCCGCTCGACGCGGTGGTCCCGGATGAGTCGGTAGAAAAAGATTGGGTCGGCCGCGTCCCCCTCCGCCACGACCGCCGCGGCCTGCTCCCGGGGCGTCAGCACCCAGCGGAACGGGGAGTCCTCGGTCTGCACGTCCTGTACGACCACCTCGTCGCCGCGCTCCATGATGAACCGCGCCAGGTGGCTCCCCAGGAAGCCGCACCCGCCGACTATCAGGACCTTCATGATCCGCTGCTCCACGCTCCGAGTCGGTGCAGGCAAGACATGGGCCGGAGCCAACTGCCGAGCAAAAGCACCGCGGCGCACGGCGACCGCCGCCCGCCGTCTGTCGAGACCCCGCGGCCTCGGTTACCCGCCGTCAGACGGGCGCCGCCTGACCATCACCGCTACGCCGACGACGATCAGGATGACGGGCCAGAAATCCCTCCACATCGACTGCTGGATCAAGCCGGTCGTCGCGGCCAGAAAAACCAGGCCCAAAGCCACAAGAATGATTCCTCCCGTGGTCCGCCTGTCCATCAGCATGGTCTCCTTTCCTCTGAACCAGCCCCTAGGCTGAGCTTGTCGGGGAATTGGAAAGTGTAGCCCGCCGGGCGACGCCGCATGGCCTTCGCACGCGGATCGGCGGACCGCACTATACTGGGTACTGGGTTGTAGGAGGGGACAGAAGGACCGCAAGGAGGTGTGGCCATGGCTGTGCACGTGACCCTCTATCGGTACACGGATGAAGGGATGAAGGGAATCAAGAAGGCGGCTGACATCGCCCGTGGCTGGCAGGCCGAGGCTCAAAAGCGTGGCGTTACCGTCCACGCCCTGTACTGGCTCGAGGGACGCTACGACGCGATCACCATCGTCGAATCGGACGACGAGGACGCGGTCATGGGGCTGATGCTGGCGATCGGGGCTCAGGGCCTGCTGCGGACCGAGTCGATGCGGGCCTTCAGCCTGGAGGATGTGGCGCGGTTCGTCCAGAAGGTCGGCGCCTGACGTCTGCCAAACGCCCCTGACAGCCATGTCTGTCAAGATGGTCTTCCTGCCGCCGCAGCGCGAGACGACTCGCGAGGGGGCGGCGCACCTGGCCGAGACTGTGCCCGACATCCAGGTCGTGGTGTCTGAGACGGTCGACGATGCGAAGCGTGAGATCGTGGACGCGGACGCGGCCTTTGGAACCATCCCGCTCGACGTGTTGCAGTTAGCCCGCAAGCTGCGCTGGCTCCAGGCACCAGCGGCGGCGCCGCCGGCCGGCTTCTATTACCCCGAGCTGATCGAGCATCCCGTCGTCGTCACCAACATGCGCGAGATCTACAACGACCACATTGCCGCCCACATCATGGCTTTCGTCCTCGCCTTCGGGCGCGGCTTCCACTATTACATCCCCCACCAGCTGCGCCGCGAGTGGAAGCCGCGACAGCCGGACAGCGGCGTCGTGCACTTGCCGGAGGCCACCGCGCTGATCATTGGCGTGGGGGGCATCGGCGGCGAGACGGCCCGCCTGTGCGCGGCGTTTGGGATGCGCGTTTTGGGCGTCGACGCGCGCCGCGAAGACAGACCCGAGGGCGTCGCGGAGCTGCACCGCCCGGAGGCGCTCGACCGCCTGCTGCCCGAGGCCGACTTCGTCATCATGACTGTCCCGCACACTCCCCAGACTGAGGGCATGATGGACGCGGCCCGTTTCAAGCTGATGAAGAGATCGGCCTTTCTGATCAACATCGGGCGGGGCATGACCGTCAGGCTCGATGACCTGAACCAGGCGCTTCGAGACGGTGATATCGGCGGGGCGGGCTTGGACGTGTACGAGATCGAGCCGCTGCCGTCAGACCATCCGCTGTGGACGGCCCGAAACGTCCTGCTGACCCCGCACACGGCTGGCTTCGGCCCCTACCTGGACGAGCGGCGACTGGCGATCATCGTCGACAACGCCCGTCGCTTCGCGGCCGGCCAACCACTGCGGAACGTCGTCGACAAGCAGAACTGGTTTTAGAACGCACGACGCGAGTGGAGAAGTCAAAGGTCAAAAGTCGGAACTCCGGCTGGTTCGGCCCCCGGCTTCTGACTGTCGACTTTCGACTGCGAGGTGAAGCATGCCATTTCCGCCGCTGCCGTATCGCTACCGTCCGCTGCCCAAACGCCCCCCCTTGCGCTGGCCCCGCGGCGCTCGCGTCGCGCTGTGGGTCATCCCGAACATCGAGCACTTCCCCGTCGATGAGCCGATCGGCCGGCTCGGCCCACAGGTCCCCAACGTGCCTGGCTTCGCCGAGCGCGAATACGGGGTGCGAGTCGGCGTCTGGCGGATCGCGGAGGTGCTCCGCAAGCACCGCATTCGGGCCACGGTCGCGCTCAACAGCGAGGTGTGTGACGTATATCCGGAGATCATCGCGGCCGGTGTCGAGTGGGGGTGGGAGTTCATGGGCCACGGCGAGGCAAATACCCGGCGGCTCGTGGATATGGCGCCTTCCGAAGAGACGCGTGTAGTGGAGCGAGTAACGAGCCGGATCGCCGAGGCGACGGGCACAAGGCCGAGCGGCTGGCTCAGCCCGGGGCTGTCAGAAAGCTTTCAAACACTGGACTTGCTGGCCGCGAACGGCTACCAGTACGTCGCGGACTGGGTCAACGACGACCAGCCGTACAACATCGAGATCGGCGGACAGCGGTTGATCTCGGTGCCCTACACAATGGAAGCGAACGACATTCCAGCCTACGAGCGCCGTTTCCTGACGCCCGACGGGTTCGAGGCCCTCATTGGCCGACAGTTCGACGTGCTGTACCGCGAGGGAGAGACGAGCGGACGGGTGATGGCGATCGCCTTGCACCCGTACCTGACCGGGATGCCGCACCGGATCGACGCGCTCGATCGAGCGCTGGCGTACATCCTGGCCCACGATGCGGTCTGGGCGACAACTGGCGGCCAGATCGCCGCCTGGTACGCGCAACAGGGTCAAGAATGAAAATGTGGGGGCGAGGGCATATCGTGGTTCTGCTACAAGTATCCTGACGGTCGCGGTTCCGACGCGAGTCGCGCTAGCGCAAGGTCTGGAGGGAGCGCCATGGCTGTGAGTCGCAAGGCTTTCCTCAAACTCGCCGCGGGTGGCCTCGGGCTTGGCCTCCTGGCCGCGTGCGGGCCCGCGCCCGCGCCTCCGGCGCCCGTCGCCGAGGCCCCCAAACCGACCGCTGCGCCCGCCAAGCCGACCCTTCCTGCGTCAAAGCAGGCCGAGGCGCCCAAGCCGGCCGCTGAGGCGCCAAAGCCTACGGCCGCTCCGGCCGCGGCCACAAGCGGCACGCTGACGTTCTGGCTGTACAAGACCCGCCTCGAGCCGCTCGACCGCCTGCGCACCGAGCGGATCCAGGCCTGGGCCAAACAGTCCGCCGTCGAGGTGGAGATCGTCGAGATCGCGACCAGTGACTACAACAAGAAGATCCCGGCCGCGATCGAGTCCAAGACGCTTCCAGACGTGATGGAAGCGTCCGACGAATGGGCCCAGCTCCTGCAGGCACGTGGCCTGTTGGCCGATCTGAGCGACGTGTACCAGCGGATCGATCGCGAACAGAAGTGGGCGCCGGCCGTGAAGACCCTGTCCGTCTGGCCGGACGGCAAGGCCTACGAGATCATGATCGGCTCCTCCGGCAACCTCCTGATCTCACGCGACGATCAACTCAAGGAGGCCCGCCTGACGCCGCCGCCGAAGACCTGGGCGGAGCTGTTCGACTTCGCCGCCAAGGCCCAGCGGCCGCCGCGGACGTATGGCGTGGGCGAAGCGGTCAGCAACACGTCCGACGCGAACCTGTGGGTGGTGGTTTTGCAGGCGTACGGTGTACGGGTCGCCGACGACCAGGGCAAGAAGGCGACCTTCGGCAGCTACCGCGCCGAGGCGCTCGAGGCGATCAATCTGATCATCGATGGCTACGAGACCAAGAAGGTTTTCCCGCCCGGGGTCCTGACCTGGGACCAGACCGGGGACAACGACGCCTACCAGTCCGGCCGCACGCTGTTCGCCTTCAACCCGCTCAGCATTCCCGCCTGGCTGCGCGACAACAAGCCCGACTTGCTCGAGAAGACCGGCACCTACCTGCTGCCCGCCGGGCCGAAGCTCCACGTCCAACCGGTCGGCGGTGTCGCGATGAGCGTGAACAGCGGCAGCAAGTTCCGCGACAAGGCGACCGACTTGATCTACTTCCTGAACGATCGTGAGTACGCGCGCGAGTTCTTCAACCGCGCCCAGTACGGCCCGACCACCGAGGCCCAGTACGAGTTCGGGGCCTTCGACCAGCACTGGCTCAAGGTCCGAGTCGACCTGGCGAAGGCCGGCAAGCCCAGCGCCTGGCCCGACGTGAACAACGAGGCCTTCGCCGAGTCCAACACCGCCTTCGTCGTCCCGCGCCTCTTGCAGCGCATCATCAGCGACAGGTTGACCCCAGAACAGGCCTTCGACGAGGCGGCCGAGGCGTATCAGAAGATCTACCAGAAGTACGAGCGGGGGTAGGGGTTGGTCGAATGAAGCCCTCGCGGACAAACCTAACCCCCCAGCCCCCTTCCCTGAAGGGAAGGGGGAGCACGTCGATGCCGTTCCCCCTTCCCTTCAGGGAAGGGGGGCAGGGGGGTTAGGTCTCTCGAATGGCGGCGCCCCGGTCGGAGATCGCGCGACCCACGCGAGTCGGTATCGCTGGCGTTCGTGCCGGTGGCTACTCGCTGCGGCGCCAGGAGATGGTGCTGGGCTGGACGCTGCTGACGCCGGTCCTGGTAGTGATGGCTGCGCTGGTCGTCTGGCCGTTCGCCACCGCGATCTGGATCGCCTTCACCGACAAGGCGATCGGTTACCAGGGCGCATGGGTCGGGTTGGCGAATTTCGCGGAGGTCATCTCGTCGCCTCGATTCCTGCGCTCGCTGCGAAACTCGCTCACGTTCACTGTCGCCTCGGTGCTCGTCAAGCTGGTCCTCGGGATGGCGATGGCGCTGGTGCTTCACCAGACATTTCGAGGCCGCAATCTGGTGCGAGCGTTCTTCTTGATTCCCTGGGTGCTTCCAGCTTTCGTCGGCTACATGATCTGGCGGTGGCTGTACGACCCGCTCCAGGGACTGCTCAACTACGCCCTGTTGGATCTCGGCGTGACGCGCTACCCGCTGGAGTTCCTCAGCAACCCTTCCACCGCCATGCCGAGCGTCATCGTGGCCCACGTCTGGCGCAGCTTCCCGTTCTACGGGCTGGCCTTCCTGGCCGGGCTCCAGAACATCCCGGCCGAGCAGTACGAGGCCGCCGCCGTGGACGGCGCAAACGCCTGGCATCGGTTCCGTTACATAACTCTGCCTGGCCTGCGCCACGTCATCCTGGTCGTCGTGATGCTGTCGACCATCTGGACCTTCAACGCCTTCGAGCCGGTCTACCTCTTGACCGGTGGCGGCCCGGCCGACGCGACGATGGTATATACGCTGCTGGCGTATGAGATGGGCATCGTCAACATGCGGTTGGGCCAGGCGGCGGCCGTGCCGGTCCTCATCCTGCCCGTCCTGGGAATGTTTATCGTCGCGCTGAGCGGCCTGATGAATCGGGGTGACGAGTGAGCCGCGGGGCCGGACTCCCGTCCGTGATCGTCGTCCTGGTGCTCGGTCTGTTCGTAGCCCTGCCCCTCTACAACATGGTCATCACGGCCTTCAAGGCCGATCGCGAGATCTACGACGACTTCAGCTACTTCCCCCGCCAGCCGTCGCTCGTCCAGTTCCAGCGGGTGATCGTCAACGAGCGCTTGTTCGTGAACATCCGCAACAGCTTCGTCGTGGCCGCCACGTCGACCGCCGCGACGATCGCTATGAGCGCGCTGGCCGCGTTCGCGGTCGTGCGGCTCCGGTTCCGGGGCAGCGCGTGGGTGGCGCGATTGATCCTGTTCAAGTACTTGCTACCGACATCGTTGCTGTACATCCCGCTCTTCATCGTCGTGAACAATCTCGGCCTGGCCAATACGCTGCAGTCGCTCATCTTCACGTACCTGTCGTTCTCGATCCCGTTCGCGACCTGGCTGCTGATGGGGTATTTTCGCGGCATCCCGGCCGATCTCGAGGAGCAGGCGATGATCGACGGCTGCTCGCGGGTGGGCGCGATGGTCAGAGTACTGCTGCCGATCGCAGCGCCAGGCGTGGTGGCGGCGGCCATTTTCACCTTCACCGCCTCGTGGAACGAGTTCCTCCTGGCGCTCGTGTTCATCAACCGCGTCGACCTGCAAACGGTCCCGGTCAAGCTGGCCGGCATGATCGTCGGCGACCAGTACGTCTGGGGCATGATCATGGCCGGCGCGCTGCTGTCGTCTGTGCCGGTGGTGGTCTTGTATTTCCTGGCGCAGCGATTCGTGGTGTCCGGCCTGGCGGCAGGGGCGGTGCGGGCATGAATGAACGAAACACCCGCTCCCGCTCATGGCCCTCACCCCCTGCCCCCTCTCCCAAGTTTGGGAGAGGGGGTCGGGGGGTGAGGGCCGTTTCGGCGAGGGGTTGATCAGAGGGAGCCGCATGAAGATCACTCGCGTCGAGACCGTGCCGGTGGACCGGTACCTCTTCGTCCAGGTCCACACGGACGCCGGAATCATCGGGCTGGGCGAGTCCGGGACGTGGGGCTACCTGGAGGCGTCCGCGAAGGTGGTCGAGAAGTTCGCCCACTATCTGGTGGGCGAAGACCCGCTGCGGATCGAGCACCACTGGCAGTACATGTACCGCTCGAGCCACTTCCGGGGCGCGGCGATCATGGGGGCCATCAGCGCGATCGACATCGCGCTGTGGGACATCGCCGGCAAGCACTTCGGCGTGCCTGTCTACCAGCTGCTGGGCGGCAAGTGCCGGGACAGGGCCCGAGTCTACTACCACGTCTTCGGTGCGACTACCGAGGAGCTAGTCCAGGGCTGTGTCGACGCCAAGGCGTGCGGCTTCACTGCCGTGGGCCACCTGACGCCGTTCCTGGACGAGCCGCGCGAGGTGCCCTACTTCATGACCCACGTCGGCAAGATGCGCGAGGCGATCGACCGGGTCGGCCGCTATCGCGAGGCCGTTGGCGACGACGTCGACCTGTGCATCGAGATTCATCGCCGCTTGACGCCTTCTGAGGCGATCGTGCTGGGGCGGGGGATCGAGCAGTACCACCCGTTCTTCTACGAGGACCCGATCCTGCCGGACAACTTCGACGCGATGGCTCTGGTGGCCCAGAACATCCACATCCCGATCGCCACCGGCGAGCGCCTGCACACCATCTTCGAGTTCGAGATGCTCCTGGCCCGCGGGGCCGTCCAGTACGTGCGTCCGGACGTCTGCATGTGTGGCGGGATCAGCGGGGCCAAGAAAGTGGCCGCGCTGGCTGAGGCG
>DASPXK010000009.1:0-13905 GCA_035637315.1 Chloroflexota bacterium
AAGGCAGAGGTCGCTGCGCTGACGGCCAACCTGGGTCAAGGCGAAGCCGAGACGCTCGTTCTGATGGCACAGGAGAATGGCGACCTGCTTCTCGTCGACGACAGACGCGCTCGTGATGAGGCAGAGCGTCGCGGCGTTCCGTTCACCGGGACCATCGGACTCCTGCGGGAGGCTAGAGAACGCGGGCTTATCGAGGCGGCTCATCCACTCGTGCTGAGGCTACGGCGGATGGGATTCTGGGTGAGCGGAGATCTCGTGGACCGGCTAGAGCGTGAAGAGCGGGGGAGAGGCCGCGCACAGTGAGCTTGTCAACTCGCCCGATTAGCCGATCCGTTCGGCTACTCCTGTCTGGAACACTATTTCTCCGACTTCGGTCTACGGCCCCGGCTGTATCCGGGTGCCTCCACCGCCGGCTCCGCCCGTCCTGGTCTCGGCGCCTGGCCGATCCGACTTCCCGGCGCGCACCGGGCCATCGGGCTTCAGTAGCCCGCCTGCGCTGCCGTGGCGCGCGGTGTCTACTGACGTCCCGGCTGGAGTTGCGCCTGCTGCACCGACAGCGGGCGGCGGCGGCGCTCGACGGCCTAGTCTGGCGCTTTCGCTATCCGGCCGACCCGCTCATCGCGGTGGTCGCATCCGGCGGAGCCAGCGCGCCGATCATGCTCGCGCTAGCGGGCCTCCGTCGGCTTGCTTCCAGATGACAGGTCTGATACCCTTGTGCGCCCTCTCCCGGCCGCACCATCAGGAGGGCCCGGCAGGGCCTCTCGCGCGCCTGTCGGTTCCAGTCGGGCGCGGAACGAATCGCTCATCTGGATGCCTCGTGCCAGCTGTCCACCTAGCCCGTTGAGTTCCGCTGCGAACCTGGTCGACCAGGCGCTTTTCGGCGGGCGTAGGGCGGCCGCGCTCGAGCGTTCGACCAGCCTCCCTCGGCTCCTCCTCGACTCGGTGGCCGCCTCGGACCTGGAGTGTCTCGCGACGGGGATCTTCAGTCCACTGACCGGCTTCCTGGGGGAGCGCGACTACCGGGCGGTGGTGGCCGATATGCGGCTGGCGGATGGGGCTCCCTGGAGCATTCCGATTACCCTGGCCGTCGACAAGCAGACCGCTCTGGAGCTGCGCGATGGCCAGGAGGTAGCCCTGGAGGACGAGCGTGGCGTTGTCGTCGGCTTGCTCGAGCTGGCGGAGCGGTTCGCGTATGACAAAGCGGCCGAGGCCCGCGCGGTCTACCGGACCGAGGACGCGGCCCACCCCGGCGTCGCCCGCCTGTACGCCCAAGGCGATGTGCTGCTTGGCGGTGACGTGTGGATGCTCGAGGCTCCCAACCCAACCGGCTTCGAGAGCTACAAGCTGACGCCAGCCCAGACGCGCACAGCCTTCGCCGAGCGGGGCTGGCAGACCGTAGTCGGCTTCCAGACACGCAATCCGATCCACCGCGCTCACGAGTACGTCCAAAAATGCGCCCTGGAGACGGTGGACGGGCTCTTCCTGCATCCGCTCGTCGGTGCCACGAAGTCGGACGACATCCCGGCCGAGGTCCGGATGAAGAGCTACCAGGTGTTGCTCAAGGACTATTACCCTGCCGAACGGACTCTACTGGGGGTGTTCCCAGCCGCGATGCGCTACGCTGGGCCGCGCGAGGCGATCTTCCACGCGCTGTGCCGGCGCAACTACGGCTGCACCCACTTCATCGTCGGTCGAGATCACGCCGGCGTCGGCAACTATTACGGCACCTACGACGCCCACCACATCTTCCGCGAGCTGCGGCCCGAAGAGCTCGGCATCACGCCCCTGTTCTTCGAGCACACCTTCTATTGCCGCAAGTGCGATGGGATGACGAGCTACAAGACCTGCCCGCACGATGGCGAGCACCACCTGATCCTGTCGGGCACAAAGGTGCGCGAGATGCTGCAGCGCGGCGAGCCGCTGCCGACGCAATACACTCGTCCCGAGGTGTCGGCAGTCCTCATCGAAGGGATGAGGCATGAGGAATGAGCCATGAGAGGGCACTCATTCCACCTTGCTCATTCCTCATGCCTCGCTAATGGCTGAACGTCGACGAGTCCTGCTGATCGGCCTGGACTGCGCTCCGCCGGAGCTGGTCTTCGAGCAGCTGCGGGCCGAACTGCCGAACCTGAGCCGCCTGATGGACGGCGGCTTGTGGGGCCCGTTGGAAAGCAGCATCCCGGCCATTACCGTGCCGGCTTGGATGACGGGGCTGACCAGCAAGGACCCTGGCGAGCTGGGCATCTACGGCTTCCGCAATCGCGCCGACCACTCCTACGACAAGCTCAGCATGGCAACCTCCGAGCTGGTTCGCGAGGATACCGTCTGGGACATCCTGGGCCGCGCCGGCAAGCGGAGCGTGGTAGTGGCAGTGCCGCCAGCCTTTCCGCCAAAGCCGATCAACGGCAGTCTGGTCGGCTGCTTCCTCACCCCCAGCATCCAGTCGCAGTACACCTACCCGCCAAGCCTGCGGGACGAGATCGCTCAGCTCGTGGGCGAGTATCTAGTCGACGTGCCCAACTTCCGCACGGACGACAAGGAGTACATCCGGCGCGCCTGCCACGAGATGACCGAGAAGCGCTTCAAGGTCATCCGCCACCTGATCCGGAACCGCGACTGGGATCTTTTCGGGTTTGTGGAGATCGGGGTCGACCGAATGCACCACGGCTTCTGGAAGGACCATGACGCCACCCATCCCCGTCACGACCCGGGTTCTCCGTATCGCTCCGCGATCCGAGATTACTACAAGATGCTCGACGAGCAGGTCGGCTCGGTCCTCGAGCTGGTTGGACCGGAGACGACCGTGATCGTGGCCTCCGACCACGGCGCCAAGAAGATGGACGGTGGCATCTGCATCAACGAGTGGCTGATCGGCCAAGATAAGCTCACGCTCGAGTCGCGACCCGCTGAGCTAACGCCGTTCGCCAAGCTCAGCGTCGACTGGAGCAAGACCGTCGCCTGGGGTGACGGCGGCTACTATGGTCGGCTGTTCATGAACGTCAAAGGTCGCGAGCCAGACGGAACCATCGCGCCGGCCGACTACGAGCGAGTGCGCGACGAGATCGCCGAGGGATTACGGGCGATTCCCGGGCCTGACGGCCGAGCCCTTGGCACGCGCGTCTACAAGCCGGAGCAGATCTATCGCTCGGTCCGAAACGTCGCGCCGGACCTGGTCGTGTACTTTGGCGATCTGGACTGGCGCTCGGTCGGCAGCGTCGGCCACGGCTCGGTGTACACCTTCGAAAACGACACTGGTCCAGACGACGCCAACCACGCTCAGCAGGGCATCTTCATTCTCTACGAGGGCAATGGCCGACGGGGCGGACCGACGCCGGGCCTCCGACTGATCGACCTGGGTCCGACTATCCTCGACCTGCTCGACGAACCGGTCCCAGGCGACATGCAGGGTCGGGTGATCACGGCACGACCTAACCCCCCTTCCCCCTTCCCTGAAGGGAAGGGGGGGATGGCTCCGATTGCGCCCCCTCCCTTTAGGGACGGGGTCGGGGGGTAGGTTTGTGATGCAGGAAGGTTTCACCCTCTGGTTCACCGGGCTGTCGGGGGCCGGCAAGACGACGGTCTCCGAGATGACGGCTCGGGCTTTACGCGAGCGCGGGCTGGCAGTGGAGGTCCTGGATGGTGACGTCGTGCGGACCAACATCTGCAAAGGACTCGGGTTCTCCAAAGAGGACCGCGACGAGAATATTCGGCGGGTCGGGTACATCTGTCACTGGCTGACCGAGGCGAAAGGTGTGGCCGCGATCGCGGCGTTCATCTCGCCGTACAGCGAGATCCGGGCAGAGCTGCGGGCCAGGATCGGCCGATTCGTCGAGGTATTCGTCGACTGCCCCCTCGAGGTGCTTATCGAGCGCGACGCGAAAGGCCTGTACAAAAAGGCGTTGGCCGGCGAGATTCAGAATTTCACCGGCGTCAACGATCCGTATGAGCCACCCCTCAAGCCAGAGGTTCACCTGCACACCGACAGGGAGAGTCCGGAGGAGAGCGCCATGCGGGTGCTAGCCAAGCTCGAGCGGCTCGGCTTCGTGCCACGTCGGGCAGCCTGACGGTAGTGCGGAACGTCCTGTTCGTTCTTGTCGACTGCATGCGGGCGGACATCCTGTGCGACCGCCAACGCTATCCTTCGCTGCCGACGGTCGATCGGCTCCTGGCTCGCTCGAGTGGCTTCACCGAGACGATCGCGGCCGCCACGACGACGACGCCCTCAGTCGCGACGATCCTGACGGGTCGCAACCCAGCCGAGCACGGCGTCCGGTCACTGCTGGGGTACAAGCTGCAGCCGGAGGTCCGGAGCCTGCCACAGATCCTCGGCGAGCACGGCTATCACACCGTCGCCGAGGTGACCGGGCCTCTGTTTCCGCTGACCGGTCTGGACCGCGGCTTTGGCGCCTATCATCGGCGCGAGCGCCACTCGTACCTGGACACAGCCTGGGGCCAGCGGCTTGTCTCGACGCTGTCCGGGAACGCGCTGCCGGAGCCCTGGTTCATGCTCCTGCATCTATGGGAGCTGCACTGGCCGCGCAAGGCAAAGGGGGAGTTCGCCAGCGCCCGCTACGGCAAGCAGCTCTATCACCGCTCTGTCGCCTACCTCGACAGCCAGCTGTCGCGAATCGTCGACAGTGTCGACCCCGACAAGACGCTTGTGGTGATGAGCGGGGACCACGGCGAGGGCATAGCCGGGGCGATCGATGACCCGCGGCGATGGGTTCAGCTCGCGATTCGGGCGGCTTATCGTGTGACCCGGGGTCTTCCCACCAAGACCAAAAAACGAATCCTCTCTTTTGGTAAGCGGGCGGTGCTCCTGGAGCGAGATCGACATGAGGTGGCCGGCCACGCGGCGCTGTGCGTCTATGACTACCTGGTGCGGGTGCCTCTGGTCTTCTGCGCGCCCGGCGTGGTCCCGGAGGGTCGACTGATCGATACCCAGGTCCGCCACATCGACATCGCCCCGACCATCCTCGACATCGTCGGGATAGACCCGAGCCCATACGGCCTGCAGCCATCCCTGCTGCCGATGATGCGAGGCGATGACCGCCAGGACCGACCCGCGGTCACCGAGGCGCTTCAGACCATGCTGCACGACCAGATCAACCGTCTGGTTGGCTTACGAACCGGGCGTTTCAAGTACATCGCGGCGCCGGAGAATCCAGACGTCCCGCAGGAGCTATACGACCTGGAGGCCGACCCATTGGAGCGGCGCAATCTGGCCCAGGAGCGGCCCGGCCTGCTCGAGGAGCTGCGTCTCCAGCTCGAGCAGCTCCAGGACGGCCGAGCCGGCCAGGCCGGCCTGGCCGAACAGCGAATGTCGCCTGAGGAAGAGGCGATGGTCCGTGCCCGCCTGGAGAGCCTGGGCTACATCGAGTAGAGCCGGGTCAGGATGATGGGCCAACGGCGTAGATCCTGATCGTCGGGCCCGGTCGCTCGTACCGCTCCAGGCCCCAGAAGGGCGTGTACAGGTCCTCCAGGTCGAACGGCACCGCGCCACCCGCGACGCCTGGGCCGAACGAGGCGACCAGACGGCCCTCGCGCTCGAGCGCGTTGTAGAAGGCGGTCTGGCGAGCCAGCTTGGGGGCGTCGCCGCGAAACCGCTCGTACTCGAAGCTGGAGATGATGAAGTAGGTGTACTGGCCGCGCAGCGCGGCGGCCGGATCCGTGGCCGAGACCGAGTTCACATTGAACAGGTCGGTATCCAACTGCCAGCTTGGCCCGGCGTACGAGCGTGGGCGGCGGTCCCGAATCGAGTAGTCCTCCAGGGCCACCTTCGCGTCAGGCGGGATGTTGGCGATGGCCCAGCGTGCCGCCAGAACTCGAGTGTCCTCGCGCGCGATGAGGACATCGTGAAGCAGGACGTTGTAGGCTGGCTGAGCCATGGCCACCAGCCCCAGCCCGCCCCCCAGGCCGAGCGCCAGCCAGCGCCACCGCGGCAGCGAGCTACGGGCCCACTCCGCGAGCAGTCGCACTCCACAGGCTGCCAGCAGGCAGAGGAATGGCACCGCCGGCAGCGCGAAGCGCGCGAAGAACAACTCGGTGCGCAGCATGTAAGCGAAGTAGGCCAGCGGAAAGGCCGCGACCACGGCTGCGGTGCGCGGCTGGCGCCTTGCCAGGAGCCCCAGCCCGGCAACCGACAGGGCCAGCATGAGCCAGCCCATTCCCTGGCCAAGCGCCTGGGCGTACAACAGGCCAGACGGGCTTGGGACCTGGCCCTCCCAGCCCTCCCCGCCGAGCCGCATCTGCGTTCGAAAATCGGCCCAGAATTTGTCGACTGTCAAGAGCGTGTACGGCGTTCCGACGAGATAGGCGATGGCGGCCATCGCGAGGGCGGCTGCCAGCAGGAGGGAGAGCGCCCTGGCGCCACGGCCCTCACCCCCTTCCCCCTCTCCCAAGTTTGGGAGAGGGGGCGAGGGGGTGAGGGTGTGCGCCAACACCAGCGGCACGACGAACAGCCCCGCGCTGTACTTGGCGGAGGTGGCGAGGCCACCGAACAGCCCGGCCAACAGATAGGCCGCAGGGGTCGGCTGCTGGAGAAGGCGGAGGCTGGAGGCCACGGACAAGACAAGCAGGAACGTGGCCGGGACGTCGTTCGTGGCGTAGTGGGAATCACGCACGTGGATGAAGGCCACGCCCAGGAAAGCGCCCGCCAGCACGCCGGCCCAAGGGCACAGCAGCCGCCAGCCGATCCAGGCGATCGCGGTGACGGTGGCGAGACCCATCAGGGCGCTGTCGAGGCGGCCCACCAAGGCGACGCCCGAGGGGGGCCGCAGCAGGCCTTCGCTGCTGACCGCCTCCTCGTCAGCCTTGGGCGGTCGATAATCCAGGAGCCGATACTGGGCGTAGAGCAGATACGTGAAGAGAGTGGGATTGCGGAAGTACTTCGGATTGAGGCCGGCGTCGCCGAGCATGTCCAGCGCCTTCCACGTGTAATGACCCTCGTCCGGGTGAAGCTGCCAGGGAAGCTGCCAGGCGAGCCCCCAGAGCCGGGCCCCGAGCGCGATGGCCAACACCACGCCCAGCGCGGCGAGCGGAAGGTAGTGATGGTCGGCCGGCGACGCCTGCCGCGCGGCTAAGGATGGTTCGCGAACCTGACCTGGGCGATCGTCCGTCGAGATGGCCGAGGGCGAGACTCTCATTCAGGGTCCTGCTCTCACGACAATGGTTCGAAGTGCCAGGGTATCTGATCCCGCCCGTGGACCAGCCGCGAATTGAAGCGTAACGCGCGCTCGAGGATCGGTGACCCGAACGGCCAGCCGGTATTCGGCCGGCGGCGTGCCGGACGGGATGGTCAGACGGTGAATCTCGCCCGGCTGGCCGGCCTCATCCGGACCATCCGCGCCGACCTGGCGCTCGTCCTGGATGATCTGACGGCCATCGAATCCCACCAGGGCGACGGCCGCCCGTTCGTCGCCGCTGGGTGGACGATCCCAGCGCAGCTGGACCTGCATCTCATCCCCCGGCTGCACGACGCCGCTGCCCGGCGCGGCCACGTAGCTGAGAAGCGTCACCCGCCCGCCAAAATCCGCTCCGAGGGTCTCGGCGTGTGGGTAGTGCGGGCCACGGTAGACCCGCGCATACTCGATATCGTTGATCCAGATGGCCAGCTCAGGGGGCCCGTCGTCCAGGTAAGGTCCTAGGTCCTGACGCTCGGCGCCGCGCTGCAGGGTGTTCACGTAGGGCACGACGTAGTCAGCCATTCGGAGTCGTTCGAGCGGCAGCGCGCTCCCGGCGAGTTGGGCCTGGAGCACGCGGTGGTAGGACGTAGCCACGGTCGGCTCGCCGAGCGGGCGTGGCTGGCTGTTGAGGTAGCCGGCCACCTGGTCGAGCCCCTCCCCCCAACCGACCAGGATCGCCCGCTGGGCGGCCGCGCCACCGCCCAGGAGCGGATTGTAAAAGGCCAGCGAGTAGGGGTAGACGGCGAGCAGCGGCGTTGCCTGGAGGGCAACGAGGGTGAGCGCGAAAGCGGTAGCCAGACCTAACCCCCCTGCCCCCTTCCCTGAAGGGAAGGGGGAGCCGGTCGAGGACCTCCGCCTTTCCTCCAGCGAAGGGGGCTCGGGAACGAGTGCGCTTCGCCGGGTTAAGTCTCCGAGCACCCGCTGATAAACGGTCCACAGCCCGAGCCCGGCCACGAGCCCCAGGACCGGAAAGAGGGGCAGCAGGTAGCGGTCGAACTTCTTCGGCGCAGTGCTCATCATCAGCACGAAGCCCAGGCAGTACGCGCCGAAGACCGCGACAAGGTAGCGCTGGTCGGCGTTCAGCCAGCGCCAGCTTCCAAGCGCAAGCGTCAGACCGACGAGGGTCAGTGGCGACAAACGGAGAAGGAGCGCGAGCGGGTAGAAGAACGGGCCCGGATCCTCACGCGCATGGCCGAAGAAGAAATTATCGTGCTCGCCGCCGCCGACTCGAGCCGTAAACTGGGCCATTTTGATCAGCGTTCCGAGGGGATTTGCCCGCAGAGCCGGCCACAGCGCCAGGCAGACAACAACGGCGATCGCTCCCCAGACCGCTAACAAGAGCACCAGGCGAAGCCAGGACCACCCGCGGCGGTCCCCCGAACGGATCAGGCCGAACGCCGCAAAGAGAGGTACGAATCCGACGACAAACACGGAGGGAGCTTTGGTGAGAAACGCGAGCCCGGCCGCGGCACCCGAGACCAAGACATAGCCAACGCCACCACCGGGCGACCAATAAATCAATGCGGCCAACAGGCACACACTCGTGTACACTGTTAACCCCGAGTCCAAGTGGACCACCTGCGCGTGGGCCACCAGGAATGGCTCCAACGCCAGCAGCGTACCGCCGACCAGGGCCGGACCCGCGCCCAACAGCCGCCAGCCGAGCAGCGAGACGACGGCGACGCCGGCCGCCCCCAGGAGCGCGAACGGACGGCGGGCAGCTACCAGGGCGTCGAAGTAGCCTTCACGGCGGGTGGCGTCAGTCCTTCCCTCGCGGAAGGAGAAGTGGAGTGCTCGTTCGGTTCCCATCCCGAGCAGCGCAGTCCACATGGTGGTCACTCCCGGATGACCGATGATAAATGTGTCCTCCGGGTCGCGCTGAGCGAGGAGGGCGTAGAAGTCGGAAGCGCGCTGAAGCCAGCGCGACTCGTCGATCGTGACGTAGGCGTCGAGCGCGGCGAGCCGCGGAGCCAGGGCCAGCAGGAAAATGAAGAGTGAAGACTGAAGAATGAAGAATGAGGAACGCCACGAAGGGGGCGCCACTCCTTCGTTTTTCATTATTCATTCTTCAGTAGCAGGTGAGGCCCCGGATGGACCCTCACATACTCGATGCCGTTTATCCAGGCCGTGAAGACGGGCGGGTTGGCCTGGAAATATCGTTCCAGAGCCTGGCTCCAGCGGCGCATCTGGATCCGGCGGCCGTACGTCACGATGTAGTCAGCGTCCCCAGGGATGCCTTCGCGCAGCGGCTCTCCCTGCGACGGGATCATCGCGGCGAGGATGTCAAAGGAGTGCGCGGCGATCCAGAGGTCATTGCTGTTGGGCTGAGAGGAAAGCCAGCGGGCCGCCTGGTCTAGCCCCTCCCCATTGCCGACCATGACCGTCCGCTGGGCGGCGCGCCCACCCCCGGTGAGCGGGTTGTAGTAGGCCAGAGGGTAGGGATAGACCAAGGCGAGCGGCCAGGCAGCGAGCAAGCTAAGGCCCACGATGAGCGCGGCCGAAAACGCGCGGCGCCGCTGCTCCAGGAACGAGACCGCCAGCACCCGCTGGATGCCCAGCTTCCATCCGAGGGCCGCCAGCAGGACAACGGGGGGGAAGATCGGCAGAAGATAGCGGTCGAACTTCTTGGGCCCGAGCGTCATCATGGCGCCAAAGCCGATCACGAAGGCCGCCAGCCAGGCGGCCCGGCTGCGCTCGTGGTCTGAGAGCCGACCCACCAGGACCAGGAGTGCCAGCAGACCGAGCGTCACAAACGGGCTCAGGCGGAACAACGTCGCCAGGGGGTAATAGAGAGGGCCCGGGTCGCCGCCAACCTGCCCCATGAAGAAGCTCCCCACCTCGTCCGGCTGCCCGCCTGTCTCTCGCGTAAACGCGATCATTCTGGCGAGCACCTCGATCGGCCCGAGTACCCATATCGCTGGCCAGAACAGGACGAACGTGCCGACCACCAGGGCGGCCCAGAGGACCAGGTCCCAAGCTAACCCCCCAGCCCCCTTCGCTAAAGGGAAGGAGGAGCTTCTCAAACAGCTCCCCCTTCCCTTTAGGGAAGGGGGCTGGGGGGTTAGGTAAGACGCCACGGCCAACACCGCCACATACGGGAGCAGAAACAGGGCTGGCGATTTTGAGAGCAGGGCGAGGCCGGCTGTGATGCCTGAGAGGACCACAAAGCCACGCCCGCCGCCCGCTCGCCAGCGGACCAGCGCGGCCAGCGCCGAGACGGCCATGAACGTCGTAAGCGGCCCGTCTACGTGCACCAGCTGGGTGTTGGCGACCAGGAAAGGCTCCAGCGCCAGCGCCACCCCGGCAAGCGTCGCTACCAGGAGGCCAAACATGCGCCAGATCAGCAGGGAGCAGACCGCGACTCCCACCGCGGCCAGGAGCGCGAAGCCGATTCGCCCCTGAGCGAGGGCTGGGAGGTAGCCTGGCACCTGGCCGACGAAGCGGAGGCCGTGGACCCGATCGGCAAAGCGGATCGCTTCGCCTGGCCCCAGGCTGAGCATCGCCGTCCACATCGTCGTCACGCCCGGGTGTCCGTTCTGGTAGGTTCGGCCAAGCTGGCCGGTGGCGAGCCCAAACGTGAAGCCACCCGTGCGTCGCATCCAGCTGTCCTCATCGGATGTCGGGAACAGGTCGCGCGCGAGCAGCCGCGGACCCAGCGAAAGCGCGAAAACGACAATGAACAATGATGAATGAAGAATGAAGGACGAAGGAGAGCAAACAGCCTTCGCCCATCCCTCATTGTTCATTCTTCATTCTTCATTCTTAACTCGCTAGGTGGGGGCCACGGTAAACGCGCGCGTACTCGATGCCGTCGACCCAGACGGTGAGCTCAGATGTGTGCCGCTCGAGGTATTCCGCCAGGACGCGCGGACCGTGGGCGACCTGGATCTGGAAACGGTAGAGCACCACGTAGTCGGCGTTGGGCGGGACGCGGTCGCGAAGCGGCTCTCCGGAGCCGACGATCAGCGGCTGGAGGATGTCGAACGAGTGGGAGACGACCCAGAGGTTCTCAGCATCAGGTCGCGCGTTGAGCCACTTCGCTACCTGGTCCAGCCCCTCTCCGTTGCCCACCATCACGGTCCGCTGGGCCGCCGCGCCGCCGCCCAGGAGCGGATTGTAGTACGACAGGTAGTAGGGATAGCTGGCTGCCAGCGGCCAGAGCGCCACTAGCGCGACCAGGATACATATACCTAACCCCCTAGCCCCCTTCCCTGAAGGGAAGGGGGGACTGTTCAACAAGCCCGCCCTTCCGTTCAGGGAGGCGGGCTGGGAGGTCAGGTTGACGATGGCCGTCCACAGGCCGAGCGCGGCGATCACCCCGAGGGCAGGAAAGATCGGCAGCAGGTAGCGATCGAACTTCTTCGCACCAAGCGTCATCATGGCCAGGAAGCCAAGGCTGTAGGCGACCAGGGCGAGGACCACTCGTCTGGAGCCGATCGGGAGCTGGCGCCAGGTGGCCGCCAGAAGCACGATGCCCAGCATGGTCAGCGGAGCCAGCCGAAACGCCAGTGCGACCGGGTAGAAGAGTGGACCCGGCTCCGGGCGTGGCTCGCCCCAGAAGAATGAGCCGCCTTCATGGGGCTGGCCACCCGTCTCGCGAGCGAAGCTGACCACCCGCCCGAGGACTTCCCACGGCCCCAGCACCCAGATGGCCGGCCAGAGCCCCACGACCGTGACGGCCAGGGCAAGCCCCCAGACGAGGAGGTCCAAACCTAACCCCCCTAGCCCCCCTTCCCACAAGGGAAGCGGGGGACGGATCCCCCTTCCCTTGTGGGAAGGGGGATGGGGGGTTAGGTTTGACACCACTCCCAGGACGGGCACGAAAAGCAGCAGGAAGGCGGCCGGGGACTTGCTCAACAGTGCCAGGCCCGCCAGGACACCCGACACCGCCATCCAGCGCCGTCCACCTGGCTCGCTCCAGCCGACGAGCGCCGCCAGGACTGAGGCGACCATGCATCCGCTCAGGATGGCATCCATGTGCACAAGCTGCGATATAGCCAAGTAGAACGGCTCGAGTCCGGCGACGAGCCCCGCGAAAAGGCCAGGCCAGGGTCCAAGCAGTCGCCACGTAAGGAGGGAAATTAGACCGACCAGCCCCGCGGTTACGACGGCGAAGCCGACTCGGGCAGCGATCAGGGCCTCCCAGAAGCCTGCCACGCGACCTACAAAGCGCTGATTATCGACCCGGCGCGAGTACTGGACCATCCGCTCAGGGCCGAGCGTCAGGGTGGCGACCCACATCGTGGTCACGGCTGGGTGCCCGTTCTGATAAGTCCTGCCGAGTTGAGCGTTGAGCAGGCCAAAGGCGAAGCCTCCGGCCCGCTTCATCCAGTTGTCCTCATCGGCGGTGATCGCGACGTCGCGGGCGATCAAGCGGAGGCCGAGAGAGAGCGCGAAAACGAGAACGAAGAGCGAACTATGAAGGATGAAGCATGAGCTAATCGGGGCTTTCCATTTCGCGTTCGTCATTCTTCATTCTTCATTCCGTTACTGCGCGTCGATGCTTTCGACGACCACCTGGGCAGACCCACGGCGTGCCTCCTGGCCGAGCCGCTCCGGCCAACTCGTGACGGGCAGCCACTCGCCGTTGGGCCGCCGTAAACCGACGACCAGGTTGTACTGGTTGGGCGTGTCGGGCAGCTCGATTCGATGCGCCTCGATGGCGATGTCGTTAGGCCGCAGGCTCGAGATCTCGGTTCCCACTCCGCCCACGGGCGCCTCGTGCTGGGCGATCAACGAGCCACGTCGGTCGACCAGCTGGACGACGGCGGTAAGATCCTCACGAACCGGCTGGACCATCCCCCAGCGCACCGTCAGCTCGATCGTATCGCCAGGGTTCAGGTCGTCGGACTTGAGGTAGCGGCGTTCGTCGGACTTGAGGAATGTCCGCTCGAGGCGGACCACGCCGCCGAACTCGGTGCCGGCGGCGTTACGCCGAGGTGGCGGGGGAATAGGGAAGACTCGGGCGTAGTCGATGCCATTGATCCTGACCACTAGCTCGCTCTTCTTGCCACGGGTCACGCTGCGCAAGCGGTTGGCGAGGTCGCGTTGGACGGCGTTGACGTACAGGACGATGTAGTCGGCCATCGCCGCGTCGTACTGCTTGTCGGATAAGATCGAGCCCTTGAATTGGGCGTTCATCACGCGGGGATAGAAGCCAGCCAGGGTCAGGCGCTCGGCATCTGGCTTGGAATTCAAGTAATCGGTTACGAGATCCAGACCTTCGCCCCAGCCGACGACGATCGCCTTGCGCGCGGCCGGACCACCGCCCAGGGCCGGGTTGTAATAGGCCAGGTAGTAGGGGTAGACGAGCGCGGCCGGGACGATCTGCGCCAGTCCGACCACGAGCAGCACGCCCGGCAGCAGACGGCCAGCTCGGCCGCCCAGCACGCGTTTGAGCCCGACCCACAGACCGACAGCCACCAGCACCTCGACGGCGGGAAAGATCGGGAGCAAATAACGGTCGAACTTTTTGGGTGGCAGCGACATCATGGCGATGAAGAGCACGCAGTACGCCACCAGGAAGGCAACTGGCGCGCGCCAGCCGTGCGGTGCGCGCATACCAGGCGAAAAGAGCCCGAAGGCCAGCAGCACCAGCCCGAGCATCGCGACGGGGGTCATTCGGAAGGCGAGCGCGACCAGGTAGTAGAGCGGGCCCGGATCGCCAACCGGCTGGCCCAGGAAGAAGTTCTCGTGGTCAGAGCCGCCCACGGTCTCGGTG
>DASPXK010000010.1:0-7405 GCA_035637315.1 Chloroflexota bacterium
TCGCTGGCGGGCGAGATCGGCGCGGGAACCGCCGCTGTCTGCACTCGGCGCCACGCGCGGCTGGCGAGCTGCCGTGCCGCGGTCGGGGAGCGCCCCACGATGGGGGCGATGTCGTCGAAGGGCACGGCGAACATGTCGTGCAGCACGAAGGCGAGCCGCTCGGGGGAGCCAGCGTCTCGAGTACCACGAGCAGCGCGAGACCGACCGAGTCGGCCAGGAGCGCTTCGTGCTCGGGGTCGACCCCGTCCTCGCGGCTCACGATCGGGTCGGGCATATGCGCGCCCAGGGGCTCCTCGCGCCGCGACCTGCGCGAGCGCAGCATGTTGAGGCACACCCGCGCGACGACCGTCGTCAGCCATCCGCCCAGGTTCTCGACGCCGCTCGTATCGGAGCGGCTGAGTCGGAGCCAGGCTTCCTGGACGGCGTCGTCCGCTTCGCTCAGCGAGCCGAGCATCCGGTAGGCCACCGCTCTCAGGTGGGTCCGGTGCTCCTCAAACCGTTCCGCCAGCCATTCGTGCTCGCCCATCGGTCACATTCCTTCGTCGCGTCGTGTCATAGCAGTAGACGGACGAAACCCAGTCGGTGTGACAGGGAGAAGGAGATCGACTATGGCACGCATTGCGACAGCATCGGCCCGCGACGCCGGGCAGGAAGTGGAGCTCGCGCTTCGTTTCACGCGCAGCAGCCTCGCGGAGCTCACCGGGCGCGAGACCGAGCGCATGATCGAGCCGCTGGAGCTGTACGCGCACGTGCCCGGGCTGCTGCGCGGCTACGGGATGCTCGAGCAGGCCACAGCGGAGCTGGATCGCGTGGACAAGCGCCTCAAGGCGCTGGCCGAGCTGAAGGCGGCCACGCTCACGCACTGTGAGTACTGCATAGACCTGGGCTCGCAGATCTCGCGCCGGTGGGGCCTGAGCGACGAGGAACTGTTGGCGCTGCCTTCCTATCGGACCAGCGCGCTCTTCACCGACCTTGAGAAGCTCGTGCTCGACTACGCGGTCGGCATGAGCCGCACGCCTGTGGAGGTGTCCGACGCGCTCTTCGCCGAGCTGCGGGAGCACTTCGACGATGCCCAGCTCGTGGAGCTTACGCACCTGATCGCGTTGGAGAACATGCGCGGTCGCTTCAACCTGGCGCTCGGTGTCGGCGCGGCGGGCTTCAGCGAAGGCATGGTGTGCGCGGTGCCTGCAAGCGTACCCGAATCGGCACCGGGAAGTGCGGCCACGAGCTAGCGGCGGAGAAGGCAGGCGAAACAGACGAGCGCCTCTGCGCATTATCGGCCTGGCGGGAGGCGCCCTACTTCACCGACGCCGAACGCGCCGTGCTGGCGCTCATCGAGGATCGTGCAGGTTGGTGTGGACATGAGCTCCTCGGCAAGCATAGTCGAAGGGGGCTAGGGGGTTAGGTTACGATGTCCCCGGGGCGGAAAGGAGCTTGGCGATGCCGCGGATGTCGGGCAAGCGCGGGCTAATGGAGCAGCTTGTGGCGGATGGCGTCCGCCACGTCTTCGGGAATCCCGGCACTACCGAGCAGGGCTTCATGGACATCCTGCAGGAATACCCGCAGGTCCAGTTCATGCTCGCGCTGCATGAAGGCGTGGCAGTGTCAATGGCGGATGCCTACGCGCGCCTCACGCGGCGGCCCGCTTTCGTCGAGGTCCACATCACTCCGGGCCTCGGTAACGCGCTGGGGATGATGCACAACGCGCGCGTCGGCCGCTCGCCGCTCGTGGTCTACGCGGGACAGTCCGACACCCGAGCCCTGTTTCAGGAGCCACATCTGACCGGGCCGTTGGTTGAGATGGCTCGCCCGGTCTGCAAGTGGGCGGCTCAGATCGACCATGCCTACGACGTTCCACGGGCGCTTCGGCGCGCGTTCAAGATCGCCGACGAGCCGCCCCAGGGGCCCGTGTTCCTGGCCTTGCCGATGAATGCCCTGGACGAGGAGGCTGAGATGGAGATCGTGCCGACCTCGTACACACGGTGGCGGGCGCGCCCAGACCGCGGCGGCCTGGCCGAAGCCGCCGAGTTGCTGCTGGCCGCCCAGCGGCCGATGCTGATGGTGGGCGACGGCGTCGCGCTGTCCGAGGCGCAGACCGAGGTCGTCGAGCTCGCCGAGCTGCTTGGGGCCCCAATCCTCCAGGGCTACGGGTCCGAGTTCAACGCGCCCGCCAGCCATCCGCTCAACCTTGGCACGGTCAACTTCGTGGCTCCCAAGGCGCTAAAGGCGCTGCTGGCCGAGTGCGACGCCCTGTTGGCGGTGGGGGCACCCATCTTTCAGTTCATCTTCCCCGACCCGGAGGGCGGCATGCTGCCGCCCGGCGCCAAGCTCGTCCAAATCGACGCCAACGCTTGGGACCTCAGCAAGAACGTGCCGGCCACCGTGGCGCTGCTCGCCGACCCTAAGGCCGCCCTGCGCGAGCTAGGCGAGCTACTCATGAGACGTCGCACGGCCAGCCAGGTCGCGGCAGCCGCAACGCGCGCGGCCGCCATCACCGAGCGGACTCGTGCCGCGCGCGAGCGCTACCGGACCCAGGCGCATCAGGGCTGGGACAACATCCCAATCTCTGGGCCACGCTTGATGCACGAGCTGCGTCAGGTGCTGCCCGAGAATGCGATGATCTTCGCCGAGGCGATCACCAACAGCCCCCACCTGGAGGCCGCGATCCAGCCTGACGCGCCGGGCCGCCTGCTGCGGGCGCGCGGCGGGGGGATCGGGCCCGGCCTGCCGGGCAGCCTTGGCGCGCAGCTAGCGCGGCCCGATCGTAAGGTGGTTGGCGTCTGCTCCGATGGGGCCGCCATGTATAGCATCACCGCCCTCTGGACCGCGGCCCACCACCGCATCCCGGTCACCTATGTGATGCTGAACAACGCCACCTATCGGATCCTCAAGCTGAACATGCTCGACTATCTTGGCGAGGCGGCGCGTGGCCGCCAGTTCGTGGAGATGGATCTGACCGACCCGGAGCTGCGGTTCGACCGCATCGCGGAGGCGATGGGAGTGCCCGCCCGACGCGTGAAACATCCGGATGATCTGGCGTCCACCTTGCGCGAAGCGATCGCGATGGATGGGCCTTCGCTCGTCGACGTGGTAATCGAAAGTCCGCTGCCCACGCCGTAGAGCCAGCTCGGGCGACTACGGGACCGGGGCTCGGCTCTCGCGACTGCCGAGGCCGGCCAGAACGCCCGTCGCAGCCCAGAGGCCAACCAGCAGCCAGTCGGGGATTCCCGTGTTGGTCTGGAAGAGGATCACGGCCAGCAGCACGCCCAGCGCGCCGAGGGTGATCTGCTTGCTCAGGGCTGGCCGACGAAGCTGCACGTCGAGCAGTAAGTTGGCGGCGACTCCGCCGCACACGCCGAGGAAATACACGACCGTGTAGGTCCACATGGGAGTAGGCAGTAGTGCGTAGTGGGTAGTGAGTAGCGACTGGCCGGCGGTCAGCATGCGCCGAGGTAGCCAGGCGCCAGGCACTACCGATTATGCTACGCACTACGCACTACGCACTACTCACTAGTCGCGTGACCGACACCGCACTCGTTACCGGAGGGGCCGGCTTTCTCGGCTCGCACGTCGTCGACGCGCTCGTCGCGCGCGGCCTCGATGTCGTTGTGCTGGACGACTTGAGTGGCGGGTTCCCGGATAACGTCAACCCGTCGGCCAGACTGGTGCGAGGCAGCATTCTCGATGTGGAGCTGGTCGACTCGCTCTTCAATGAGAACAGGATCCGCCGCGTCTATCACCTGGCCGCATACGCGGCGGAGGGGCTGAGCCACTTCATCCGCCGCTTCAACTATCAGAACAACCTGATCGGCAGCGTCAACCTGATCGACGCCTCGGTGAACCACGACGTAGAGTGCTTTGTGTTCACGTCCTCGATCGCCGTGTACGGCGTCAACCAGCTCCCCATGCGTGAGGAGCTGGTCCCCAGCCCAGAGGACCCGTACGGCATCGCCAAGCTGGCGGTGGAGCAAGACCTGCGCGCGAGCCGCCAGCTGTTCGGACTGAACTATGTGATCTTCAGGCCACACAACGTGTACGGTGAGCGCCAGAATATCGGCGACCGTTACCGCAACGTGATCGGCATCTTCATGAGCCAGATCCTGCGCGGCGAGCCGCTGACCATCTTTGGCGACGGCAGCCAGACCAGGGCCTTCACCTATGTAGGCGACATCGCGCCCGTTATCGCTCAGGCCCCGTTCACGCCGGCCGCTTATGGCGAGGTATTCAATGTCGGGGCAGACACGCCCTGTGACGTCAGTCGACTGGCTCGCCTGGTTGGCCAGGCGCTGGGCGTGGAGCCTGAGATCCGCCACTTGCCGCCGCGCAACGAAGTGCTGCACGCCTACTCCGCTCACGACAAGATACGGCGCTTCTTCGACTGCCCGCTCGAAACGCCGCTGGAAGAAGGGCTGCGGCGGATGGCCGCCTGGGCGCGCCAGGTGGGTGCGCGCCAGAGCGCACCTTTCGACAACATCGAGATCCGTCGCCACCTTCCCCCGGTCTGGTTGGACGAGTAGGGTTGGTAGTAGGCGCTTTAGCGCCCAAGCGCGCTGAAGCGCGCACTACGAGCAGGGCGGCGACCGGTTTGAGCGGCCAGAGGGCTCGCGGCTAAACTGCGGTCGAAGTCAACTAGCTCCCCCTTCCCTTTAGGGAAGGGGGCTGGGGGGTTAGGTAAGCCCCGGAAGGTAGACATGCCGCCGATCGAGGAGCTGCTGAGGTCCGTCGACCAGACACGGGATGAGATTATCCGTCTCCATCGGGACCTGGTCCGCATCCCCACGATCAACACGGGGCCTCGGCCGGACACGGGCAACGAGACGCCGGTTTGCGAGCTGCTGCGCGATAAGCTGGCCGAGGTTGGCATCGCGGCCGAGATCCATGAGTCCGCTCCCAACCGTGGCAACCTGGTCGCCAGCCTGCCCGGCCAGGGTAAGCGTCTCCTGTTCATGTCCCACACCGACGTCGTGCCAGTCGAGGACGAGACGCTGTGGGAGCATCCGCCGTTCTCCGCCACGCTCGACCGCGGCCGCGTTTACGGCCGAGGCGCGGACGACGACAAAGCCGATGTCTCGGCTCACTGCATGGCCCTGGTTCTGTTGAAGCGGGCCGGCGTGCGGTTGGGGGGTGAGGTGGTCTATCTGGCCGCGGCCGACGAGGAGTCTGGCGGCCGCTGGGGTGCTGGCTGGGTGGCCGATAACTATCCCGAGAAGGTCCGAGCCGACTTCGCGATCAACGAGGGTGGCGGCGTGCCGATCCATACCCCAAGCGGCGTGATCTACCCGATCCACACTGGGGAGAAGGGTCGGCTGGAGGCGCGGCTCATGAAGAAAGGTCGCTCCGGCCACGCCTCCCGACCGTGGGCGGCCGACAATCCGGTCCCGGCCATGGCGGAGGTGGTCCAGCGGATCATGGCCTACGAGCCCGAGATCGACGTCTCGCACCCTTTCTTCCGCGAAGTGCTCTAGGCGCTGGGTGTGGAGCATGCGCCTAACGCCGAGAACATCGACCGAATCTGTGACTCGCTCACCGATCAGCGAGCGCTGGCCACCACTCTCAAGGCAGCCTCGCGGATGACGATCACCCCGACAATGGTCGAGGCCGGGGTGAAGAGCAACAGCATCCCAGATCGCTGCCGGGTGGTGTGCGACGTGCGCGGCCTGCCGGGCCAGGATGATCGCTACCTGCGCCAGGAGCTGGAGCACATCACCGAGGGCCTTGGGACCGAGATCGAGATCGACTACACCGCCGTCTCGAACTCGTCGCCCAGCGACTCGCCGTTCGTCGAGCTGTGCCGGCAGTCGCTCGGTATGGCGCTCGGCGAGGAGTTCAGGCTGGTCCCGGCCCTCACGGTCGGTTTCACCGACTCGCGATTCGTTCGGCCCCTGGGCACCCAGGTGTATGGCTTCGCGCCGCACCATCCGACCGCCGAGCCGAACCGAACCGGCGTACACGGCAACAACGAGTTCATGGAGATCGAGAGCCTCCTGCTGCGCACGAAGAACGCCATCGCCCTGGCCTGCCTGACGCTAGGCATGAAGTGACTCTGCAAGTTGCCTACCTCGTCGTCACGGGCGCCAAGACCGCCACGCGGGCCCCGGAGCTGATCCGGGGCCTTGGCCAACTGGTCGGCGAGACGATCACGCTGATGACGCCAAACGCCACTCGGATCATCAGCCCGCGCGAGCTGTCGGACGTCGAGGGCAACCGGCTGGTCGAATCCTATTTCGACGCCGCCATCCTGCCGCGCCCGCCACGGGGTCTGGTCCTGGTCGCGCCCTGCAGCTTCAACTCGCTGAACAAGCTGGCGGCGGGAACCGCCGACAACCTGGCGCTTTCGTTAGCGTCCGAGGCGATCGGCCGCAAGACACCGGTTGTGGTAGCCGTCTCGGTCAACCAGCCATTGCTCGACCACCCGCGGACCGCCCAATCGTGCGCGACCCTGCGCGAGTGGGGCGTCTCGATCATCCCGCCCGAGGACCACGGCGAGGGCCCCGCCCTGGCGCCAACCGACGTCATCCTGGCCGAAGTCGAGCGCCGGCTGCTGGAGAGCTAAGCCGCGGACGGTTCGGGGCATGCCGCCACGCTGAGCCAGCGCCTGTCGGGCAGTACCGCGACCGTCAGGGTGCCGCCCCCCGTCGTCAGTACCGCGACCGTGAGGGAGCGGCTCTTTGGATAGACAAACGCCCGACCGGACGTAATCCAGTCTGGTCGGGCTGGGAGCGGGAGAAGGGAATCGAACCCTCACGTCTAGCTTGGGAAGCTAGCAGGCTGCCACTACATCACTCCCGCGAGCCGGAAATCAGTATAGGCAGGTCAGTCAGACGCCGTCAAACAGTCCGCTCTCCACGCTGCTTGCATGGCGGAGTGCGCTTGTCCAGTTCGGCGCGAGTCGAATCCAGGCTGGCGCGCAGGCGACCCACTCCCCGGCTGAGTAACGCCAATCGCCGTTGGGCCTCCCTCAGCTGAACCTCAAACGAACCAAACCGGGCTTCCATGTAGGCGGCGATGACACCCGGCCGTCTGAGCCTGCCTAGCTCGGCGGGATGGACCCGTACAGGGGGGCGAACGCCCATCGCGCGGTCCATAGCCCTGCCAGTGTAACTCCGAGCCCACTTCTGGCGGCTGGCACAGGTGACACAGGTTGGTCACGGACTGCTTCTAACGCAGCCGCGGGTTGGCCAACGGCTACTTCACCCCCCGAATCAGGCACTTGAAGTCGCTCCAGGAGTGGACCGTGCCGTCGGGCAAGAACTGGACCACATAGCGCTCGCGGAAGCGGCGCGGCGCGGAACGGAGGAACTCTTCGAGCGCGGCACGGCTGGCCGGCGTCATGCCGGACCGACCAGTCCAGTCGTCCCAGATGTGGGTGCGCTGGAACGTCTCGACGTGGTCGACAGTCAGCCCG
>DASPXK010000011.1:0-5963 GCA_035637315.1 Chloroflexota bacterium
CTCGACCTGTCCAAGATCGAGGCTGGCCCGCTCGTCCTCTCGCTCGACGCGTACTCCCTCTCCCAGGTCGTCCAGACGGTCGTCACTGCCACCGAGTCGCTGGCCTCGGAGAAGCGCCTGGCGCTGAGGATCGAGCTGCCGCCTGAGCTGCCCGTCGGCATCGGGGACGATCGGCGGATCACCCAGGTGCTGCTGCACCTGGTCGGCAATGCGATCAAGTTCACCGAGGCCGGCGAGGTCACCTTGCAGGCCACGGCATCGGACGGCGCGTTCGTCGTCTCGGTGCGCGACACGGGGCCTGGAATCTCCGAAGATGATCAGCAGAAAATCTTCGAAGAGTTCCAGCAGGTCGTCACCTCCAGCAGCCGGGAAAAGTCTGGGACTGGGCTCGGCCTGGCGATCGCCAGGAGGATCGTCGAGCTGCACGGAGGGCGCATCTGGGTCGAGTCAGGCCCCGGCCAGGGCTCGACGTTCTCGTTCACCCTGCCAGTGCGGGTCGAGCGCCAGCCAGATGAGAGATGAGCGCCGTTAGCCGACTCGGGCCGGGTCGCGTGTCGCAGCGCCCGCTGGAGGCTTCCGCCTGTTTGACAGGGGCCGGGTGGCGAGCGATAGTAGGGGGCCGCCGGTAGGGCTCCTGAGGCCTCCGCGGCCAGGGGAGAGGCAACCGGATCACGGTCGAGCGGAGTGCCGCTGTTGCTTCGAGGGGATGGGACGATGCTGGTACGCCACTCGCTCTACGCTGGGCTTCTGACCGGCGCGGGGCTGCTGATTGCCGTTCTTGCGACGCTGCTCTGGCGAAGGCTGGGGTCTGGTGGGGCGCCGGAGTTCTTCCCCTTTGTCTTCGCACCACTCGTCGTGACCGGCGTTGCCGCGGTACGTCTCGCGGGTCCGGCGATCCGCGGGCCGGGCCGCGCCGCGCTGGCCGGCGCGCTGGCGGGACTGGTGACCGCGCTGGTGTCGATGCCGGTGTTCTACCTGGCCATGTTCGTCCAGGTGACGTACATGGACCTCCGTCCAACCCCCTGGGACGGCTTTACCCCGATCTGGAATGAAGCGCCGTTCTACGTTCCACGCGACCGTCTCTTCGTCGACCTGCCGTTCCAGTTGCCGTTCTGGTGGCCGCTAAACCGAGTGCTGGCCCAGGGTGTGAGTGTGTCGCAGATACCGTCGCTGTTCCTGCTGTTCATCCCGATCGGCGTGGTCCTGTCCGCGGTCCAGGCCTGGCTCTACCACATTATTGTCGGGCGGGCGCGGCTGGACCTCTGGGCGGTGCGGACTATTGCCCGCTACCGGGCCCATTTTCAGCGCAAGCTCATGCTGGGTTTCGTCATCCTCGGCGTGATGATCTTCGCGGTCGGCTGGCTCGGCTTCGCGATGGTGGAGGAGATGCACCGGAGCCTGCATGGCGGGAGGGCGATGCAGCACTGGGCAGACCACACCATGCGGATCCAGGCTAATCTGCGGGCGGAGACCGCGGCCCTGACTCGGGTCGGCGGCGATACTAGCGAAGCCAGTCTCCAGGCAATGACATCCGCGGCGAAACTCGTTGCCGATGAGCTGGACCACTTGAAGCAGGTCCCGCCCCCGCTGCATCCGGCCGACGTGACCACGATGGTCGGTGTCCCCGATGAGGCGGCGAAGCGGTTGCCGGCCGTGCGGGAGGCAGACGCGCGCTTTGCCGAGCTCAATACCTCCGTCAGCAGGGTTATCGAGCTGTTTCGCGCCGGCAACACGGCCGAGGCCCAGGCGCAACTGGCTGCGCTGGAGCCGTCGCGGCAAATGGTGGAGGCAGCGCTTTTTGCGCTGGCCGACGATCTGGACCGAGACCTGGTGGCCTGGATGGCCGAGATGGACAACGCGCGACACCTCCAGGAGCTGGTTATGCTCGTGCTGGTACTTTTGGCCGCCGGCGTGGCGCTTCCGCTTGGGTACGTGTTCTCCGAGGTCGTCGTGCGGCCAATCGCCGACGTGAGCAAGGGACTGCAGCGCATTGGCTCGGGTGACTTCTCGTCCCACGTCCAAGTCGAGAACCAGGATGAGCTCGGCGAGCTGGCGCAGCGCGTCAACTCAATGAATGACGAGCTGGCCCGCCTGTACGACGAGCTGCAGGCTCGTACCCAGGAGCTAGGGCGGTCCGTCCTGCAGCAGAAGGCGCTCGCGGAGGTCAGTCTGGTGGTCAGCTCCTCGCTGGACCTCCAGACGGTCCTCACCACCATCGTGGCCCACGCGGTCCAGCTCTCCGGGACAGACGGCGGCGCGATCTACGAGTTCGACGAGACCAGCCGTGCCTTCGACCTGCGCACCACCCACCAGATGAGCGAGGAGCTGATCGAGCGGCTCCGCGAGGCGCGAATCCAGCTCGGCGAGACGGCCGTGGGCCGGGCGGCCACCACACGGCAGGCCGTCCAGGTCCCAGACATCCTGGACGAGCCGGCCTACCCACTTCGCGACGTCATGGCGCGGGCCGGCTTCCGGGCCCTGCTCGTGATACCCCTCCTTCGTGAGGAGCGGATCGTCGGCGCGCTGGTGGTGCGGCGGAAGGCGCCGGGCGAATTCGACCAGAAAACCGTCGACCTGCTTCAGACCTTCGCCAGCCAGTCGGTCCTGGCGATCGAGAACGCTCGGCTGTTCCAGGAGATCGAAGAGAAGGGCCGGCAGCTCGAGATCGCCAGCCAACACAAGTCCCAGTTCCTGGCCAACATGTCTCACGAGCTGCGCACGCCACTCAACGCCATCCTGGGCTACGCGGAGCTGATCATGGACGGCGTGTACGGCGAGGCGCCCGAGAAGATCAGGGACGTCCTTGACCGCGTCGAGAAGAGCGGCCGCCACCTGCTGGGGCTGATCAACGACGTGCTGGACCTGTCCAAGATGGAGGCAGGCCAGCTGACGCTGTCGCTGAGCGACTACTCGCTCGAGCAAGTTGTGCAGACGGTCTACACGGCCGTAGAGTCGCTGGCGGCCGAGCGGCGGCTCACCCTCAACATGGCGGTGATGCCTGAGCTGCCCGTTGGCCGGGGCGACGAACGCCGCCTCACCCAGGTGCTGCTGAACCTGGTGGGAAACGCGATCAAATTCACCGAAGCGGGCGAGGTGCGGATCGAGGCACGCGCGGCAGACGACGCGTTCGTGGTCTCGGTCTCAGACACCGGCCCGGGCATCTCCGAGGAGGACCAGGAGAAAATCTTTGAGGAGTTCCAGCAGGCGGATACGACGAGCACCAGAAAGCAGGGTGGTACCGGGCTGGGACTTTCGATCGCCAGGCGGATCGTTGGGCTGCACGGTGGCCGGATCTGGGTGAAGTCAGCTGTGGGTAGCGGTTCGACCTTTACCTTCACGGTGCCGCTCTCGGCGGAGCGTCGGGAGGTGGCGGTATGAGCGGGCGGGTCCTGATCGTGGAAGACCACGAGGACAATCGTCGCATCGTACGCGACCTGCTGACCAGTGTTGGCTACGAGGTGCTTGAGGCGGTAAGCGGGGAGGAGGGCGTGGCGCTGGCCGAGGCCGAGCGTCCGGACCTGATCTTGATGGATATCCAGCTCCCGGGGCTCGACGGCTATGAGGCGACCCGC
This sequence comes from Chloroflexota bacterium, assembly GCA_035637315.1. GTDB lineage: Bacteria > Chloroflexota > UBA6077 > UBA6077 > JACCZL01 > DASPXK01. The sequence continues at coordinate 3,573 of DASPXK010000011.1, forward strand.
CAGATCAAGGCGAACCCAGCGCTACGCGAGATCCCGATCATCGCGGTGACCTCCTACGCGCTCAGCGGTGACGACGTCAAGGCGCGCGAGGCCGGCTGTGACGCCTACGTCACCAAGCCGTTCAGTCCGCGGGACCTGCTGGCCAAGATCCGGGAATATCTACCGAGTAGCCAGTAGCCAGGAGCCAGGAGCCAGGAGTGGACGGACCCCAGACCTGGAAGAAAACTCGGCCCAAACGTGGCCTCGAGGACGCCCGGGCGCGTGTCTCGCTGATCTCCTGGCTCCTAGCTCCTGGCTCCTGGCTCCTTCCGCCATGCGAACCCCTCCTCTGCTCCTGATCGCCGACGACAACCCGATCAACCTGGACATCCTCCAGGCCCGCCTCGCCGGGCACGGCTACGAGATCGCTACGGCAGCCGATGGCGAAGAGGCGTTGGCGGTGGCTCGCGAGCGGCAGCCAGACCTGGTCCTATTGGACATCATGATGCCCAAGCTGGACGGTTTGGAGGTCAGCCGCCGCCTCAAGGCGGATTCCGGCCTGCCCTTCATCCCGATCATCATGGTCACAGCAAAGACGGACTCGCAGGATGTTGTGGCCGGTCTCGAGGCCGGCGGCGACGAGTACCTGGCCAAACCGGTCGACCAGGCGGCGCTGGTCGCCAGAGTCAAGTCGATGCTGCGAATCAAAGCGCTTCACGACACCGTCCAGGAGCAGTCCGCTCGCCTCGAGGCACAGGCCGGCCAGCTTGCCGAATGGAACCGGGCCCTCGAGCAGCGCGTGGCCGAGCAGCTGGCCGAGCTGGAGCGTGCCAGCCGACTGAAGCGTTTCCTGTCCCCCCAGCTCGCCGACCTGGTCGTGTCCTCGGGGGACGAGAGCCTCCTCGAGAGCCACCGCCGCCAGATCGGTGTCCTCTTCTGCGACCTGCGCGGCTTTAGCTCCTTCTCCGAGACGGCCGAGCCGGAGGAGGTGATGGCCATCCTGCGCGAGTACCACGACGCGATGGGCAGCCTGATCTTCGAGTTCGAGGGCACGGTCGGCCATTTCGCGGGCGACGGGATGATGGTCTTCTTCAACGACCCGCTGCCCTGCCCCGATCCGGCCGCTCGCGCCGTGCGCATGGCCGTCGCCATGCGAGAACGAATGGGCGCACTCTCGGCGGCCTGGCGCAAGCGAGGAAACGAGCTGGGGTTCGGGGTCGGGATCGACCTCGGCTACGCCACCCTCGGGAAAATCGGCTTCGAGGGCCGGTTCGACTACACCGCGATCGGCACGGTCGTCACCATGGCCTCCCGCCTATGCGACGACGCCCTGAGCGGCCAGGTCCTGCTTAGCCAACGGGCGTACGCGGCAGTGGAGGAGCTGGTTGAGGCCGAGACCCTGCCCGACTTGACGCTTAAAGGGTTCGCCAGGCCGGTCCAGGTCGTTAACGTGCTGGGCGTGCGCACCTAACCCCCTTCCCTAAAAGGAAGGTGGAGCACGTGAAGAGAGTTCCCCCTTCCCTTTAGGGAAGGGGGCCAGGGGGTTAGGTTCACCGAAAAAAGTCGAGCTCGCGGGGGCGTACCAGCTCGGTGGCGCGCCCCTCGCCGGACTCGTACTCGTAGCCACGGACGACCGCGGCGGGCACGCGATCCAGCTTGCCCATCGCCAGCTCGGCCCCCGATGCCAGTTCGTCGACCACGGCGATCTCGGTCACCACCAGCGTCTGGCCGGCCGAGTCGCGTTGTCCCCGATAGTCGCGCAGCGGGCGCAGCCCGGCTACGCCGATCGCGACGTTGGTCTGGCCGGTTCGCCAGGGCCGACCGAATGTGTCCGAGATGATCACCGCCACCTCAGCCTCGGTCCGCTCTCCGATACCGCGACGGATCCGCTCGGCTGAGGCATCCGGATCGAGCGGCAGCAGCGAGACGACGCCTCGTGATCCCAGGTTCGATCCGTCCACGCCGGCGTTGGCGCAGATGAAGCCGTGGCTCGTCTCCGAGATCAGGACACCGCGCTCCATTCGGACGATCCGAGCGCTCTCGCGCAAGGCGACCTCGATCTGGCGTGGGTCGCGCTTGCTGATCTCGGACAACTGGCGAGCGGTATCCGATGGCTCGACCGTCGCCAGATCGACGAGCCGCCCCTCGGCTTTGGAGACGATCTTCTGGGTGACGACCAGGACGTCCCCGCTCTGGAACCGCTCACCCTGCCGCTCAAAGGCCTCGACGAGCAGCGCCGCCGGCTCGTCGCCTGGCCGCACCTCCCCTACGCCCCGCACGCCGATGAGCCGAATCTCAACCACGAGGGGAGTATAGGCGAGGAATGAGTAGTGAGTAGTGAGTGGTGAGTAGTGAGTAGCGGATTGGGGGTGGCAGGGAATGGTGGAGGAACGGCCAGTATAATGCGCTTCG
>DASPXK010000012.1:0-1744 GCA_035637315.1 Chloroflexota bacterium
ATGGCGGACCGCTTGTGCTGCACGACGACCTCGACGGACACGTTGTGCTCCAGCACGTTGGTCTGTGCGTTGATGAGATCGCACAACATCGTCTGGCGGGCGAGGGAGGCGCTGAGCACCGCGGCTACCTGGTCGCCGCGCTCGCGCGCCGAGCCGCGCGGGTCGACACCCGCAGCCAACTCGTCCGGCAGCTGCGCCAGCCATCGCGTCATGGCGCGCTCCAGTAACTGTAGCTCCTCCTAGGAGGCTGGGTCACGGGTCGGTACGTGGAAGGGCTGGAGCGTGCGTGGCTGACCGAGTGGCGACCGGGCCGAGAGCGGCGCGGGAGGAAGCGAGGATCCTGGAGGGCCGTCGGAGCGTGCGCGGCGGCGGCTGGTGAGGCCCGTCCGAGGATCGTGGGTGGATGGACCGGGGCTCAGGCCGCCGCTGGCGCCACGCGGGCGCTCGGGAGCGCGCAGACCCGGAGCAGCTTACCAAGGTTGTGGGCGAGGCAGGCCAGCAGGTACTCGCCGGTGGCGAGGGCCAGGCCGCGCAGACTGAAGGACGTGAAGCCGCGCGCGTCCTTGAGTTGCCCGAAGACGGGCTCGACGATGGTCTTCCGCCGGGCGTAGCGTCGACGAGCCTCGGGCTGTCGGAGTTTGAAGCGCATCGCGCCGGTGGCCCGGGAGCGCTGGGCGTTGAGCTCGCGACGCGCCTCATCGGGCTTCAGGCAGTGGGCGCGCAGCGGGCAGACCGCGCAGTCGGCCGACGCCGCGACGTAGCGATGGAGCGTGGGGCGGCCGAGCGCTCCAGCCACGGGCTCCGGGCGCGCCAGCAGGTTGCCGGCCGGACAGACCCAGACGTCGCGGGCGGCGTCGTAGCCGAAGCGGTCGATCGCGAACACCTTGGCCGTCGGTGTCGCCGTGACGGGAGCGGCCGGGTCGTCGCGCCCGGCCGCGATCAGCAGGTCGAGCCCGGCCCCGTCTTCAGCCGCGTTCTCCCCGCTGAAGTACCCGGCATCGGTGCTCAGCGTCGTCGGCTGCTCGGCGGGCACCTGCGCAACGTCGCGCAGCGCGCGCACCTCGCTGGCCGCAGCCGGCAGATGGCCCACGTCCGGGGCGACGTTGGTGAGCTCGGCCACCACAATCACCCCACTGTCCCCATCCACACCGGCCTGGGCGTTGTACGCGTAGTCGTACTCACCCCGCTTCATCAACATGATCCGCGCGTCGGTGTCCGCGAACGACCGCTGTTCCTTGTCGGCAATCACCGGTGGCGCGTCCTCGGACACCCCCTGCTCGGCGCGCTGCTCCGCCTCCAGGTGCTCACGCGCCGCCTGGATCTTCGCCAGCCGGGCCTCCCGCCGTGCCAGCTCCTCACCCACCGAGTACCCGTCCGCGTCGAGCCCGTACTCCTGATCCTCGGCCGTGTCCTGCGCCTCAGCCTGCTCGGTCAGCCGCGCGATCTCGTCCCGGAGCTGCGCTTCCCGCTGCCGCATCCGCCCGTAGCTCATCGCCTTGTGCTTCGACGTCTGCGCCTTCAGCTTCGTCCCGTCCAGCGCCACGTGCCCCAGCCGGGCCAGCCCCAACTGCAACGCCAGCACCACCGTCTCCTGAAAGATCGTCCGGAACGCCGCCGCGTTCTCCCGCCGAAACCGCGCCAGCGTCCGATAGTTCGGCTGCCCGCCCCCGGCCAGGTACACGAACGTCGCTTCCTGCCGGGCCAGCCGCGCCAGCTTCCGCGACGACCGCACCCCGTGCAAGTA
>DASPXK010000013.1:0-13305 GCA_035637315.1 Chloroflexota bacterium
CCGCCGCCGCCCCATGGGTCGGAAAGCCGCTGCCCTGCCGCTCCAACCCACGGCTCAGCCAGCGCAGAAGCGCCTCGTCAACCAGCCGCTCCACCGCTGGAAAGCGCAGCAGGCCGGTGGCCGGATCCGGGTACAGGTGGGGATCGCCGATGTGTCCCCAGGTGGCCGCCGGCTCCTTCCCGTCGATGTCTCGGCCCGTCAACAGCGGATGCAGGACTCGCACAAACAGGCGCCGCAGGTCCTGGTACAGGACACCATCCTGGAGACCTGGTTCGGACATTTGTGCCCAGTTCCAGTCGATCACAACCAGACGCCCGTCGTGCCAGGCGACGTGCTCGAGCTTCAGGTCAAAGTGATAGAGCCCGAGCTGCTCGCGGCAGTGGTCGAGGAAGCGCAGCAGCTCGAGCGCTACCTGGACGATTTCGCCGAAGCGATATTCAGCGGCGTAGCCAGTCTCGTAGCCGCGCCCGGCGTAAGGCTGGAGCAGCGTCCACTCGAACGGGACGTTTCCGAGCATGAGAAATGGCAGCCGCCCGGTCCGCGCCACATCGTCGACTTCCGCCTCAAACTCCGCCAGCCCCTCGCACAAGTGCCCGCCGACCTCGCCTTCGCGCGGCAATGCGGCGGCGTGCACGAAGCCCATCCCGAGCAGGGGGGTGGCGTGGTGACTCGATTGGAGCAAGCTCAGCGCGCGCGCCTCGGTCGCGAGCGAGTGGATGGCATCCGGGCGTGGAGTCTGCAGATGCTTGGACTTGAGCACTTTGACGACGCTCTGCTCCGCGGCCGCACGGCTGGCCTCACTGACCACGCTACCCAGCCAGCTCGAAGCTTCGAGACGGTTGCACAATTCCACCTCGTAGACGTCGGCGACGCCGCCCGGTGCTTGCAGGTCGACGTTACGCCGCAGGGTGAACAGGTCGCCAACCAGCGTTTGCATGTCTATTTCAGCTCTGTAGGTGCCGGCGCCGGCACGCCGCTCGGCCTTGTCAGATCCCGATCGTGGCCATCGCGTGGGATACTCTGGAACGGGGCCGGCTCGATTGGACTACCCGGCTCGGTCGGCCAGGGGGGCAGCGCAACTGGGGTCGGCGGATGTTCGATTCGCCTGCCCGCCTCGGCCTGGACTTCGAGGGCCCGTCTCAGCAGCGCGTGCGCTCCCTCGCGGTCGCCGGCCTCCCAGAGGCGATACGCCTTCCGAAGCAACAGGGCGTACAGCGTCTCGCGCGTCCTCCAGTAGTCGGGGGCGACCTTCATGATCTCCTCGAGCGCCGCGATAGCGGCATCGTCATCGCTTTGCCGGTTCTGCTCGGCCAGAATCCGCTTCCGCGCCAGCGGAATTTCGTCGCGCCCCTTCGTTGCCGCCTCGTCGCCGGTCCGCAGGTCGAGGGCGGACTGGAACTGCGTGGCGGCCAAGTCGAGCTCGGTCGGGTCGAGCTCGTGCAGCGCCCTGTCCACAAGCAGTTCGCCGTATTTCAGGTGGGTCTGGTAGAGCAGGTCGTTCACCGTCTCGACCAGCGGGTTGTTGACTTTGAGATCCTCTGTGACGGCCCTGAGGAACTTGATGGTCTCTGGGTAGTCCCGCGCGTCAAAGGCGAGCAGCGCTTTGTCGAGCCCCTCCAGGGGGCCAGACGTCGGCGCGGGCTCGACCTGTGCCGGCCCCACTGAGGTCAAGTTGGCTGAGAACGTCGGCACTGACGAGGCCCAATTGACGCTTGCGATGCCCGCCCCGATTACCATGGCGATCACCGTCACGGCCAGACCTGCAATCGAGCCCAACTTGGCGAGCGTCGCGAGCCGCGCGTTGGCGGATGGCTCGCTGACCATTGATCGGACTGCTGGCTCTGGGTCCCGGGTCGGCGAATCAACTTGCTCTGATTCGTCGCGCGGGGCCGGCGAGGCCGGTAGGCGTTCGGCGAGCAGTCCGAAGAGCCTGCGCGGCTCGCCCGGCGGTAACTCGTCCAGGAGTGGCTCCAGTTCGGCAGTGCCGATGCCCGCGCCCGCGGATCGTTCATACGCGTTGAGCAGGCGGCGCAGAGTGTCGAGCCCGCGCCGGACTGGCGGGTCGGGCGTTATGGACTGCTCGATCGCTCTGAGCAACTCCGCTGCTTGCGCAACCTTGCCGTCGGCCAGGCCCTCGAGGGCCTCTACCACCACACGTGCCACGGCCGCGTTCGATTTCAGCGTTCTGGCCCGGCGTTGCTGCTCGGCCGCGAGCGGATGGACCGGTGGCAGGCTGGCAGCCGTACGCTCGGCGAGCGCGACGGCTCGACCGTACTGCTGGGCGGCCTCCGCCCAGCGCCCGCGCTCGACGTGGAGCGATGCGCAGCGAGAGAGGAAGCTCGCAACGTCAGGGTCGAAGACCGATCGAAAAGGCCCCAGCTTCGCCGCCAGTTCTTCGTACCGAGCCAGGTCAACTTGTTCCGCGTCCTCCCTGGTGGTCAGCTCGGCGACGAAGCGAGCGGCGGCCGGCACAGCCCCTCTCAGCCGCCTGGGGTGGGCGGCCCAGCCCGGTACTGTTCGACGAGTCCGCACCGCATGCGAAACTTCCGCCAGACCGCGCCAGGCGGCGCGGCGATCCAGTTCGGACTCCGATTTGGCCAGCTCAGAGAATGCGTGAAGCGCGGACCTGCACGACCGAAGCCATGGGGCGGCCGGATCCAGTCGACCGAGGTCGCGGAACAGCCGAACCGCCTTCGAGACCTCACCTACCGCCCCGCTGGCGATCGACGGATTCGCTTCGAGGCCCACGAGCACACGCTCCAGTTCACCCACCAGCTCGGCTCGTCGGGCTGTGCTTGGGGCGTCTGTCGTCCAGTCGGCGAGCGCCAACCCCAGCTCCGGAAAGTCGTGGGCCAGGCCGCGGGCCAGCACGCCGACCGCGCCATACTCACCCGCTCGCCAGGACTCGGCGAGCTGCCCGAACCGCGACCGGCCGCTGTCCAGGCTTTGCCGTGCCTGGGACAGCTTCATATCCGCGTCGAGCCCGGGGAACTCCAGGGCCAGCCTGCCGGCCGCGTCGGCGAGTCCGTCCCAACTAGCGGCCAGCTTACCGGGCGGGCCGCCGTCGTCGATCGCCGCCAGGGTGCGCCAGGCATCGTCCAGCACCGCCGTCCAACGCTGCTCGACGTCGGCCGGAACGTCGCCGCTCAGCCCACGCGCGCGCCGCCGCGCGACCAGCACGAACCGCTCGACGTCCAGCAGTGGGTGAATCCGGAAGTGGGCGCGGAGCAGCCAGTCGCGAAGGTCCGAGGCACGTCGCGGCTCCCGCAACAGGCCCGGCTGAGCGGCCAGTAGCGCGGCCGCCGCTGGCAGGTCGAGCGAGAGCAGCGACCGCTCAAATGTCGCCCACGGCTCAGCTGAGGGTCCATTTGGGGCGTGAGGCGTCAGTCGCCCGTGCGCAATCTCGTCGAAGGCGCCGGCCAGCGCGTCCCAGTCCAGTTCGACCGCCGACTGAGAGCGTGCTGGTAGCGTGCCAGTAATGACCTCGAGCTCGCCGCCGGCGGTCTGCCCGAGTTTCGACACGAGCCGCAGCAGGTCACGCGCGCTGACCGCCACTTCCGCCGCCGATAAACGGGCACTGCTAGGGTCGCCTGCGGCCACCGAAAACAGGGCGAGGCACGCCCGAAGCTGAGTCAGAAGGCGCTCTAGCGCCCGGTCGATGTCGGCGGGCCCCTCGACCAGCCATCTGCTGTCCGCCACCGCGGCGTTGAACGGGTCTACCTCGTTAAAGACGGCGGCGAGCTTAACGGCCGAGTCGGCGCGGTCAGCCGAAATCGGCGTGGAGAGGGTCGAATAGAGCCGCGTGACACGCTGGCGCAGCCTCAGCCGCTCGGTCGACAGTGTTTGGCCTGTCGCGCGACGGAGTTCTGTGGCCGTCTGAAACGCTCCGCGCTGACCGCCGCACCGCCCGATGATCGCGCCCGCCCAGTCTGGAACACTCCCGCCTCTTTCGCGTGAGTTACCGGTCAGCATGTAGTGCAGCAGGCCTCCGACCCCGTCGATGTCGCTGCGCGGCAAATGCCGACGCTGGAGAACGCCCGGAAAATCAGCGATGCCCCAGTCGATGACCTTGAGTGTGCGTCCACGCGGATCCCAGAAGACATGCTCCGGCTTGCGGTCATTCAGGTCGCCGTGGATGACGCCGTTCGCGTGGACCAGCTCCAGCATTCTGGCCAGCGCGTCCGCGACCTCCAGCGCGTTGAACGGTGACCAGCCGTCTGTTCGTCTCCTGACCAGCTCGACCAGCGACTCTAAGGGCGTCTGGACGAACTCCTCTACCAGGTAGACCCGTGAATCGCCCGAAGGCTGTGCTGAGGCCTGGATGAGAATGGGCACCGGTATCTGCCCATCCCAGTCGTCGGTCTGGCCGTTCGTGCCGAACGACTCGGCGAGAATCTGGAGCACCCGTGACTCGGTCCTGATTTGGTAGATGGAGTCCGAAGATTGCGTGGAGAGCTTGAGGACGACGTGTGCGCCTGACGTCGTGTCTTGCGCCAGAAAGGCCTGACCGCTCGCGCCGCCGCCGGCCCCGACGCCGATCTCCCGAAGGATGGCGTAGCGTCCTGCGAACCGTTGAGGAGGCGCGACAGACAGGCTCATGTGGATCTGTCAAGATCAACGAAAACGGTGCGCTTCCAGGGACGTTGAGTCTGAGCTGGACTCGCGGCTACTACGCCTTCGTCAAGGAGGACAGTATCGGTTGCAGCGCTACGACGTCGCCCGGGGAGGTCATGGCTGCAAGGGCGCTTCCGGCCGGCAGCTCGACGACGTAGTGCGATCGCCAGACAAGTGGACCGAACCGATACGGACGGAGGTTGGGGACGACCCGCAGCACGCGACCCTGGTGGTCGAGATGCAGGACGTCGATCGGGAACGCCATTCCGATACAGTGGACGGCCCGGGCCGGCACGATCACCAGCCCCTGGCCGGGCTTCAGGGCCGCTCGGCCAAGCAATCCGCGTCCGCGCGACCAGAAGGAATCGGCGACGTCGGCACGCTCGGCGAGCACGGTGCCGCGGGTCGTATTGAGTACTCGGACCTGACGGGCCACCCTAGGTTGGTCCCTGAGAGATGAACTTGTACAGGTCCGGGACGGACGGGCCCAGGATCACTACGAACAGGGCGGGGAAGATCAGGAAGACCAGCGGAACGAGCATCTTCACCGCCGCCTTGTGGGCTAGCTCCTCGGCATGCTGGCGGCGCTTGATCCGCATCTGATTTGACAGGGTCAGCAGCGTTTCGGTCAGGCTCATCCCTAGCTCGTCGGCCTGAATGAGCTGGGTGACCATGGTCTGGATCTCTTCGACCCTCGTTCGCTCAACTAGGCCCGTCAATGCCTCGCGGCGGCCGGTCCCCATCCGCAGCTCGCCGAGCACGACGCCGAACTCACGGCTCAGCGCGTTGTCCCATTTCTCGACGATCTCGGCCAGCGCCCCATCGAAGGACAGTCCCGCGCTGACGCCGATCGTCATCAAGTCGAGCGCGTCTGGGAGCGACTTGCGGAGCTGGTACTGGCGCTTCTTGATCGCCCGCCCGAGCCAGATGCTGGGCAGGAGGAAGCCTGCCAGCGCCATGCAGAGCGCGACCGCGAGGACGTTGATGAAGGGGGCTTCGCCGAACATGAGCCAGTAACCGAGGCCGAAGAGCCCCAGCCCGAGCCCCGTCTTGATGGCAATGAACTGGGAGTACTGTATCGCCGACGGGCGGCCCGCCAGGATCAGGTTTTGGCGGAGCTTCTCCGCCTGCTTTGGCGACATCAGGCGGGAGCCGATTCGAGCGAAAAGACGGATCGCGGGAGTGAGATTCAGTCGCCGACGATTGGCGATGCCCCTCGCGACCAGGCTGCCGGCTCGACTCGGGGCGGCTGTCGCGACCCAGGTAGCCAGTCGTTTTTCCACCTCGCGAGCAGCGGTCCGCCAGCCGAACCCACCCAGCACGGAGAGCATGGCGATGCCGGCTAGGACCGCGGCCAGCGAGCCGACGAAGATGATGTCCGAGCGCTCCAGCGATGGCCGAGGTACGGCCTGGAGCTGTGAAATCGGCGCAGGCAGCGTCTCCACTCGCCCTCGCGCTAAGAGCGGCATCGTATAGCTGAACTCGCTGGCGCTCTCGGGAAGTCCTGGTGGCTGGACTACGATCCGCCCGCCAACCTTGTCGCCGGGCTCGGCACGCAGGCGCGACGTCCAGACGGCCTCGTACGTCGCGCTCCGCCCGCCCGCCGCCCGACCGACTGGATACACGTCTACGATCTGCTGGTTCTGGCCGGCCTCGACGATCAACACCCCGCGCTGGGCCAGGTCTCCCGTCGCCAACCCATCGGCCGGACTCAAGGCGAAGCGAAGCACGATCCGCGGAAACGCGTCTGTCCTGACCTCCTCCACCACCAGCTCGCCGTCGGCGTACGCGAATGAAGAATCAAGAATGAAGAATGAAGAATGAAGAATGAGCGCCAGCGCGATCGTCAGCATGCTCCTGCCCAGAACGGCGGCTCCCAGACGGCCGAGGTCGGTCGTCGGTTCTTCATTCTTCATTCCTCATTCGTCGTTAGACGTCGATGTCGGTGATCTTGCGCATGCAGTAGAAGCCGCTGGCGATGCCCATAATCCCGAGCGCCAGCAGCAGGCGGGTCACGCCCGGTAAGAACAGCTTCGAGATGTAGCTGGGAGTGATCATGAACAGGACCCCGACCAGGAAGACGGGCAGGCCGCTCACCACGTAGGCGGACAGGCGTCCCTGAGCGGTCAGGACCGCGATCTCGCCGCGAATTCGGAGCCGTTCGCGGATGGTATGCGCGATCGACCGCAGGATCTGGCTGAGATTGCCGCCCACGCGGTACTGGATGTTGATCGCCGTCACGAGCATGTCCAGGTCCAGGCTGCGGACGCGGTCGAGCATGTTGTCGAACGCCTCCTGCATCGGCACGCCTACCGCCAGCTCGCGGACGACGACCGCGAACTCCTCGCCGATCGGGGGCGGCATCTCGCGGCTGACCATCTCCATGGCCTGAGGTAGGCTCGAACCGGCCTGCAGCGCGCCCGCCATCGCATCGACCAAGTTTGGAAGCTGACGCTCGAATTTGCCCAAGCGGCGCTGTTCGACAAACCCCAGACCGTAGCGCGGCAGATAGCCGGCCGCCACTGCGCCCAGAGCGCCGACGCCCAGACCGTCGATTCCGTTCATGTCGAGGTAATTGCCGGCCACGACGTAGCCGAGAAGGAAGCCCACACCTGCGGCCAGCCCTTGCAGCACCAGGAATCGGCTGGCGGGCATGTCGACCCCGGCACGGATCAACTGCCACTGCAGTCGGCGCGCGAAGGACGCGTGCCGCAGCCGCCGATTCATGCGCATGACGATGGCCGGGTGAGGCTCGTCGTGCTGCCGCTTGACCGGCGGGGCTGGCACGTGGGTGTGGCGGCCGACGAACGTGTCCAGCCGCGTGGCCAGCTCGTACCGCCCGTAAGCGTGCGTGATCGCGAAGCCGATGAGCAAGACACCCATACCGGCGAGGATCGCCGCGGCTTCAGCTACGCCTTCCATACCTATCGCCTGGCCCCCTGAACCTCTTCAGATGAGAGCTGGGCAGACGCTGGTTGCGGCGCGAATGTCGCGCCGGGCAGCTTGACCCCGTTCTGGGTCATCTTGGCCTCGAATTTGGGGCGGATGCCCAGCGGCTGCAGTCGGCCCTGGACCTTACCCCGCACGAGGCCAGCCTGCTGGAAGCGGAAGATGTCCTGGAGGATGATCACATCCCCTTCCATGCCCTGCACCTCGGACACGTTCACGACTCTCCGCGAGCCGTCGAACAGGCGCTCCTGGTGAACGATAAGGTCGACAGCCGAGGCGATCTGCTCTCGAATGGCTCGGTGCGGAAGCTCCACCCCGGCCATCATGACCATTGTCTCGAGGCGGGCCAGCGTGTCGCGCGGGCTGTTGGAATGGAGTGTGGTCATGCTGCCGTCGTGGCCGGTGTTCATCGCCTGCAACATGTCGAGTGCCTCAGGCCCGCGCACCTCGCCGACGACGATCCGGTCGGGCCGCATCCGCAGCGCGTTCATCACGAGCTGGCGGATCGGTACCTCTCCGGCGCCCTCGATATTCGGCGGGCGCTTCTCGAGCGGGATCACGTGCCGCTGACGAAGCCGAAGCTCGGCCGCGTCCTCGATGGTGACGATTCGCTCGTTGGACGGAATGAACGACGACAGCACGTTGAGCAGCGTGGTCTTGCCCGAGCCGGTCCCGCCGGAGACGAGGATATTCAGCCGCCCACTCACACACGCGGCCAGGAAGTCGGCGACCTCGGGTGTGATCGAGCCGAACTGGATCAGGTTCTGCATCGTCAACGGGTCACGCGAGAACTTCCGGACCGTCAGGACCGGGCCGACCAGCGCCAGTGGCGGGATGATCGCATTGACGCGCGAGCCGTCGGGCAGACGGGCGTCGACCATCGGCGAGGCGTCATCGCAGCGGCGCCCAAGCGGGGCCACGATACGGTCGATGATCCGCCTCACGTGGTCGTCGTTCTCGAACTTGATGTCGGTCTCCTCGAGCAGCCCCTGCCGCTCGACCCAGACCTGGTCCGGGCCGTTGACCATGATCTCGGTGACCGACTCGTCGCGCAAGAGCGGCTCGATAGGACCGAACGACAGCAGCTCGGCCATGACGACCTCGAGCAGACGGGTCCGCTCGAGCCGCGGGAGGGGAACGCCCTCGTCGGCGAGCGTCTCGTTGAACAGCTCCTCGATCACCCTTCGGCCCGGCACGCCCTCCAGGTCGGCGTCAGGCGCGAGCTCGGCGATGATCCGGCGCTGGATCCGCGCCTTGAGCTGGCCCAGGTCGGTCCGGCTCAGCGTCGCCGTCGTTGGGGCCGGCGCCTCGGCCGGGCGATTCAGCGGCGATCGCTTCGTCTCTGTCTCGGTACGCGCCCCGGACAGTCGCTCGAAGATCGGTTTGGCCATCCGTCCGTTGCCTGTTTACGTCTTTGCGGCGGCCCGCGCCGGCCGCAGTCGACCGAGCAGAGCCAGCGGCGACCGTCTGGCCGGGCGGCTTTCGGGTTCGCTCACCGCGGCTGCCTCGTCTGCCTCGACTCCGTACTGTGCGACGACCTCGCTGGCCAGGCGGCGCAGCTCACGCGCGGCGCGTGATCGTCGGCGCAGCATGACCACCGGCTCGCCGGCGTTGAGCGACTCGATGATCGGCACGCCGTCGCTACTCAGCCCAAAGCTCATCTTGTGGCGGAGGTGCTGCTCGATGTCGGCGAGGGAGATCGCGCCGTGGCTGCGGAGCCGGTTGATCACGAGCTGCATCTTGTCGATCCCGTAGCCCAGCTCGTGTCCGAGCTGGAGAAAGCGGGCCGTATTCTTGAGCGAGGCGATCTCGGGCGTGCAGATCAACAGGATTGAGTCGGCCAGATCGAGGGCGGCAAGGGCGTGCTCGTCGAGGCGTGAGGCCGTATCCACCACCACGAAATCGAAGTGAGCCCGGCAGGCGGACAGAACGCTCGCCGTCTCGTCGCCCGTGATCGCCTCGGCCCGCTCCAGCTGGGTTGGGGAGGGCAGGACGTAGACCCCACTGTGGTGGTGGACCATGGTGTCGTCCAGCAGGTCACCGTCCAGCTCGCGCAGGTGGACCACCACGTCGGCGATGCTGTTGTCGCTCGCGATGTTGAGGGCCACTCCGATGTCGCCGCCCATGAGATTGGCGTCGACCAGGGCGATGCGCCGATGCGTCAACATGTGCGCCGCGACCGCCAGGTTGACCGCCAGCGTGGTCGCGCCCACGCCGCCCTTGGCGCCGTGGACCGCGATGATCCGCCCGGTCTGTCCCACGCCGCGCGCGCTGCGCTGCCTGCGGCGGCGATCTTCCTTGGCGTGAATCCGACGCACCACGTCGACCAGCTCGGTTGGATCGAACGGTCGATAGACGTAGGCGCGGGCCCCCGCCAGGATGCACGGTTGCGCCATCGACTTCTGTTCCTCGTCCAACACGACGACGATCGCCAGGTCCGGGGCGGCGGTCTCGATCTGTTCGACCACCGCGCTCGGGTCACCCGCCACGTCTTCGACGATCACCAGATCGGCGTCAGAGCGCTGGACCGTTCGCACGGCTTCGCCGTAGCCGGCCGCTCCTTCGGCGACCCGGATGCCCGGCTCGCCCGCCAGCGCGGCGGCCACCTCACTGCTCTGGCCCTCCGCGCCGGCACGAAAGCCCGGGTCACGCAGCACCAGAATGCGGAGTTTGGAAGCTGGCACGCTCATGGCTTGACTCCCTGTGGAACGCGGAATCGGTACCGCTCGGTGACGCTGTCGACGGTCATCGCATCAGTCCGCACGATGCGCTCTTCCTCCGATGACCTCAGAACCAGATCGATGACCCCGCCAGAGTCCTTGATGAACTTGATGATGACCGCGTCCTGGTGATCGACCAGGAATCCCAGCGGTCGGCCGCCGCTCTTAGCGACCCCTTCCGGCTTGGCGCTCGGATCTGGCGTCGTCGGCAGCTCGGTCCCCACCGCGAACAGCTCGACGTTCTGCAGCGTCGTCTGGGTGCTGTTGGCGAGCCGCGAGCTATCCGCGCCGCCCAGCGGCAGCGACAGCAGGATGTCCATCCGATCGCCCGGGCGGAAGCCTGACTGGCCCAGCAGCAGCTCGGGCATCGGCAGCCAGACGACCACCTTGCCGGGCGGCACCTGGTCGGACAGGCTCGGCGACCGCTTGACGCTCGCGATCTGCCCCGCCAGGATGATCTGGTCCCTGAAGATCGGCCCGTTGGCGAACTTCCCAACGACCTGCTCGGCGCTGGCGACCGCGCCGGGTGGGGCGAAGTCGGCCGGGAACGGCCGCATGACCAACGCGTCGGCGGTGATCTGGCCCTGATCCGGGATCTCGCGCGAAGCCATGATCACGTACACTTGGGGGACGGCTGCCTTGGTCGCATCGCTCGCCTGACGGGCGATCCCGAGCACCAGCGCGCTCGCGCCCCCGGCCAGCAGCACCCCCAACACCATCAGGATCAGCGCGCCTCTTCTCTTCATCTCTTCTTCCCTTCGACTTCGCTGATTCTTGCTGCCTGCCCTACTCGCTCAGCGTGACGGTATTGGCAGTCTGGCTGGGTGGCCCGCTCTGCGGCGTACTGTCGTTGAAGAAGCTCACGAAGTACCCCTGAACGCTGCTGCTGCTGACCTTGTCGGTGTAGAACTTGAACCGCCGAACCCTCTGGAGGATGATCCGCTGAAGCTGGTTGGGCTGGTCGGTGTTGGTCCAGGGCGACCCCACGTCCGTCGAGGTATTGATGTTCTGTTCTCCATAACGCCACATGAACACGTTAAGGGTCGCGAAGTTGCCAAGGCCTGGTTCGTTGTCCTCTGTGTGGAGCGGGTCGTTGATGTAGGCCTTCATCTGGTCGGCCATGTTGTTGCCCGTGTCGCCGCCGTACACCTCGAGCTTGCTGTTGGCGCAGTTGAGCGGGTTGGAGGCCCCGTCCTGGCAATTGGCGCCGTTCTCGTCCACGAAGATCTTGCCCTGCCAGCCGTTGCGCAGCCAGACCGGTAAGTCGACAGTCTTGCCGTTGTTGCCCCACTGGCTCTGGTCGTAGTCGACGATGTGCTGGCTGCGCAGCGGACTGGGATAGACGAGTTGCGAGTAGCGCGACATGTCGATTGCTTCTTTGAAGTTGCCGCCTGGGGGCGCTTGGCTGTCCCAGAACGTACACAGAGTGCCCTGCACGAACGAGCAGTCGGGCTGGTTGTACGTCCAGCGGCTGATCGGCCAGAGTCCAGTGATGGTTGTCGGCGGGTTGGTCGGGGAGATGCGCGCCGTAGACTTGGTTGCAACGGTCTGGCTCGTCTTCCCGATCACGCCGGCGAAGAGCGACGGATAGGTGAGTTGAGTGTGGACCCGCAGGGAGCACGAGTTATTCGGAGTCTGGGTGGTCGTGCTCGCTAGCTTCGTGCCTCCGAGAGCGTTGACCAGCGCCGTTTCGCTGGAATACGTGAAACCAAGGCTGCCGTTCGAGCAGTTCAGGAACTGGACGGCCATCGAATAGGCGTAGGTCGCAAGAGCGGCCGGGCGGTTGCTCGTTACCATCGCCTGAGCCCTTGCATGCACGCGGTCATTCGCGAGCGACACGTAGATCACGTTGCCGCTGGCATCGACGCCGACGGAGCCGGCCATCAGCTTTGCGCCGTTCATGACGCCCGCGTCGGCGGCGTTCTGCAGGGCGCGGAACTGGGCCATTCCGAGCCCCAGGTCCACGATCAGGGCGAGCATTCCGAACAGCGCCGACACCAGCAGCGCAACCCAGACCAGCGCCTGCCCGCGCTGTCGCCAGGCGATCACGCCCCACACGGTGGGACCCCCTGTTCGACGTACATGCTCGACGAGGTACCCATCGCGATCGCGGCCCCGCCCCAGGTGCTGGAGATGAGCGGCGTGATCGGCGAGAAGCTGTACGTGATGGTCACCACGACCGGCGCGTCGACGTTGCCGCAGGTCCCGCGCGTGACGCTTACGTTCGAGCTGGTCAGACCGATGCCGGTCGCGCGATCGATCGCGTAATCACGGATCTCGGTGCTGGTCCGCGTGGCTGCCGCGCCGTAGCGGGCCGCCTCGCGCGCGGCGTGGGCCATCGTGTTCCGAATCCAGATCGCCCGTCCAAAGTCCACGACGCCCATCAAGATCAGCATGAACAGGGTCAGCCCTGCTGCGTACTCGACCATGGATTGGCCACGATGGCGAGCCGAAGTCATTGGTCCATCCGCGGCATCGTCGCCCAGGTGGTCAGCGTCAGGCTGGTCCCGTTGCCCAGGCCCGCGATCAGGGGCGTTATCGGGGTGAACGGGAAGACGATCGTGACCGTGCGCCGATCGTTCTGCGACCGATCGACTGTGATCATCGAGTCGGTAATCCCGAGTGCCGTCTCCTCTGACTCGACCTTGGCCTTGACCTGGGTGTCGGTAGCGGTGGGCTGGAGGACCGAGTAGCGTGCCCCGACCCGTGCCGCATTGGTGATCCCGACGTACGTCGAGAAGACCCGCCCGAAGTCGACCGCTCCCATCACGATCCACATCAGGACGGTGATCATGGCCGCCAACTGGACGACCGCGCTGCCGCGCTGGACCGCGCGGCGGCCCCTCCCGGCCAGCGTGATGCGATCGGTCATGCTTGTGTCCACTCAGCCAATTGGTATGAGGTCGCCAGAACGGACGATAGCCCGCGCGTTGGCGACACGCGGGCCATCGTGCCAAGCGTTCAATCGCGAGGGCGGAAGCTCACAGCGCGCCTCCCCCCCGGTCTTCCGGACTTAGAGTGC
>DASPXK010000014.1:0-3580 GCA_035637315.1 Chloroflexota bacterium
CATCGACGCTGGCCAGCCCACCGACTGAACTCGGGGAAGGTGGCCAACAAGAATCTGCATTCTTGGCCAACTAGCAACTGCAGCGGCCGGCGCCCCGCACGTCAGAGGCTCTCCGCTGGCCAACTAAAGTCTGCCGTCACATCCATGTGTCCGCGCAGGTCCGCCAGCTTGCCTTCCACTCCCCTGCTGAGCGTGCGAAGCTCCTGTTGATCCTCCCGGAAGCGCTTGTTCGGTCGATGCTGGTACAGTTCCTTCTCGACCGCCCGCTGGTCCAGTTCGTGAACGAGGGTGTTCCTGAAGTCCTGGATGGCGTCGCTGGCCGTCTGTATCGAGCCGCTGAACGCGTCCAGTAGGTAAGCCAGCTCGGTGCCATCGGGTTTGCCGAGGCCGATGCGCTCGCGCACCTCATCGACGAGCACCGAGACGGCCTCTACCAGATCGCCGACCTTGCCAAGACTGGCGAGCAGCTTGCTGCTAGGGTCGCAGTCCGGGCCGATGTGCCGAGCCAGTTCCTCCAGCCGCTGCGTGTGCCGCTCGACCTGTGCAGCCAGCGCTAGCCGGTCGTCCTCACCATTCCCTTGCTGGCCGGTGATGGTCGCGCCTGACATCGGCCGGTCAGCTCGGGGCCGGCAGGCGGTCGCCGACCCCCAGCAGGCGCAGCTCCCGCTCGATCCCCTCCAAAAGCTCAAGGAGCGCTTGGCCGGCCTGCTCGAACTCCGCTCGCCGCAGCAGCTGCTGCGCCTTAAGCGTCTGCGGCGCCTCAAGATCGCCCAGGCGTTGGACGAACCGCCTCGCCACCGCCTCATGACGCCGGAGGGCCTGACGCACCCCAGAGGTGGAGAGCTCGGTGTCAGCCAGCCAGGCGCCGATCAGGTTGAGCTCTTGGTGGACCTGATCGAGCTCGTCGCTGATTGAGTCCTTGTCCCAGAGCCAACTGGTCTGACCTGCCCCGTAGCTCTGAGCGACGGACTGGATCCGTTCGCGCAGGGCGTCGGTCGACTTGCGGAGGCGCTGCCCATTCGGATCGGTGGAAGACCGGACGAGTCGCAGCGGTGGTTTCGATGCCGCCGTCTGCGCGTCTTTGATCGAGCGCCATAAGTCCGGGGACCGCTGTTTCAGGTCGGCCATGATGGCGGTGATCCGGGTACCGACGTTGCCCAGGCGGTTTCCAGCCCCTGGAATACCACCGCGTCCACTTGGGCGGTGGCGCGATGCATGGCGACGACGCGCCAGTCGTCGTTGAAGACGGGGGCGCCGGACGCGCCCTTGTCGGTGTCGGTGAAGTATCCGAGGTCGCTTGGCCGCTCGGCCACGGTCGTGGCCAGGTTGTTGCGGAAGGCGAGCATCTTCGGGTGGCCGTAGGGATGCTGGATGATGTTGAGCGGGGGGTGGTAGTCCTTGCTGACGGCGGGCTCGGCCTTGGCGAGCCGCAGTGGCGGGATGCCGGGGTCGGCGTCGAGCTGGAGAATCACGTAGTCGAGCTGGCGGCTCTGCTCGACCAACCTAGCCACACCGATGGCTGTGCCCGTCTGTCCGTCGCGGTCGTAGCCAAAGGTCACCCGCGCGTGCTGCGCCTGTTCGATGAAGTCCTCGTCATCGGCGGGCGGCTCGTCGACCTGACGGGCATTGACCACGTGGTGTGCGGTGATCAGCAGAGTCGGGCCGATCAGCCAACCGGTCCCTTTCACCGGGGGCCAGCGGGTGCTCACCTCATGCTGCTCGTAGCGAGTCACAGAGACGAGCGCGACGCTCTCACCCGCCCGCTGCCCGTCCTGCAGAAACTGGATGGGCACCCGATCCTCGGTGTGGATCACGGCCTCTCGGTACTCGGGACGACTGGATGGCGCTTGCCAGATGGCTCCGACGACCTCCGGGGGCTGTTGCAGTTGGTCGAGTGCGCGGCGAAAGACCGCCGCCTTTTGGACCCCACCGGCGGCGCGGTAGGCGCTACGCAGCCAGATCGCCAACGGGTCGGTGCCGTCCTCAAGCAAACCGGCCTCGTTCAGCCAGTTCAGGTCACGCACGAGCTGGTCCCGAGGAGGCCCTCCACTCCCAAGCGGCATGTTGCCCCGGAAGTTCGCGGGAATGCCCGACAACAACGTCGACCGGCGATCATGGAACTCGAAGTCCACGGCCGCGTCGATCAACTGGTCGATGAGCTCAGGATCAAGCCGCCCCTCATCTGCCGTCCTCCTGCCTCGCGGTACAACTCCGCTGCGCGAGAGCGGTCACAGATGAGGAGACTATGTAGTTGTGGTGTTCGGCAATAGTTGGTGATCAACACCCCGACCCTGGCTATGCACAGTGACGATTCGGCTCTAGCGGCCAGCATGCACGGTATGTGAAAATCCGTCAGGTTGGACGCAGATGAGGGCCCGAGGTCAACGCCATTGGCCGACCAGCGCGCTCCATCCTCGCGCACTGAAACCGTCGAGCAGATGGATCTCCAGGACGCCAAATCCCTGCTCGACCTGATCGATGACCCTGACGAGCGGGTACGGACCACCGCCGTCAGGGCCCTGGTCCGCTTGCCGCTCACCATTGAGGCCTGGCGGGTTGTCCAGACAGCGGTCCTGCGCCTGCTGCGCGAGGACGGGCCGCCGACTTGGCGGCGCGAAGTCATCACGAGCGCTGCTTTCGTGCCGTTCAAATCCATGCGCAGCGAACTGGCCTCGCTGTTGCGGGCGCCGTCGCCAGACACCCGGGACGCGGCGGCGCTCGCACTTGCCCTGGCCCGCGACCGCCGGGCGCTGGAGCCGCTCTTGGCGCAGCTCGGAACCGAGGACAGCACCACGCGGCTTGCCGCCGCCGAGGCGCTGGCGCGCCTCGACCCTTTGGAGCTTCTCGGTGCCGCGGACCGCCTGCGTGAGCACCTTCGCTCCGAGCCGGAGGTCGAGGTCCGCTTCTGGCTGGCGCTGGCGCTGGCGCGATCCAGCCGCCTCCTGGCACTTGCCGAGCTGCTCGACGACCCTCCGAACGAGCTGTTCGACAAGCTGCCCGACCTGACCGAGCTCGAGGGCCAGGTCCGTGACAATGGACCGGCTGCGGCCGGCGTAGCCGAGGAGTTCGGGGAGCTCGCAGAGCTGCGCGGGCCGAACTGGGGAGCAGGGTTCGCCGACGCGATCCTGGCCGGTTGGCGCGCCGCAGCCCGCCAGGCACAAACCGATGGGCAACAACCGCCACCGCTCGAACTGCACCGCTCCCGCCCTGATGTCACCCGCCTGCTTGCTACCTACCGGCGGCTCGTCGAGCGGGCAGAGCGCAAGGAGATGATCGAGCAGGTCGCCTGGACGGCGGCCCAGGGCGGTGCGCGCTGGCTGCTGACCGGGCTGGCCCCGAAACTGGCGGCGGGCGACACGGCAACACGGGCGCTGGCATGCCGCCTCATCGAGCAGGCAGCCAGCTATCTTGACCTCGTCGGGGCACCCGTGTTCGGAAGTCCGCAGCTAGCCCTGTCTTCCGCACATGGCGTGCGGTAGGGGCGGGTGAGATTGAAGTTGGGGTTTACTGGTGGGTGTGGCAGGGTTTGCGGATGCGTTGCCCGCCGCCCGGCTTGCGTCCGGTCCGCTACGCCTACGCG
>DASPXK010000015.1:0-13999 GCA_035637315.1 Chloroflexota bacterium
CGGCGGGGCTCAGGTGACCTTCGCGGTCGAGCTCGATACCGACCGCCTGGCGGAGGCGGTGGGGAGGGACCCGTACGAGTTCCGGCTGCTCAATTGCATCGAAGATGGCGAGGTCGGACCGCTCGGCGAGACGTGGCGGTCGGTCCGCTTGCATGAGTGCCTGCGCCGGGTCCACGCAGCTTCCGGCTGGGGCGATGTGAAGCTGCCGAACGTGGGGCGCGGGCTGGCGGTCACCCACTGTTCGGGCGGTCTTGGGGGCTCCAGCGCGGTCGTGCAAGTCCACGCCGACGGGCAGGTAGTCCTGCTAACTGGCGTGAACGACCAGGGTACCGGCGCGCACACCATCCTGGCTCAAATCGTCGCCCATGAGCTGCGGGTGCCAGTCGAGCGTGTCTCGGTGCGTGTCGGTGGCACGGACAGCGCGCCCTGGGATAGCGGCAGCTCGGCCAGTCGCGTCACCTATGTCGGCGGCCAGGCCGCGCTGGCGGCGGCCGCCGAGGCCCGCGCCAAGTTGGCCGTGCTCGCCGCTGAATACCTCGGCTGTGCCGAGGACCGGGTCGAGCTGCGCGGCGGCCTGTTCCGGGATCGCCTGGATGCGGCCAACCACCTGGAGCTAGCCGAACTGGCCGCTCGCGCGATCAAGCCGACCGAGCCGGTCGTCGGCGAGAACCGGTTCGTCGACATGCGGCTCGTCGATACACCGAGCTTCGCCGCCGTGGTGGCCGAGGTGGAAGTCGATCCCGAGACGGGCACGGTGGCCGTCACTCGGGTAGTGGCTGCCAGCGACGTAGGGACCGTGCTGAACGCGATCGGCGCAACGGGACAGCTCGAAGGCGGCTTCATTCAAGGCCTTGGCTTCGGGCTGATGGAAGAGCTGCGCTGCGGGGAGGGACGGATCGAGACGGCTAGCCTGGCCGACTACAAGGTGCCAACCGCCCGAGACGTTCCGCCGCTCGAGCACGTCCTCATCACCGACGGCCCGGGCTGTGGACCGTACGGCGCCAAGCCGATCGGCGAGCTCACGATCTCGCTGCTGCCAGCCGCGATCGCCAATGCCGTGTATGACGCCGTCGGCGTCCGAATTTCAGACCTGCCTGTCACCGCCGAGAAAGTGTACGCGGCCCTGCGCCGGCGGGCGGCCAAATTGGATGGGCAAAGTGACGGCGACCGATAGCCCGCAGCCGCGTGGAGGCCCGCGCTACCGCGACGAGGCCGCCGAGGCGTTCTACGCCGGTCTTCGTGAGGCCGGCATCGACTTCGTCGTCTACCTGCCGGACAGCTTGTTGGACGGCCTCGAGCAGCTCATCCTGGCTCGCAAGGAGATCGAGATCTACCAGTGCTCGCGCGAGGACGAAGGGGTCGGCGTGGCGATGGGCGCCTACCTCGTCGGCCGCCGGCCCGTCGTCATGATGGAAGGCTCCGGAGTGGGCCTCTCCGGGCTCGTGCTGGCGCGCGGGATTGCCCAACGCACGCCGACACTGCTGCTGGTCGCGCACAACAGCACGCTCGGCGAGCGGTACGACTATCACGCCGCGACGCGGCTGGTGGCCGAGCCGGTCCTGAGGGCGCTGAACATTCCGTACCACGTCCTGCTCGATCCTGCCCACATCCGGACTATCGTCGTGGAAGCGCAGCGCACCGTGGACGGCCAGCGTGTCCCGGTCGGCATCCTGGTGCCGAGCCACGTGATGCGCGAGTCCTGAGGTGCCAGCGTGAATAGGATTGACGTTCTCGACGTGCTCGGGAGGCTGCGGCGCGGTACGCCAATGGTGATCGGGCCGGGCCTGGCCAACTATCCGATCGCCGCGAAGGCGGACGATCCGCTGACCATCTACAACATGGACATGCCGTACGCCACGCCAATGGCGCTCGGCATCGCGCTTGGGCGACCCGGCGGAAAGGTCGTTGCGGTCGAGGGAGATGGCTCGCTGCTGGCGGGCCCAGGGGTTCTGACGACCATCGCGCGCTATCGACCCGACAACCTGATCGTGCTGGTGCTCGACAACGAGAGCTACCTGTCGACCGGCTCCGGGCGGTCGCCCTCGGCCACCGCCGGCGGCGCCGACATCGAACAGCTCGGGCGCGCGGCTGGGCTAACCCAGACCAGGACGCTAACCGACCTGGCGGGCGCTCGGGCAGCGCTCGAGCAGGCGTTCAGCCAGCCCGGCCCGTGGCTGATCGTGGCCAAGGTCGACACTGGCGATCGGGACGCCCGAAGCTTTGGTCCGCTGCCGGTCGACGTCTTCGAGAGCTGTCTCCGCTTTCGGCGATCCGCGCTGGGGGAGCCACCACTCCTCCGGGACAGCCGCCCTTGACGAGCCCCGGCCATGGCTGAGCCAATCCTGGTAGTCCGCGATCTCGACAAGTCCTATGGCTCCGTCAAAGCTGTAGACGACGTCAGTTTCGACCTGCATCCGGGCGAGGTGCTGACCCTCCTGGGGCCGAGCGGGTGTGGCAAGAGCACAACTCTGCGGCTGGTAGCAGGCCTCGAGGAGCCGGACCGGGGCGAGATCCGCGTGCGCGGCCGGGTCGTCGCTTCAGCCATCAGGCGCATCTTCGTCCCGGCCGAAAAGCGCAACGTCGGGCTGGTGTTTCAGTCCTACGCCGTCTGGCCGCATATGTCCGTCGAGCAGAACGTCGCCTACCCGCTGGCGATCCGTCACATGCCGAGGGCGGAGGTCGAGCGAAAGGTCGAAGCGGTGTTGAGCCTGGTCGACCTGGAAGGGCTCCAGAAACGCCCGGCGACCCACCTGAGCGGCGGCCAGCAGCAGCGCGTAGCGCTGGCCCGCGCCTTGGCCTACGAGCCCGACATCCTCCTGCTCGACGAGCCGCTCAGCAACCTCGACGCCCGACTGCGGGAGGAGATGCGCGTCCAGCTGCGCGCTCTCCAGAGCCGACTCGGCACGACAATCCTGTACGTCACGCACGACCAGGTCGAGGCGATGTCACTCTCGCACCGCGTGGCGGTGATGCGGAACGGGAGGATCGAGCAACTGGCCGCGCCCAGCCAGATTTACGAGGCCCCGGCCAGCTACTTCGTCCAGAGCTTCGTCGGTCGCACGTTGACCTTCGACGGCCTCGTGCAGCGTCTGAATGGCGCAACGTATGTCGAGCTGGAGAATCGGACCCGCCTGCGGATCGAGGCCGGCGGCCTGCCGCCAGACGGCGCCCG
The DNA here is from genome assembly GCA_035637315.1 of Chloroflexota bacterium. GTDB lineage: Bacteria > Chloroflexota > UBA6077 > UBA6077 > JACCZL01 > DASPXK01. The sequence goes on from DASPXK010000015.1 coordinate 3,173, forward strand.
CGTGCGGGTGGCGGTCCGGCCAGAGGACGTGAGCGTCGAACCGCTGTCCGCGACGGACGATATGAGCTGTCTGCGGGCCACGATCCGGGACCTGATCTATTGCGGCGACCACTTCGAATGCGCTATCCGGGCCAGCGGCGTCGAGCTGCTCCTCAACGCCCCCAAGCAGTTCGGGTTCGGACCGGGCGACGAGGTCGTTCTCAAGGTCGACCCCGCGAAGGTGACCGCGTGGCCCGTGTAGAAGCGCTGGCACGCCCGGACCTGGGTGGGCTCCTGCCTCCGCGGGTCTCGTTCCAGCTTGTCGCAGGTCTCTTGGTGCTGGCTGGAGTCGCGACGCTAACCCTTGTCCCGGTCCTGTTCGTGATCGTGGGCAGCTTCGACGTGCGCCAGTCCGGCGATCCCGCGACCTTTGGCCTCGAGGCCTGGCGGAGCAGCTTGCTGGACAGCCCTCGCACTCGGAGCGCTGTCGGCTACAGTTTCCTGCTAGCGCTGCGGGCCCCGGTCGCGGCCGTCGTCGCGTTCTTCCTGGCCTGGCTGATCATCCGGACCCGGCTGCCGGCCCGCTCGTTCATCGAGTTCGCATTCTGGGTGGCGTTCTTCCTGCCAGCTCTGCCGGTGACGTTAGGCTGGATTCTTGTCCTGGACCCCAACTACGGACTGCTCAACGCAGGCGTAAGAAGCATCCTGCCACTGAATGGTCCGCTCTTCAACATCTACTCGGTGGCCGGGATCCTGTGGGTCCACGTGACCGCGGCGACGGTCCCGGTCATGGTCATCCTGCTCGGTCCGGCCCTCCGCCAGCTCGACGCCTCGCTCGAGGACTCGGCCCGCGCCTGCGGGTCCAGCCCGCTTCAGGTCTTCCAGAAGATCAGCCTGCCGATCTTGGCGCCGGCCGTCCTGACCGCCGCGCTAGCTGGCTTCATCCGCAGTCTAGAAGCCTTCGAGGTCGAGCAGGTCCTGGGCCGCCCGGCCGGCATCTACGTCTATTCCACTCGCATCTACGACCTCATTACCTGGGAGCCGCCACTCTTCCCGGAGGCCATGGCGCTCAGCACGTTCGTGCTGGGGATCCTGGTCGTGATCGCGGTGATCTACCAGCGTTACAGCCAGGGCCGCGGCTTCGCCACGATTACCGGGCGCGGGGTCACGTTCAGGCCGTTGGCGACGGGCGCCTGGCGCTACCCAGCCTCGGCGCTGTTGTTCGGACTGGTCGCAATCGTCGTCCTGCTCCCCATCGCCATGCTCGTGGGCGGCTCGTTCATGAAACTATTCGGCTTCTTTGGTTCCGACTCGTTCACCACCCAGCACTGGCAGCGCGTGCTGCACGATCCCGTGTTCCTGCTGTCCGTGCGCAACTCGCTGGCGATCAGCCTGGGGACCGCCTCACTTGGGGTCCTACTGTACGCGCTGCTGGCCTACATGCTCGTCAGGTCGCGGCTGTACGCCCGAAGCCTGATCGACGTGCTGGTCTGGCTGCCGTGGACGATTCCCGGCATTTTGCTGGGCATCGGCCTGCTCTGGCTGGTACTTTCCAACCCACTCCTCAGCGTGCTCTACGGGACCACGGCCGTACTCATCCTCGTATTGGTGGTCAAGGACCTACCGATCGGGACGCACATGATGCAGACGTCGATCGGCCAGATCGGGCTCGAGCTAGAGCAGTCGTCGCGCGTGTGCGGGGCCGGCTGGTTCGTCACCTTCCGCAAGATCGTCCTACCCCTAATGCGTCCGATGCTGGTGAGTATCTTCGTGCTGACCTTCATCAGCGCCCTGCGCGACGTGAGCACTACCATCCTCCTGGTCACTCCCTCCACACGGCCACTGTCGATCCTCATGCTCGAGTACGCCAGCTCGTCGGCCCGCGAGTCGGCGGCGGTGATCGGGGTCCTCATCGCCGCTACTGCGATGGTCGTGGCACTGGTAGCTCGTCGACTTGGACTCCAGGTCGCCCAGAGGTGAACGCCATGCGTATTCGCTCTCGACTCGCGCCGATCACCGTCCTGACAATGCTCTGCCTGCTCAGCTGCGCGCCTGCAGCCCCAGCGCCGAGCCCAACCACCGCCGCGGCAGCCAAACCGCCCACCGCCGTGCCAGTCCAGGCGCCCACCGCACTGCCCGCCAAACCGGCCGAGAGCAAGCCGGCGCCCGAGAAGGCACCGGCCGCCGCGGCCGACTGGGAGACCGTCCTGGCGGCGGCGAAGAAGGAAGGCAAAGTCGCGGTCGCCGGCGCGCCGGGCAACCTGTACCGCGAGGCGATGAAAGGCTTCGAGGCGAAGTATCCGGACATCCGACTCGACTACCAGGGCTTCAACCCGGTCGACTTCACGACCCGCTTCAACCAGGAGCGACAAGCCGGCCAGTACCTCTGGGACGTCTACATCAATGGGCCGACGACCTTCGACGTGACGGCCAAGAAGGCCGGCGACCTGGCACCGCTCAGGCCAGTCCTGATCCTGCCGGAGGTCACGGACGAGAGCGTTTGGCTAGGAGGCTTTCAAAAGGCTTACCTCGACTCCGAGAAGCAATACGTCTTCGCCTTCCAGGCCGAGGTGTCACCCCAGGTCTACGTGAACCGCGATGTTGTCCCCGACAGCGATCTCACCACCGTCCAGGGCCTGCTCGACGCCAAGTGGAAGGGCAAGATCGCGCTTCACGATCCACGGGTCGACGGGGCCGGCAACGGCCGAATCGCCTCCTGGACCGGACAGCTTGGCGAGGAGTTCGTACGCGCGCTCATGAGCCAGGACGTGGTGCTAACCCGCGACACCCGCCAGCTAACTGAGTGGGTCGTTCGCGGCCAGTATCCGATCGCGATCGGCATCGGGGGGACCGACATCTTCGAGTTCACCAAGCAGGGGCTCGGCTTGAACGTCCAGCCGCTCGGCGCCAAGACCCCCGAGGCCTGGCGCCTGAGCGCCGCCTTCGGCGCGGTGCGTCTGGTCAGCAAAGCGCCCGACCTGAACGCCGCCCAGATCTTCGTGAACTGGCTCCTGTCACGCGAGGGCCAGACCGCCTGGGCCCAGGTCGCCGGGCGGGCAAGTCGGCGCCTGGACGTACCGCGCCTGGAAGGACTGTCGCCCGAGCCTGGGATCGACTACTTCGACATCGACCGCGAGGAGAACCTGGCCCTGCGCGACCGCGCCAAGCAGATCGCCCAGGAAGTGCTCCACTAGCTGGTTTACCTCGGGGGCGCGGAGGGCGCCGAGCGAGTTATGGAACCTCAGCGTCCAAGTCTGAAACACGGTTCCCGCTTTCGCGTACGGCCCCCACCCCCAACCCCCTCCCCCAAGCTTGGGGGAGGGGGTAAGGGGGTGGGGGCGCCTTGCGCGGCCATGTCGCTCCGCCGATGGTACGCCGCGGGCCGTGGCGCAACTCTCCGTCTCGGCGCTCCATTCGTTGCCCAATGGGTGATGCTGGGGCTTGTCCTGGTCCTGGTGCTCTATCCAGTCCTGCTCATCGTGCTCAACAGCTTTCAGACCGGCCGCCCTGGCCAGGCGGGCGCTTTGAGCCTGGACGCCTGGCGGCTGGCCCTATCCGATCCCGGCATGCTGTCCGCCACCTGGAACACGATCGCACTCACCCTCGCCCGCCAGGCGATCGCGATCCCGACCTCGATCGGCCTCGCATGGGTGTTGGCGCGAACCGACATTCCCGCCAGTGAATGGCTCGAGTTCCTCTTTTGGATCGCCTTCTTTCTGCCCGCGCTGCCAGTGACGCTCGGCTGGATCATGCTCCTCCAGCCCGAGCACGGACTCGTCAATCAATGGCTGGCCGGGCTGCCATTCGTGGGCAGCGGCCCCTTCAACATCTACTCATTCTGGGGCATCGTCTGGGCCCACCTGGCGAGCGGAACGATCGCCGTCGAGGTGATGCTGCTGACCCCCGCCTTTCGGAACCTGGACGCCACACTCGAGGACGCGGCCCGCGTGTCCGGGGCTGGAAGCCTGGCCACGCTGGTCGGGGTCGTCGTGCCGGTCCTGACGCCAGTCATGGTGGTGGTACTGCTGCTGTCGATCATCCACTCGCTCCAGGCGTTCGAGATCGAGCTGATCCTCGGGTTCCCGATCCGCCTGTTCGTCTTCAGCACCCAGATCTACTCGCTCATCCGCCAGGACCCCCCGCTCTTCCCGGCGGCGATGGCTTTGAGCAGCGTGATCCTGGGCCTGATGTTGCCCCTCATCGTCCTGCAGCGCTGGGTCACGACGCGGCGCAGCTACACCACCGTGAGCGGGCAGTTCAAAGCCCACAAGCTGCAGCTTCGGGCCTGGCGCGTGCCGATCTTCTTCCTGGTTCTCGGGGTCGGACTGGCGATCACCGTCCTGCCGGTTACGTTCTTGTTGATCACGACCTTCATGAAGCTGTTCGGCTTCTTCAACCTGCCCCAGCCCTGGACCACCGCCCACTGGAGCCAGGTGACAGGCGACTCGATCTTTCTAACTTCCGTCAGGACCACCGTCCTGCTAGCCGGCGGGACCGCGCTGGCCGCGGTCGCGCTCTTCACCGGCATCGCGTACGTGATCGTTCGGACCCGCTTCGTCGGTCGCGCCGCTCTGGACTTCGTGTCCTGGCTGCCGTCCACGTTACCGGGCATCATCCTTGGCCTGGGCCTACTCTGGCTGTTCCTGGGAAGCCCGATCCTACAGCCGCTGTACGGGACGCTCGTCTTGTTGATCGTCGTCACCGCCATCGCCAGTATGACGCTGGGTGTCCAGATCATAAAGAGCAGCTTGGCGCAGTTGAGTCCCGAGCTGGAGGACGCGGCCAGGATGAGCGGCGCATCCTGGTGGCGCTCATCGCGACACGTCCTGCTCCCGCTCATCACCCCGACGCTGCTGCTGGTCGGCGCGGTGAGCTTCATCTCGGCGGCTCGGAGCGTGAGCACTGTGGCTTTGCTGGCGACCAGCAGCACGCGGCCGCTCTCGCTTCTTCAGCTCGACTTCATGGTCGAGGGCCGTTACGAGGCCGCGGCCGTCGTCGGCGTCATCATCGTCGCGATCACCACCGCCGTCGCGCTCCTCGCCCGCGTGCTTGGACTGCGAGTTGGACTCGGGTAGCTGCGTCCCCGCTCCCGCTGGGCCCAGAGGGAGCGGGAGACCGGGTTCCAGCAGGAGCTGCTTGACACGCCTCCCTTCGGGCGATACCTTCTACCCCGCGCGCCAGACACGCCATCCGGGCGCATCCGAAGCAGGTCTCGTCCTTTAGCCAAGGAGGGATTCCCCCCGCCGATCCCCGGCGGACAGCCCGGTGCTGGGCATTGCGCTGGACTGCCTTACCAGGCATGACTTTACGCCGTGACATCCCAGATCTCGACGTGATGGAGAGGCCAGGACTTTGTCCGCGGTGACTGCCACGGCTGCTCTCAACGGGATCAAATCCTCCTCCGTGTGGCGCCTGCTGCCCTACCTGGGGCCCGCCTTCCTGGTGAGCGTCGGGTACATGGATCCGGGGAATTGGGCTACCGACCTCGAAGGGGGGGCGCGGTTTGGCTACAGCCTGCTGTGGGTCCTGCTCGCCGCCAACCTGATGGCCCTGCTGCTGCAGCACCTGTCGGCCAAGCTCGGCCTGGCGACCGGGCGGACGTATCCGCGGCTCTGCCGCGAGAGATTCCCTCGGCCGCTGACGCTATTCCTGTGGGTCACGGCCGAGGCTGCTGCCATGGCCACCGATCTGGCCGAGTTCCTCGGAGCCGCGCTCGGGTTCTACCTGCTCTTACACATCCCGCTCCTGCCAGCCGCCCTGCTCGCGGCGCTGGCGGTCTTCGCGATCCTGGCCCTGTACCGATTCGGATTTCGACCGGTCGAGTTCGTGATCCTGGGCCTGGTGTTCGTCATTGGCCTTGCCTACGTCCTGGAGGTGGGATTGGTCGAGCCGGATTGGCCCGCCGTGGCCAATGGGATGTTCGTGCCGCGCCTGGGTGGAGAAAGCCTCCTGATTGCGATGGGCATGCTGGGCGCGACGGTGATGCCGCACAACCTCTACCTCCATTCTGGCATCGTCTTGACCCGCCGCAGTCCGGACCCGAAGGCCAACCACGTGGTCGTTCGGCGCGCGCTGGTCGATCTGGCGCTGGCGCTCAACATCGCCTGGCTGGTGAACTCGGCCATCGTCGTCATGGCGGCCGCTGCCTTCTTCACGCGGGGCCTGGAGATCGACTCGATCGAGCTAGCCCACGAGACGCTGACGCCGCTGCTGGGCCAGCTGGCGGCGATGGTCTTCGGCGTCGCGCTCCTCGCGGCTGGCCTGGCGTCCTCGACGACGGCCACCCTGGCGGGCCAGATCATCATCGAGGGCTTCCTCGATATTCGGTTCGGACTCTTCTTGCGGCGGGCGATCACCGTCGTGCCGGCCCTGCTGGTGATCGCCAGCGGGCTCGACGCCTACTGGATTCTGATCCTGAGCCAGGTGGCGCTCTCCGTCCAGCTCCCCTTCGCGATCGTCCCGCTCGTGTGGCTGACGGCGCGAAGGGACGTGATGGGCGCCTTCGCAAACGCCCGACTCACGACGCTGTTGGCGTGCCTGGTCGCGGTCCTGGTGATCGGGCTCAACCTGGCGCTGCTCGTCCGCCTCGCGAGCGGCGAGGGCTCTTGAGGCTGCGGGGCGAGGTCGCGGCAACTTCTTTCTCCCCTCTCCCACGCTTGGGAGAGGGGTGGGGGTGAGGGCGTTAGCAGCGCCCCAGCTGCCAGAACCCAAAACCTTGACGGCCACCCTGCGGACAGCTGCGCGGACAGAACTCGACGCGCGTGGGGCGATGTCTTATGATTGTCGCGCGGCATCGGACAAGCGTTTCAAGGAGGTCGGTTAGAGATGGCCGAATGGCTTGCCGGCCGAGTGTCGGACTTCGACGATGAGCAGCGCCGGATCATCTCCGCCAACGGTCGGGAGATCGTCGTCTTCGAGAGAAACGGTCGCTTCCATGCGCTCGAGAACACCTGCCTGCACATGGGCGGCCCGGTCGGCGAAGGCATCCTGATCGGCAAAGTCGAGGCGGTCCTCTCCGAGGACAACCGCTTCCTCGGCGAGCGGTTCTCCGAGGACGAGATCCACATCGTCTGCCCCTGGCACGGTTGGGAGTACGATATCGAGACCGGGCGCTGCGCCGGCGACCGTCGCCGACGCCTCGGGCGGTACGAGACCCAGCAGCGCGGAGATGAGGTCTATGTCATCGCCTGAGACGACCTGGTCGGAAACCGAGCTGGCCGAGTGCGCGACCCGCCTCTCCGAAGCGGTCCGGGCGGCCATCGCGGGCGGCGACGCCGAGCGCGTTCCGGACCAGACCGTGCAGGACCTCATGACCCTCGCCGTCAAGCTCTATGTCGCCAGACGCGAGGCCGGCTCGGACCTTCTTCCTTTCGACGACGACGCGGTGACCGCGACCGAAGTCATGGTCACCGCCACCAGCATGCTCAAGGCCGTGCAGCTCGAAGTGTTCGAGCTGACCCTCTGGAACGGTTTCGGGACGATCTGATCGGAGGTTCACGATGGTGACGACGGTATCCGACGGTCTTACGACCGATGTGGCTCGGACGATCAATACCGGCGAGCGGGCCGGCTACGACACCCGCAAGCACCTGGAGCACGCCGCACGACAGGCGCGTGAGCGGAATTACCAGGACCTGCTAATCGTCGACGCCGATGCCCACCACTACGAGTCCGAATCCTGGCCCGACATCGTCAAGTACATCGAGGACCCGATCATCAGGCATCGCGGCCAGGGCCCCGGCCGCCACGGCAACCCCACCACCCTGATGTACACCAACCCCGGCAACCAGAGCGTAGCCGGGCGCGTTGTTCGCTATGCCCGGCGTCGCCTCGAGGAGACCGAGCCGAGCGCTCCGCGAGACGTCCAGTTGATCCGCCGCGAGATGGAGAGCATCGGGATCGACTACCAGGTGGTCTTCCCAACCCCGATGCTCGAGCTGGGGATGCACCCGGACCCGCGGATGGAGGTCGCCATCAGCTGGGCCTACTCGCGCTGGCTGACCGAGGAGATCCTGCCACACGATCCGCGCATCAAGACGATGGTCTATCTGCCCTTCAACGATCCCGAGGCAAGCTTACGGGCCGTCGAGTACTTCTCGGAGAAGCCCGGCGTGGTCGGCTTCATGGTCACCAGCGCCCGCCACCGCCCGGTCCACCACAACGACTACGTGCCCGTCTATCGCGCCCTCGAGGAGCGGCGGCTGCCGCTCGGCTTCCACGCCGTCTTCCATACGCCGGAACGGATCCTCGAGGGTATGAACAAGTTCATCTCGGTCCACGCGCTCGGGTTCGTCCTCTACAACTTCGTGCACCTGACCAACCTGGTCATCAACGGCATCCCGGAGCGCTTCCCCGGGCTGAAGATCGTCTGGATCGAGAACGGCCTGGCCTGGGCCCCCTTCCTGATGCAGCGGCTGGACAACGAGTACATGATGCGAACGTCCGAGGCGCCGCTCCTGAAGAGGAAGCCGAGCGAGTACATGCGCGAGTTCTACTACACGACCCAGCCCATGGAGAACGGGAACCTCGAAGCGCTCCAGATGACGATGAAGATGATCAACGCGGAGACCCAACTGCTGTTCGCCTCCGACTTCCCCCACTGGGACTTCAACCTGCCGAGCACGATCTACGACCTGCCCTTCCTGAGCGATCAGGCCAAGCGGCGGATCCTGGGCGAGAACGCGCGCGAGCTGTACGGCCTGGACAAGAAGCCCGGCTGGTCGGACCAGTGGAAGGTGACGGCGGCGGCTGGCAGGGGGTAATCAGGCGGCCCCGGAGGCCAGAGCCTACGTCAGCGCGCCGTGTCCCGCTCTTGTGGCAGGAGATGGGTAAGCTTTCCGACCGAACCGAGCTGGGCTGAGGGCGAGAAGCTCTAGCTCTCTGGCCAGCGCCCGGCGCCGCCGCAGCGAGGAGGCCCGCGAGTCGGGGTTTTGACTCACGATGAAGGCTGTGCTTTTCGGGGCACACGGTGGTCCCGAAGTCCTCCGCTATACGGATCTCCCAGAGCCGACGGCCGGGCCGAACGACGTAGTCGTCAAGGTGCGGGCCGCCGCAGCCAACTTCAACGACATCTGGGCGCGACGGGGACTGCCGGGCATGAAGGTCGTCCTGCCCCACGTCTCGGGCTCCGATGTGGCCGGCGACGTCGTCGAGGTGGGCAGCGAGGTAAGCGGGGTGAGCGTCGGCGACGCGGTACTCGTGCACCCTGGCCTCGGCTGCCGCAACTGCCAGGCCTGCGCCGCGGGACAGGAGGTCCTGTGTCGCGAGTTCCGGATCTGGGGCTTCCAGACCGGTCCAAACGACGGCGGTCACGCGGAGTTCGTCCGCCTGCCGGGCTACAACGTCGTTCCGAAACCAACCAACCTGACGTATGGGGAGGCCGCCTCGCTGCCGCTCGTCCTGGAAACCGTCTGGCGCATGCTCTCCACGCGCGCAAAGGTGCGCCCCGGCCAGTTCGTCCTCATATGGGGCGCGGCCGGCGGACTCGGCACGATGGCAATCCAGGTCGCACGGGTATTTGGCGCCGTCCCGATCGCCGTCGTCGGCGACGAAGCAAAGGTGCCGATCTGCAAGGAGCTGGGCGCCGAACACGTCATCAATCGCCAGTCGCAAGATTTCGCGGCGCAGGTTATGGAGATCACCGGCAAGCGGGGCGTCGACGTGGTCTTCGAGCACACTGGCCAGGCAACCTGGGAGACCAGCATCCGCTGTATGAGATGGCACGCCAGCCTGGTGGTTTGCGGCGCGACGTCAGGCTTCGAGGGCAAGACCGATCTTCGGTTCCTCTGGAACAAGCAGCTCAATCTGCTCGGTTCACACCTGGGCACGAAGGCCGAACTGCTCGAGGCGTTGAGCTTCGTCGAGATGGGCAGGATCCGCCCCGTGGTGCGAACAGTGCTCCCGCTCAGCGAGGTGGCCCGCGGCCAGACCATGATGGAGGAGCGGGAGTCGATGGGCAAGATCGTCTACCTGCCCGATGGGAGCGCCGACGAAGACTAACTCCGTGCCGAGCATCAGCCCGGCCGCTGGAGCCCAGCTCGACCTGGCGCGGCTGCTAAAGCCCGGGAGCGTCGCCGTTCTCGGAGCTTCGCAGCGCCCGTGCTCGGCGGCCCAGACGGCGATCTGGGCGCGCGAGCGGAAGCCGAGCTTGGTCAGGATGCGCTGGACGTAGTTGGCGGCGCTGCCCTCGATCACGACCAGCTCGGCCGCGATCTCGCGGTTGCTCAATCCCCGCGCCACCAGCCCTGCTACCTCTCGCTCGCGCGGCGACAGGATGCCAGGGGCCAGGGACTCGGCGAGCCCCGTGTCGACTGTCCCGGGGCCCGGAGCCGCGACCCCTGGGTCCACGGTCTCGAGCGCATACTGGACAGCACCGTCGAGCGGCAGCGCCGCGCCCTCGGCCCGCAGGTCGTCCAGCCGCGAGCCGAGGCGTTCGCGCAGCGCGGCCAGGAGCTGCTCCTGCTCAGAGCGCGCGCGGGGAGCAGGCGGCGCGCCGATCGCCGCGCGCAGGGCCTGAGCGGAGCCAACCAGTCGCGTCGCAACGTCCGGCCTGTCCGCCGCCGCGCTCACGGCCAGCCCTTCGAGGCATTCGGCGATCCCCCGCCGGTCCCCCTGCTCGCGCCGGATGGCCAGGCTCTCTCGATACAGCTCGGTCGCGCGCTGGTCGGCTCCCTGCGCTCGCATCACCCGCCCCAGCAGGTACAGCGCCGGACCCAGCGCGCGGGGGTAACCCGTTCGGCGTGCCATGGCTGCGCTGTCGTCGAGCAGCCCGGCGGCTCGTGGCTGGTCGCCCAGCTCGTGCGCAATCCGCCCGAGGAACATGAGCGCCAGGGCCGTTGCGCCACCGCT
>DASPXK010000016.1:0-12547 GCA_035637315.1 Chloroflexota bacterium
GCGCTCTTCTCCGCGCTGCTGATCTTCCAGGGCGGCCACTTCGTGGAACACATCATCCAGATGTGGCAGATCCACGCGCTGAGGTTGCAGGGGCTAGACGCCCGCGGCTTCATCAGCGTCCTCGACGTCGAGTGGGTCCACTTCGTGTTCAACTCCTGGGTGCTGATCGCCTCGGCGCTGCTCCTGTACCGCTTCCAGAAGAACGCCTGGCTCTGGGCGATGGTGATCTTCTCGGCCTATCACGAGCTCGAGCATGCGTATCTCATGAGCGTCTTCCTCACGACGGGTCAGGTTGGCACGCCAGGACTCCTGGCGCAGGGCGGTGCGATTCTGGGTGGGCTGCCCATTCCCCGGGCCGACCTGCACTTCCTCTACAACCTGGTCGAAGTTGTTCTGCTGGTGGCCGCCTTCCACTCTCAGTACCTGCCGAGGCTGGGCCGGGGTGCGAAAGGCGGCTGGGAGGTCCGCCTGGCGAATCTGGAGTAGCGGCAACCGGAGCTGGGTCGTCCGCCGTGGAGCGCCGAGGCCGATCCCGACCAGCCCGACCGCGCTCAGCAGCCCGCTGGCGACCACCGCGCTGACTCCGTCCATCACCAGATGGGGCAGGACGGGCACGAGGGCTCCCCCGGCGAACGGCAAGAACGAGGTCGCGGCTGCCACCCAGGCCAAGCCACCCAGCCCTTCCGGGTCGATCCGCAGCTCCTTGCGGGCCAGCGTGTCGAGCGCCGTCGCAGGCTCGGAGATCACTCCCGCCGCGAGCTGGCGCGCCTCGACCGGCGCCAGCCCCTTGGCCTGGTAGATGAGCGCCAGCTCCTCCTGCTCCTCTTCCGGGATCTCCTCCAGCTCTGAACGATCTCCAGCTGGCGCTTGGTAAAGCTCACGCGAGCTCTGGACCGAGAGCCATTCCCCGAGCGCCATGGAGATCGCCCCCGCCAGCAGCCCGGCCAGTCCGGTTAACAATATCGTGGCCTGCTGGAATTCGGCCCGTGGTGCGACGCTGCGGTTCCTGGAAGTGAACCGGCGGCTGTTCGAGCGGCGCGTGGCTGAGGATCGTGTGCGGGACGGGCACGGTGACCTGCATGCCGCCAGCGTTTGTATGACGGAGCCGATCGCGATCTTCGAATGCATCGAGTTCAACGACCGCTTCCGCTGCGGTGACGTGGCCGCGGAGGTTGCCTTCCTGGCCATGGACCTGGAGTACAACGATCGCCCGGACCTGGGCGCGGCGTTCGTCGACCAATACGTAGCCAGCTCCGGTGACCGCGAGCTACGCCAACTGCTCGACTTCTACGTCTGCTACCCCGCGTGCATCCGTGGCAAGGTCGAGTCGTTCAAGCTCGCCGAGGCCGAGTTCAGCCCAGCTGAGCGCGCCGAGGCCCAGAGGCGGGCGCGGCGCTACTTCCACCTCGCGCGCGCATCCGCCGACCGCTTCTCCAATCGCCGACCCGTCCTGACCGCCTTGCCGCTGGCCGCCTAGCGGGTCCTCTCCGTCTCGCGCGAGCGAGAGTACGAGCGGGCGCGCCGCGGCGAGATCGAGCGCGACTACGCCTGCCGCGGGCGCCCGTCGAGCCCGAGCTCCTCGCGAAGCTGCAGGAAGCGCATCACGTCGCCGCGGCTCAACATCCCCACGACCGTGCCGTTCTCGATGACCAGGAGCTGATTTACGTCCTGCTCCACCAGCACTCTCAACGCCTGGCCGGCCTCCTCGCGGGGGCCTGTGACGCGGAGCGGGCGGACCGTCATGATCGAGCCGACTGAATTGTGACCCCACTCATCCTGAGGCAGGCGGTTGACGTCCGTCAGCGTGACCAGTCCGACGACTCGGCCCTCTTGAGAGACCGGCAGCGCCCGCAGACCACGCCGAAGGACGTACTCGTCGACCAGCTCCCGGACGCTCAGTCCCGGACTCACCAGTGGAGGCTCCCGATTCATCACATCGCTGACGCGGACGCCGCGGAACCTCACCTGGACAGCCACCTGGCGCCGGATCGCGTCGGCTGCGCTGTTCAAAAACCAGCCGATGAAGCCGATCCACACTCCACCAAGGACGTTGCCGTCCAGGATCTGAATGAAGCCGTACGCGATGAACAGTAGGCCCAGACCCTGGCCGACCGTCGAAGCGATGCGCGTCGCCCTCCCGACGCTGCCGGTCACCCCCCAGATGATCGCCCGCAGCACGCGCCCGCCATCCAGCGGGAAGCCCGGCAAGATGTTGAAGACGGCCAGGATCAGATTGACCATCGACAAATAGGCGACCGACGCGCCGACGGGGCTGCGCGCGTCAGGAACCCACTGAAGCGCGAGCCAGAACAGGCCCGCCAGCACGACGCTCGAGAGCGGCCCGACGACCGCGATCAGGAGCTCATCCCTGGCGTTTTCCGATTCGCCCCTGAGATTGGACACGCCGCCAAAAATGAAAAGCGTGATGCTGTGGACACCGTGTCCGCGTGCCTGGGCAACGAACGAGTGGGTCAACTCATGGGCTAGGACCGAGACGAACAACAGCAGCGCTGCGACGATGCCGACCGTCCAGTACAGAGTTCGGCCCCAGCCTGGGTAGTTCTCTGGAAAGTAGCCCACGGCCAGAGACCACGACACCAAGCCGAACGCGACAAGCCAGGTGTAGTGCACTCCGACTGTGATGCCGTGAATGCGCGCGATCTTAAACGAGTGTTCCATCGAACCCCCTAGCCGGGCTTTGTCGATCGGACAGTCGGGCGGGAGCTCACCGACAACATATCCGAGGCGGACGGCGAAGGCGGGGCGACGCGCCACCAGCCGCCCGAAGAGTCACACGGAGCGCATGCCGGTAGTATAGGGCCGCCCGAGCGGGAGGGTGCAGATGTCCGGGGCGCGTCGCATTCTGTGTGCAGAATGTAGTGTTGTTGACACACCAACCTGTGGTAGCATGGACAATCGGGGCGCGCTCAGCGGTAGCTGAGGGTGAGAGGCTGTGGACAGTCAGGACGAACCAGGGCAGTCTGAGCAGGCCAGTCGGCTCGCTCAGTACGACGACCTGGTGCGGTTCTCCAAAGCGCTCAACGACGAGCGAACGTTCGACGCGCTACTCGAGTTCATCGCGCGCGAGGCGGCCGCCGTCATGCGGGCCGAACGCTCGTCGATTTTCCTGTGCGACAGGCAGAGCAACGAGCTGTGGGCGCGAGTCGCTCTGGGGGTCCGCGACCAGATCATTCGGTTTCCCTCACACCTGGGTATCGCCGGCCACAGCCTGACCACCGGCCAGTCGGTCAGCGTTGCCGACCCGTACGCCGACCCGCGCTTCAACGCGGACGTTGACCGCCAGACGGGCTACAAGACTCGCAGCATCCTGTGCGCGCCGCTGCGAGCGCGGGATGGTCAGGTCATTGGCGTCCTCGAGGTGCTCAACAAGCACGGTGGCCCCTTTACGTCGGGTGATCAGCACCTCGGCGAGACGCTGGCCTCCCAGTGCGCGGTGGCGATCGAGAACGTGCTGCTGTACGAGCAGCTTCGCGCCGCCGAAGAGCTGGGCGCCGAGCCGGGCTCGCCGAGCCCCAAGGTGCTCCTGGCCGACGACGACGAGATGCTCGGCGTCCTGGTGGCCGAGGCGCTGGGGCAGGATGTTCAGCTCGTGGGGGCTCTGGATGGTGAGGAGGCGCTCGAGAAGGTCGAGACCGAGCGGCCCGACCTCGTCCTGCTGGACGTGACTATGCCCAGGAAGGACGGCTTCGAGACCTGTCGGGCGCTGCGCGAGCGCCAGGCCGGGCACGAGCTGCCGATCATCATGTTGACTGCCTCGCGCCGCCCGGAGGACGTGATCCACGCCTTCGAGGCCGGTGCCAACGATTACATCGTAAAGCCGTTCAGTCTGGCGCAGTTGCGGGCCAAGACTCACACCTGGCTGCTCCGCAAAGCGAGCTCGTAGATCCTCCAATTGTCATCCTGACCCTCTCATCGTCATCCTGAGCCTCTTATTGTCATCCTGACCCTCTCATCGTCATCCTGAGCCTCTTATTGTCATCCTGAGCCTCTTATTGTCATCCTGAGCCTCTTATTGTCAGGATGACAGTGAAGCCCGACGCCCGACATCCGGCCGTCGCGACTGCCGCCGTCGCCGGCCTGCTTGTCGCCACGAGTGCCCTTGCGCTCTGGCTGCGGCTGACCGGGCTTCACGGCTGGGACGGCACGCTGTCAGTTGACGAGGCTCGTCTGGCGCTCGCCGGGCGGGGCATCCTCGAGCACGGCGTGCCGGTCCTCCCGTCGGGCTGGCCCTACACCCGCGGTCTGCTGGCCTCCTATCTCGTTGCGCCGTCGCTGGCGCTGCTCGGGCTGACGGATTTCGCGGCCCGCCTGCCCAGCGCGCTGGCCGGCACGGCCCTGGTGCCGGTTATGTACGCTCTCGGGCGATCGTTGGCGGGTCGGCCCGCTGGGCTTTTCGGGGCCCTGTTTGTGGCGGGCTACCCCCCGCTGGTGGCCTGGTCGCGGGAGGCCTGGCTCTTTGCGCTCTACGTCACCGTCTACGCCACGGCCCTCCTTTTCATCTTGCTGGCCCATCAGAGCGGCCGCGCCCGCGACCAGCTCCTGGCCGGCGCGCTCGTTGGCCTGACCCTTTTCGCGCACGAGCTGGGCATCTTCTTGCTGGTGCCGCTCGGCGCTCAGGTGGTCCGCCGGCTGTGGTGTCGCCGCGCCGACAAGCGTGCCTGGCTGGCGCCTCTGGCGGCGCTCGGGCTGGCGCTGGGCGCGGCGGCCGTGCTCTGGGTGTTGGTCACCCGTCTTCGGGCCGATACCCTGGCCGGACCGTACGGTGAGGTGGGGGAGTATTTCAGCCCGCATCTGGATGGCGCCCCACTCGGCTTCTATCTGGCGATGCTGGCCAACGGGCGGGGACTGGTCCTGGCTGCCGCGCTGGCGGGCCTTCCATTCGCGCTGGCCTGGCACCAGGGCGAGGCGCTCATGCTCTGGCTCGCGCTGCTGCCGCCTCTCGCCCACGCCGTAACCATCATTCCGGGCGGCCCGCAGGAGCGCTACGGACTGACCCTGATGGTGGCGCTGCTGGGGCTGGCGGCGCTCGGCGTAGGCAGCCTGGCGAAATGGGCGACGCGGCGCTTGACGCACCCATTCGCACCGCCCGCGCTCCTGGCCGGGCTCGTCTTCGCCCTGGTGCTCGTCGTTCACCAGGATCTCGGGCGAGCCTTGGAACGTGGTGCGCTGTCACCGCGCCAGGGCGCCTGGCTGCGCGAGTTTCGCGCCCTGAATCCTGGCCCCGAGGATCTGGTCATGTCCGACCTGCCGACTGTGACCGGCTGGTACCTGGGCCAGCTAGACTTCTGGGTTAGCAGCCGCCAGTACCAGAAGTATTCCCTACGAACGGACGATTTGCGTCGGGACGTCCACACCGGGGCGGTGTTGATCCGAAGCGTGTCGGAGTTCCAGCGCCTGGTCGCTCTACCTAACCGTGGCCGCACCCTCTGGGTGGTGGCCTCGAACCGCGACTTCCAGTGGGGTGAGCTGGTGGACGACGACCTCAAGGCGTTCCTCGAGCGCTCGGCCAGCCAGCGGATCAGTCCAGGCGATCGGAGTAGGATCCTGCGGATCGAGCTCTAACGAGCTGTCACCCATCAGCTATCAGCAATCGGCGGGCGTCAACGCTGACAGCTGATAGCTGAACGCTCGTTCTGCTATCGCGTCTGAAGGACCTCCCGGCCCGGGCGGACGACCCGATCGACGCGCACCAGGACGCCGATTCCCTTCCGCTCGGGGTCGCTGTTCAGCTCCTGCTCGATCGTACGGGCCATGATCTGCTCGCGCACATCGTCGGACTCGTGCAGCGTCGCCTGGCCATGGAACCGCAGGTGCAGGTTGTTACGCTCGCGATTGCGGTAGAGGACGGCGACCTGTGGGTTCTCTCGCAGGTTGTCCAGGGTGCCCTTGCGGGTCCGTTCCCACCACGCCAGGTGCTCCTTGTCGAAAACCATGACGCTGCCCTTGAAGCCCAGGTCCGGCGCCCCCTGCGCGCTCGCGGTGGCGACCATGCACGGACTGCCTTCGGCCACCGCCGCGTTGACGGCCTCGCCATACTCGCTTAGATCGATCACCTGTTCCCTCCAGACGCCGGCCGGCTGGGCCCGCGCGGGCACGGCATGCCGTGCTCCTACAGTACGCGGCGCCGGTCGTTGGATGCAACATGTGCTGGAGAACGGCGTGTTAGACTCTGCCGACGCCGCCAGGAGTGGTATCCAGATGGCGGCGGGCGGGGCTGGGTGGGCGAGCCGCTGATCGTCGTCGAAGACGTGCGTTTCGAGTACCGCGGCCGCGGCGCAGAGCCCATCCGGGCCCTCGACGGGATCTCGCTGGCGATTGGAGCGGGCGAGCGGCTGGCGATCGTCGGCCAGAATGGGTCCGGCAAATCGACGCTGGCCAAGCATCTGAATGGCCTGCTGCTGCCCGGCAGCGGGCGGGTGCTCGTGGCCGGCATGGACACGCGCGATCCGGCCCGCCGGCGCGACGTTCGTCAGACCGTCGGGATGGTCTTTCAGAACCCCGACAATCAACTGGTCGCGACCGTCGTCGAGGAGGACGTGGCGTTCGGGCCCGAGAATCTTGGCCTGCCGTCGGACGAGATCAGACGGCGGGTAGATGAGTCGCTCGACAGGGTCGAGCTGAGTCACCTACGGTTGCGCCCCCCTCACCTCCTCTCGGGTGGTCAGAAACAGCGCGTCGCCATCGCGGGCGTGCTGGCGATGCGACCTCGCGTCCTGGTCCTGGACGAGTCGACGGCTCTCTTGGACCCGCTTGGGCGGGCCGAGGTGCGGGCCGCGGTGCGACGCTTGCACTCGGAGGGCACGACCGTCGTCCAGATCACGCATTTCATGGAGGAGGCGGTCGAGGCCGAGCGGATCGTGGTGTTGAGTGGCGGCCAGATCGTGCTAGAAGGAAGCCCGCGCGAGGTCTTCCGCGAGGCCGAGCTACTGCGCGAGCTGCGGCTGGACGTGCCCCAGGTAGCCGCCCTGGCCAAGCGCATCTCCCGCCGCCGACCCGACTTCCCCAGCATCCTGCTCGACGTCGAGGAGGCCGCCGAGGCGATCGTCGAGCGCTCAGCAGTCAGTCGTCAGCGGCCAGCGGACGCTCCAAATGCTGACTGCTGATGGCTGACTGCTGATGGCTGGCATCATCGAGGTCCGCGATCTCTGGCACACGTACTTGCGCGGCACGCCGCTCGAGGCTCAGGCGCTTACGGGGGCTGACTTCGACCTCGCGCCGCGCGAGATCGCCGCCATCATCGGCCACACCGGGTCCGGCAAGTCGACTCTGGTCCAGCACTTAAATGGGCTGCTGCGCCCGCAGCGCGGGACAGTCCGTGTGGCCGGGCTGGACCTCGCCGACCCTGGCCTCGACATTCGGCAGGTCCGCCGCCTGGTGGGCCTGGTGTTCCAGTTCCCGGAGCAGCAGCTTTTCGAGCCGACAGTGGGCGACGATGTGGCGTTCGGGCCGCGCAAGCTGGGCTGCGACCGAGCCGAAGTGCGGCGGCGGGTGCGTGAGGCGATGGAAGCGGTCGGGCTCGGGTTCGAGGCGTTCAAGGACCGCTACACGTTTGGCCTGAGCGGCGGCGAGATGCGACGCGTGGCCATCGCCGGCGTGCTGGCTCTGGAGCCTCAAGTGTTGGTCCTGGACGAGCCGACCGCCAGCCTGGATCCCCAGGGTCGGCTGGAGCTGCTCGGGACGGTCCTGCGCCTTCGCGACGAGCGGGGCATCGGCGTGGTGTTCGTGTCGCACAACATGGAGGAGGTTGCGGAGCTGGCCGAACGGGTCTGGGTCATCGCCGGCGGCCGCACGGCGCTCAGCGGGAGTGTCCAAGAGGTATTTTGGCGGGCCGAGCGGCTGCGCGAGCTGGGACTCGGCGTGCCGCAGGTGACCCGCTTGATGGGGCTGCTGCGCGAGCGCGGACTGGCGGCCCCGACCGATGTGATCACGCTGGACCAGGCCGAAGCGGCGGTATGGACGATTTTGAATTCCTGAGAGACGTGACCCTCGGGCAGTACTTGCCCGGCAGTTCGGTGACCCATCGCATGGACCCGCGCGCCAAACTGTTGGCGCTGGGCCTGCTCATCTGGGCGATCACCTCGGTCACCAGCTACTTTGGCAACTTTGTGCTGGTGGCCACGGTCCTCGGACTGATCGTCTGCTCCGGGCTGCCGCTTGGCTACGTGGTGCGCGGCATTCGCCCGGTGCTGCCGGTCCTGGCGCTGTTCTTCGTGTTCCAGCTCCTGTTCGCCGGGAATTACGACCCGACCGGTAGCCCCATCATCTGGCGCTGGGAGGCGCCGCTCGGCCCGCTGCCGGTCAATTTCACGCTCACGGTCTCCAGCCTGCGCCTGTCGATCGTCTCGATAGCGCGGCTGTTCTGCTTGCTGATGGTCACGAGCGTGTTGACCTTCACGACTACGACGACCGGCCTGACGCACGGCGTCGAGCTGTTGCTGGCGCCCTTGCGGCCGCTCCGCGTACCTGGCCACGAGCTGGCGATGGTCCTGGCGATCGCGCTCCGATTCGTGCCGACCCTGGCCGAGGAGCTCGAGCGGATCATGAAGGCGCAGGCCTCGCGCGGGGCCGACTTCGGCCGACGCGGCCGGCTGCGCTTCATCCAACAGACACGCCAGCTCGTCCCGATCGTCGTGCCGCTGTTCGTCGGGACATTTCGGCGCGCCGAAGACTTGATCATGGCGATGGAGGCCCGCTGCTACGTTGGCGGCCGCGGGCGGACCCGCCTGGCCCAGCTCGAATTCAAGCCGCGCGACTGGCTGGCCCTGTCCGTCGTGGCCGCCTATACCGCGTTCATGTTGTTGTTCAAGTTCCCGGTGTAGGGCAAGGCATGCCAAGTGGGCTACGATGGACGCTCCTGTTTCGTCTGGTAGAGCTGACCTATACAAGGGATCGTGAGTTTTCCCATGACGAGGATTGGGTAATGATTAGCCGAGTCCACCATGCGCTCTGCCTCCCGTTTCGTTCCACAGTCACCTAAAGTGATCCGGTGGATCGACCACCTGGTGGCGGTGGTGGAGGAGTTCGACGCGGCGCGAAGGGTCTGGCTGGAGGCCGGCTGCCCCGTGGTGTGGGACGGCCGCATCCGCGGGCACCGAAGCTGCTGCTTCTCGATCGGCCCGATCAACTTGGAGATGAACGCCCGCGAGGTGTTCGAGGGCTGGCCAGCGCTAGCCACCTGGTCGGACTGGACTAGCCGACGGTTCGGGCTGCACGCGGTGGCGTTCGATCCGGGCCGCCTCGACGCCGCGGTATCGCAGCTGCGGGCGGCCGGCCTGGCGATGACCGAGCCGCGCGAGGGCGCCCTCACCCCGAGTGAGGATGCGCCGGCCGCCCGTCCGCCGCGCTGGCGCAACTCGCTCGCCGGGGGCCTGCCCGGCCTCTTGCCCGGACTGCCCAGCTTCCTCTGCGAGTTCGTCGCGCCGGGTCCCGGTCAGGGCCGCATCGCGCCGGAAAGCCCGATTCGATTCGTGGAGATCTGTGTAGGCGTACCCGAGCCCGCGGCCGCCGCGGCGAGCTACCAGCGCGTCCTGGGTGTTGGCCCGCAGACTGGTCCGGGCGGCATCCTGATCCCGCTGGGCGACACGCCGCTCCGGCTGGTCGAGGGCGACGATTGGTTCGCCGTCCTGAAGCCGCGCCGACCCGGCCTCTCGCTGGACGACCTCGCTGCGGCCGTGCCGGGGCTCGGCTGGGTCTAGCCGGGCGCCGCGCGACGCAGGACTGGCAGACCGCTCACTCGTGCCGCTCTATGGAGCGCAACCAGTCGCGAACGGCCGCTGCCACCTCGTCGGGCGCGTCCTCGTGCGGGAAATGGCCGGCACCGGCGATCACTACCGATCGAGCCTGCGGAAAGATCCGTTCCCACCGAGCTTGGAATCCCTCCTTCCGCGTGGGGTCGTGCTCGCCGTACACCAGCAGGACCGGCAGGTGATTGAGATCGGTCAGCAGCGCTCGCTCGACCCGACGCATCGCGTCGTCGATTCGTGGCGCGTCGCCGAACAGCCGCATCGCGTTGCGCCGCGACTGCGGCGTGGGGAACGAGTTCAGGTAGGCTGCCCGCTCGGCCGGCGTCGGCCTGCGGCGTCTCGCGCCGCACCGTGCCATGACGTGGGCAAGTAGTTGAAGTTGGCGTTCAGGGAGCCGAAGATCGGGCCGCTGACGAAGCGGAGCATCCGCGCCGGCCGCGGGAGGTCCCCGATCGGGAAGCAGAACGTGTCGGTGATCACCAGCGCCCGGATGAGGTCCGCCCGGCGGGCGGCCATGCTCAGCCCGATCGGTCCGCCCAGGTCATGCGCCAGCAGGGTCAGGTCGCGCACCTCCAGTGCCTCGACGAACAGCTCGACGACCTCCGACGTGGCGGCGATGGTGAAGGGGAAGTCGGGGGCTGCCTCAGAGAGACCCTGGCCGGGCGCGTCGAGGGCGATGCAGCGAAACTGCCCGCGCACCTCGCGAATGACGTTCCGAAACAGGAACGACCAGGTCGGGCCGGCGGTGAGCAGCAGTAGTGGCGAACCGGCGCCCTCGTCCACGTAGTGGACCAGGTTGCCTCCGATCTCGAGGTACCGATCGCGGAACTGATATAGCTCCCCGCTGAGCCAGGCCGGCCTCGGATGGCCGGACTCGATCGTCGCGTGGCGGGCGACGGCCATGGTGCACGTCCTCGATGTTGCGGCCGTACACAATCAGGACTGTGGACAGAACGTGGCCGGTGCTCCGACGCCGGGGGCCAGGAACGCCACTAGCCGTCGCAGCTCCACGTCGCTATCCTGCGACCTCTCCGCACCCAGCGGCGAGGTCAGATGGGTGGGGTCGGCGAGCAGGAACGTCAGCACGCCGATGACGCACTTGAACCGCCAGAACAGCTCGCCGGGCGGCACGGTCGGCAGCGCCCGTTCGAGCGCCGCCAGATAGCGGATCCCCACCTCTCCGAACTGCTCGTGCACGATCGCCTGCACCAGCTCGGTCGGCTCGGTGGCGGATCGACCCAGGAAGCGGGCGAGGATCCGTCCGCGCTCCCCGAGGTCGCGGATAAGGTCGAGGGCCGGCCGCAGGAACGCCGCCAGGATCTCCTCCACCGTCAGCGCCCGGTCGCCCGCCTCAGCTTCGAGGCGATCCAGCCCAGCCAGCCGTTCGCGATTCACCGGAGCGACGATCCGATCGAGGACAGCCCGGAGTAACGCTTCCTTCGAGCCGAAGTGATAGTGGATCGCCGCTAGGTTCACCCTCGCCTGGCGGGTGAGCGCACGTAGGGACGTCCCGGCGAAGCCGTGCTCGGCGAACGCGGGCTCCGCGGCGTCGAGGATGCGCTTCCGGGTCGGGTCAGTCGGCACCGCCATCCTCAACTACTCAAACGATCGTTTGAATCATACGTTTGACCAGTACATGATGTCACGTTTCCAGTTGCGGGTGGCTTCCGCAGGATCTAACCTGTCTCTAGCCATCAGAAACCGGCTCGGCCGGCGGAGGGCCGGCCGCGGTCAGTTTGGCAGCGGGACGTTGACCGGCACCGCCACCGTCGCCGTGCAGCCCGGCACCCCGCCCCGCCAGCGCCACGCCCTGGCCTGATCATGGCCATGGAGGCCCGCTGCCACGTCGGCGGCCGCGGGCAGACTCGCCTGGCGCAGCTCGAACTGAAGCCACTTGACTGGCTGGCCCTGTCCGCCGTGGCCGCCTATACGGCGTTGATGCTGGCGTTTAGCTTCCCCGTATAGGAGCCACCCTGCATCCTGGGAGCGTCCCGTGCCGCCAGAAGGGCGCAAGCCGTGCGCCCCTACGCCCGGCGGGCGCTCTTGAGTTACCCTCGGTGCGGAAGGACCCCTTATTGGAGGCTTCCGCGGAGGCGCCGGGCGTAGGCTTCCACGGCGGCGGCCTGCTCGGCGGTTTGAATCGAGCCGGGCCGCGCGGCGCGGGTCCGAGCGACGGCCTCTTCGGCTGTCAGTCCGCAACGGACCAGGTAGCAGGCGAGGAGCGTGCCGGTGCGCCCCAGGCCAGCCCCGCAATGCACGGCTACGCATTGACCGGCGAAGACGGCGCGCTCGATGGCGGCCACACCCTCTTCCAATTGGTCCCCCGTTGGAGGAGTCAGGTCGGGCACGGGGAGATGCAGCTCGGCAAGGTTATGGCGCGCCAAACGGTCTGGCGCGTGTGCGCGCTCGTGCAGGTTGATCAGCAGGGACACTCCCTGACTCCCCAGCTCGGCCCATTCCGCCTCCGTCCGCGGATAGGCACAGCCGGCAAGCCGCCCCTCCTCGAGCCAGGTGAAGAAGACCGGCGCCTCGTCCGGCCAATTCTGATGCCGCCCCGCGCTCATAGCAGCCTCTGATCGATTGATTAGGCGTCGCGAAGGCCATGGTATTCTAGGCTTCGCGGGGCGCGCGCTCGCGGTCAGGGTGTAGTTGAGGGCATGGGCTCGATCTGCGACGTGCCCGGGATCATGGTCGGGCACGACACCGACGAGGTCGGCGTGACGGGTTGCACCGTCGTGCTGTGCGAGGGCGGCGCGGTCGGCGGAGTGGACGTCCGCGGCGCC
>DASPXK010000017.1:0-8513 GCA_035637315.1 Chloroflexota bacterium
CGAGACCAGATGAGCTTGGGGATCGGCAGATGCACGTTGAAGAGGGTCACGGGCCCGCGGGGCGTCTCTACCACCATTCGCTGGCTCCAGTGGCCGCCCTCCGATAGCCGGAACGCCTCACAATCCTTCAGCGGGTAGCGGCTGAACACACCGCTGCCGGAAGCCCTGGGTGCTGGCCGAAGCGCGCGGTACGGGTACTCCCGGCCCAGCGATTTGATGAGTGACTGGGCCGCGTCGGCCGTTAGCTCCTGAGAGGCCACCACGTCTGGGGCCTCTGCCGCCACAGCGGCAGCCAGATCGGCGTGCCGCCGGTTGACGCCGAGCATGTTGAACGACATGATCTTCAGGTTCGAATAGACTGGCTGGGTGTCCTGCCGCCACCGGGCGAACAGGTGACCCCAGTTCGCCACGAACGTCGCGGCCGAGGCAAGTCCAGCCAGGGTCAGCAGCCTGGAACGTAGTCCAAGCCCACCCAGGACGAGGACCGGCGCGGGCGCGAACCACCACGGCGCGAAGTCGTCCACCAATTCGACCAGACCGGCCACGTCGCCAGCCCTGGGGCGCGCGATGGCGTAGGCGAGCAGGCCAGCCGCGTAGGCTGTCCCGGCTCCTACCAGGGCCGCCCGGGTCGTCCTGTCAGACGACACGCGTGCCGCCGCCATGCTTCCAGGTCACGACTCGGGCGCTGACGCCAGTTGAAGCTCGAGCCGATGCCGACCAGGAGGAGCCGGCGCCGCCAGCACGGCGTAGGTGTCGTCGCCAATCAACTCGATCTTGAGCGGGGCCGGCTGTTGGTCGAGCAGGCCCCCCAGGAGGCCGGCCTGATCCGGTATGAGGACTCGGACACGCCCGGGGAGCGTGTGGTTGGTGTCCCACTCGAGCGCGATTCGATCCCCGGCGTAGGTGTGCCAGTAGTCCAGCCAGCAGTCGCTGGGAGGGTGATAGGCATGGATGCCGCCGCTTTGCTGGCCCAGTCGAGGCGCCGCGGCGAAGCCGCCGGGCGAAAGCTCGACCCCGAACAGTCCGGCTAGGATCGCTTCAGCCATCGTCGCGGCCGCCCCGGCGTAAGCAGGCGAGCCGCCGTTCCTTCGGCTCCTCGGCTCTTGCCACTCTGTCACCTGGCCCGGCGTGCGGGCCCAGTCGCTTGCCACGAGGTCGAGATGGGCTCGCGCCAGGGTAGAGTAGCCATTCCAAAACTCGGCGCTGATCTGCATCCCGCCCCACCAGTCCCAGACGGCGCCGTTCTGGTAGCGGCCTGGAACCATCTGCGGATAATCGAAGTAGCCGGCCGGGTAGGGCGGATAGAGCGAGACGCCCGGCTTGGCGGCGCCAGCCGCGACGCGCGCCCTCTCGAGCGCTCTGAAGATCGCCCCGTGGTCGGCCGGCTTGGCCAGGCCGGTGGAGACGGCGACCGCGTTGGCGATGCTGATCATCTCGTCTTCATCGAAAGCGTGCTCGACCGGCGGGATGTGAATGTGAGTTCGATAGACGCCGCGGTCAGGCTGCCAGAGCCAGTCGGTCGCGGCCTGTCTGATAATTGTGGCCCGCGCCATCTGCAGATCGGCAAGGTCTTGGCGATCGGCCGCGCGGTTCATCTCGGCGAGCTCGAGCAGCGCCCGGTAGGTCCAGGCTTGATCGTAGATCGAGGCAGTCCACTCCCTTGGCTCCGGCGCGGCCGGGCCGGAAAGCGGGCCGCTGCCCGCCTCGACGTCGCCCCAGTCGGTGGTGTGGCCGCGCTTGATCAGTCCGAGCTGCGGCTCGAACCGGTGGCCGAAAAGCCAGCCCATCGCGTCGTTGAGACGCTGGACGCGGGGTTTGCCGGCCTGCTGGTCGAGCAGCCAGCGAGGCCCGGCGCCCGCCTTGAAAGCCACGTACGCCATGTGAACGACGCTGGGCTCCTCATCAGAGGTCACCAGCGTCTTGATGGCTGTTGGGCCATCGCCGCCAACGACTCCACTCAGCGCGCCCGGGCCGGGCGGATAGAGCCAGAATCCGTCCGACGGGTCGCCTCCCTGGCCGTCGAACTGAAGCTGGAGGAACTCTTCGACCGGCTTTGTCAGGAACGGCGCTTCGTAGAAGAACTGGGCGGCAGGCGCAATGGTGGCGCTGTCACGGGCGAAGATGAGCGCGTAATTCGCGCCCGCCCGGAAGCCGAAGAGGTCGCCGGATAGGCCCGACCAGCGCACCTCGTCCAGCTTCAGCGTGCGGTTAACCGACGTGCGCATCGCATTGACCTGGTCGTTGCCCTCGAGCCGCCAGGCGGTCTGGGCGATCGTGCCGGGTGACTCGCAGCCGGATTCGAAGTGTGACTGCTGCGCCAGGCCGGGCCGAGCCGAGGCCGGGAGAAATGCCGCGGTGGTGAAGAAGAACACGCTCAGGTAACGCAGGCGGCGAGCCAGGCCGGAGCGACTGGCCATCAGGTGCCGGCGAGGTGGGCGTGGAGCAGCAGGGTCTCCCTACCCGGCGAGTTTCGCCGTCCGCGCCGGCACCTGGCCGGAGCCGAACGAGCAGCGCGTGAGTTTACAGCGAGCCGTACACTCGGTGGCAAGCCAAACGCTGGCGCGTTGCGAATTTGGAACGCGAGGCCAAACACCACGGATGAGGTCGGTCGTTTAAAGTTAAACGTCCGGCAAGCCATCTTGAATCCTTACTGTCATCCTGAGCGAAGCGAAGGATCTCATGCACGTCACCAAAAGTATTTCGCTTCACTCTGCAGAGATTTCTAGCTTCTACGTGACCTCATGCAACAAGCGGGAATGAACGAGCCGCCTCGCCCGAGCGCACTCTGGTTCCAACGGGCCTGGGTCTGGGTGATCGCGACGGCGCTGCTGATCGGGCTGTTTGCGCCGCTGGCCGCCATCGGCTGGTACCAGTATGAGCATGTTGGCCGGGTCTTCCGAGGGGTGAGCGCACTGGGCGTCGACCTGGGTGGGATGTCTCCCCAGGAAGCCGATCGGGCGCTGGCGGCTCGGGCTGGCGAGCTGATCGCCCGTCCGACACTCATTCGGGCCGGCGACCAGCAGTGGCGGACCGACTGGGGGCGGCTGGGCCTTCGCCTGCCCACGGCGCCGATAATCGATCGCGCGGTGGCCGTCGGACGAGAGGGCAACCCGCTGCGGCGGCTGCGTGCCCAAACCGAGGCGCTCGGGGACGGCTACCGAGTCGGTGCCGAGGAGTTCTTCGACGAGAGCATCCTGACTCAGTTCGTCCAGGGCGTTGCCGGCCAGATCGATCGTCCAGTCCGCAACGCCCGCCTGGAGCTGCTCCCGGACTTGACCTTTGACTTCACCTCGGCGCAGAGCGGGCGAAAAGTCGACATAGACGAATCGCTCCGGCGGCTACGCGAGGCCGCCGATGTGGGAGCTGAGGTCGTCGATCTCCCGGTCGTGGTCACCGAGCCACTCACGACCGACGATATGCGCTTGCCGGCTAAGGAGAGGGCGGAACGGATCATCGCCTCGCCTATTGGCCTCGAGTTCCGCGACCGACGTTGGACACTCGGTCGGCAGGACCTGGCCGATCTGCTCGTGTTCAGCGGCGGGCCCGGCATTCCGATCGACGTCAGACTGGATTCCGAGGCGCTGATGCCGCGCATCAAGGCTATCGCGGCAGAGGTCGCGCAGAAGCCTCAAGACGCGCGTCTGGACTGGAATCGAGGCAACCCACGGCCGATTCGGCCGAGCCTCGAGGGCCGCGAGCTCGACGCCGTCGAGGCAGCCCGACTGATCGCTCAGCGGGCCGACGGCGCGGAACGGACGATCCCCCTGCCTGTCAAGGTGATTCGACCGGCTGTCGACGCCGAGATGATCGGCCAGATGGGCATTCGCGAGCCGATCGAGAGCGCCACCACGTCGTTCGTCGGCGCGCTGCCCCAGAAGCAGCACAACATCAAGCTTGCGGTATCGCGGCTGAATGGGCTCGTCGTGCCACCCCGAAGTCTCTTCTCTTTCAACCGGGCACTCGGTCCCACCGCGCTGGACAACGGCTATCAGATTGCGCTCGGCATCACCAGCGATGGCAGTCAGGCCAGAACGGTGCCCTCCGTCGCCGGTGGGATCTGCCAGGTTGCCACCACGCTGTTCCAGCCGGTCTTCTGGGCCGGCTACCAGATCGAGGAGCGCCACTGGCACCTCTACTGGATCCCTGCCTACACGTCGAGAGGCCTGGTGGGTCTTGACGTAACGGTCGACGAAGACAGCGACCTGGACTTCCGCTTCCAGAACAACTCAGACACCTATCTGCTCATTCAGGCCCGGGCGGACGATTCGAGCGTTACATTCGACCTCTACGGCACCAAGCCGGACTGGCAGGTGAAGGTGGACGGTCCCACCCTTACCGACACGAGACCGGCCGATCCGACCCCTGTGATCGAGCCCGTGCCAGCGCTTCCGGACGGCGAACGGATCCTGGCCGAGTCGGCCCGCGAAGGCTTCGCGGCGAGCATCCTGCGAACGGTGATCGAGAATGGCAACCAGCGTCAGCTTCGACTCCAGAGCCGTTACGTGCCGTCAAGAAATGTCACGCTGGTCGGGACCGGCGGCCGGCCGGTCGCGGCGCCTGGCTCCGAGAGCCAACTGAACCGCCCCGCCCCCGGCTCGACGGGATCCAACTAGGCGGCGCTATACTGGTGGTGGGCGGGCCGTCACCGCGGGTGCTGTTGGAGCGTTTCAGGAAGTGTGGGCGGCCACTGATGATCGGGGTGTGGCAAGTCGGACAGCGGGGGGCGTGTCGGTGAGACCTCGGCTCTGGTGCGTGACCATCGGCCTGCTTCTGCTGGCGCTGCCGCCCGCGCTGGCGCTGGCAGCCTCGGCCGAGCCGGTCTTCGGCGTGGCGACTGGCGAGATCGATGAGCCTGGCTCGCTGACCCCGCTTGGGAACGGCCGCTTCGCCATCCAGGATCGGGTTTACGCCGGCCGAAGCATTGGCCGCTCGATCGTCGACGAGTGGGCAGCCTGTTTCAGTGGTCCACTCTCCACGACTGAGGACTGGCTACTCGAAGCTCCCAGGATGGCAGGCGTGCACCAGAGCGTCGTCAGCATACGATCCGAGCGAGCCGTGCTCACGCTCCGCCTGCGCGGCCAGATGGAGTTTCCCAGCGCTTCGGGCACCTGGGAGATCCAGCACGCCACGGGCGCCTGCGCGAGCTTGGTGGGCGAGGGTCGCTACACGGCCAGTTTCTCAGCCAACAGCCCCGGGTACCGGCTGACGTTCGAGGGCCAGGTCCGCTCCTAGCTGGGCTCTGGCTCGGGAACGAGGACCCGAAACTTCGTCGGAGGCGCTTCACGCTCATCGTCTTCGGCCGTCACTTCGTACCAGCCGCAGTCGTCGGACTGGACGGTATAGATGACTTCCTCAAAGTTGCCGTGCTTGTTGGCGCGCGTCCGGTCGTCGGCGACCTCGACGCCGTCCTTGCACGAGCCGCCCATCCCCGTAACTTCGTAATGGACGTGCGCGTGGGGTGTAAAGCGCATGCCGATCAATTTGACGTCCTCGCCGGCCTCGTAGATCGGACTCTCCATCTTGATCTTGGCCTCCGATCGTTTGCCGGCGAGCGCCGGCGACCCGAGGCCGAACAGGAGCATGCCTACAGCCAGGAGAGTGGTGGCCCGCAGCCAGCGCCCATATCGATGCATGACGACGCCTCCGTCATGACTCCCACACCAATAGCATAACGAAGCATGGTGGTCCCGGTCATGTACCGGGCGAGCGCCACGCGGCGTACTCGTGGCCCGAGGCCGGCGTGTTACGGCTGGTCGAGGATTTCCTGGCGACAGTTGTTGATGTAGTCGCCATCGACCTGGATGCGGTAGGTGAAACGAACGTACTGGGTGCCATCGCGATTCACGCCGTAGAGCTGAGCGACGATCCCGTCCGTTCGGCGCCCGGGCCACGACGGGTCCTCGGCGTTCCAGCACTCGACCGGGTAGCCCCGAAAAGCGGTGTGCCGCACGTCGCCCCACGAGCTGAAATGGAAATCCTGGCCTTCGAAATCGCGCTTGACGTAGCACAGCAGCCAGGAATCGCTCATCGGCTGGCCAATCACGATGATTCGTGGTGGTGGACCTGGAATGTATTCGCTAGGTGGGCCGCAGTCCGACTCGTCGATGCCTGGTGGGGTGGCTGCGGCGGACGCGACGGGCGCCGCCGAGTTGTCGCCGGCGGGAGGGACGTCCCCGGTTTGAGGTGGCTCCGAGGTGCTGGCGTCGGTAGACGGTGGCGCACTGGTTGGCGTCGCCCGCGGACGGGGGGTCGGGGTTGGGGTCGCGGTCGAGCGGGGGCGCGGTGTCGGTGTGGGCGTCGCCGTGGGCGTCTTACTCGGCGCCAGGACAAGCCGGCCCGGCTCGCACCGGCCTGGCTCGCAGCCCGTGCCCATTGCGACCGACGCCGATGCAGCGGCAAGCACTAGCAGCAGCCCCGCCAGAATCGATCCGGGCAGGTAGCGTGAAACCATAGAACGGAGTCCCCTCCGTTCGTACAACGATCCCAGGCGGACGTCGTTCCGTTCTCACCTAAACGGCCAGTCGCCTTCCGCTGTAGGGAAGACGGGGTCTGGTCACCAGTTTTGCGCTTCCTTGGCGCCTCTTCTCCGGTTCCCCCTTCCCTTCAGGGAAGGGGGCTAGGGGGTTAGGTTCTAGATCCCCCCCAGGTCCTGCTCCAGGAGCGCCTTGGCCCGGCGGAGGGTCTCCGGGTCCGCCAGCAGGTCGATCGCGGTCATTGCCAGGCCCTTGGCGGCGTACAGCATTGCCTGCCGGCCGCGATCTGAGCTGGCTGCCTCGCGGAACTCGATCGAGTGGCCCGGAACGTCCCAGTGCTCGGTGATCGCGATGCGGGCCTCTACGCCTGGAACTCGACGGCTCACGTTGCCGAAGTCGGTCGAGCCGCGGCCCTTCCGTTTCCGCTCGGTCGCCACGTCGAGTCCGAGCGAGCGAAGGTTGTTGAGCATCAGCTCCATCACGACACCGTTGGGGAGCGTATTCTCGTAACCAGGCATGTACTCTTTCCACTCGAGTTGGCAGCCGGTTGCCTGGGCTGCCCCCTCGGCGCAGACAACCACCCGCTGGACGACCTCGGCCAGGTAATCGGCGTCATCGGCCCGGGTCCGGTAGCGGATCGCCGCGTAATCGGGGATGATGTTGGCCGCCGCGCCGCCGCTCAGGATGATGCCGTGGATCCGGACGTCCGAGCGGACTTGCTGTCGGAGCATGCTGACCGCGTTGTACATCTGGACGACCGCATCGAGGGCGTTGATGCCTTCCTCTGGCATTCCGGCCGCGTGGGCCGCCTTGCCTCGGAAGTAGAACTCGAAGCCGCGGGCGGCGAGCGAGCGGTCGCCGGTGATCGTGGTCTCGGTCGCCGGGTGGAACATGATCGCCGCGTCGACCTCATCGAAGACGCCACCCTTGACCATGTGGACCTTGCCGCCGGCGTTCGGCGCGGCGCTCTCTTCGGCCGGCGTGCCCAGCAGCCAGACCGACCCGTCCAGCTCAGGCAGGACCTCCCTCAGAGCCAGGCCGGCCCCGATGGCCGAGGTGCCGATCAGGTTGTGCCCACAGCCGTGCCCCAGCCCGGGCAGCGCGTCGTATTCCGCCAGGATAGCGACCCGCGGTCGCCCGCCGTGGCTCCCGTTGAGCTCAGCCTTGAAAGCGGTAGCCATGCCGGCGGTCCCCATCTCCACTGGGATGCCCGCTTGGCTGAGCATCCCGCTCAGTCGGCTCGACGCCTCGACCTCTTGATGGCCGATCTCGGGGTGGGCGTGAATCCAGTCAGCGGCCGCGGTCAGCTCGGCGGCGTGGCGATCGACGGCCTCGCAGGCCCGGCGCTTCAGCTGGTGAACGTCTGGCATCTTCTCTCCATTGCAGCCCCGCTCGAACGGGACCAATGCACGCGAATTTGGGGCGAGTATAGCCAAGCGCCGCCGCGCCTGGCGTCTTAGCCACCAGGCGCCGGCGGCATGGTCAGGTCGGCGTTCTCTGCCAGCCTGGCCAACGCTGGGCCGGTCACCCGATACACGGTCCACTCGTCCATCGGCACGGCCCCGAGCGCACGGTAGAAACGGATCGAGGGCTCGTTCCAGTCGAGCACGGACCACTCCAGACGGCCGCAGTTCCGCTCGACAGCCAGCCGGGCCAGGCGCGCCAGGAGTGCGTTGCCGTAGCCGCGGCCACGCTCTTCGGGCACGACAAATAGGTCCTCCAGGTAGATGCCGGGCTTGCCCAGAAAGGTCGAATAGCTGTGGAAGAAGAGCGCGAAGCCGACCGCCCGGTCGTCTACCTCAGCGATTAGCACCTCGATGTAGCGTCGCTCGCCGAACAGGTGCTCGCGGATCGCGTCTTCGGTCGCGGTCATCTCGTGGGACAGGCGCTCGTACTCGGCCAGGCCTCTAATGAGTCCAAAAATCGTCGAAACGTCGTCGGGCCGCGCGAAGCGGATCGTGCAGGCTGGTCGGGCCATCATCTCTCCCGGCTCGGCAAGGATACCTCGGGAAGTCAGAATTGAGAATTTGAGAATTGAGA
>DASPXK010000018.1:0-6086 GCA_035637315.1 Chloroflexota bacterium
TCGAAGCGGATGTCGATGGCCAGCTCGAGCGTGTCACGACGTTCTGGAAGACGCGCCAGAGCGTTTAGCGCTTGCTCGAAGTACGCCACTGCTTCGTCGTTGGCCGAGCGGGCGACCGCCTTGGCGCCGGCCTGTCGGCAGTAGGCGACCGCCTTCTCCCACGCCTGCCCGCGAACGGCATGGTGGGCCAGCCGTTCGACCTGGTCAGCGAGTCGGTCGCCAGCGAGGGCCTCGATGGCCTCGACGATCCGCGCATGCAGGGCCCGACGCCGCTCCTGGAGCACGCTGCCGTAGGCGACCTCGTGGGAGAGTGCATGTTTGAACGTGTATTCCAGGTCGGGGAAAAGGCTCGTCTCATACAGGAACTCCGCGGTCTGGAGACGCGCCAGGCCCTCGCGCAGCCCGTCTTCCTCGGGCAGCTCCGCGATGGCCTCGATGAGCGCGAACGGCACGTCCTTGCCGACCACCGCGGCCAACTGAAGTAAGCGCTTCTCGTCCGGCGGCAGCCGGTCGATGCGAGCCGCTAATATGGCCTGGACCGTGGTCGGCACCTGTGTGGCCTCGACTGCCCTTGTCAGGCGATAGGCGCCACGCTCGCCGGCCAGCGCTCCGGTCTCGACCAGCCCGCGGACGCTCTCCTCCAGAAAGAACGGGTTGCCCTCCGTTCGAACGATCAATTCATGCTTGAGGGGCTGCAGGTCCGGATCGGTCCCCAGCAGGACCTGGAGCAGCTCGTCGGCGTTCGCGGGCGACAATGACGCGAGCCGGAGCTGGCTGTAGTAGGTCCGATTGGACCAGGTGTGCTGGTACTCGGGCCGATAGTCGACGAGCAGGAGAATGCGGGCGGTCGGGATGCTATCGACTAGGCTGTCGAGCAGCGCTTGAGTCTCCGAGTCGATCCAATGCAG
Organism: Chloroflexota bacterium; assembly: GCA_035637315.1. GTDB lineage: Bacteria > Chloroflexota > UBA6077 > UBA6077 > JACCZL01 > DASPXK01. The sequence continues at coordinate 909 of DASPXK010000018.1, forward strand.
GTCCTCGAAGACCAGCAAAAGAGGCTGAACCTGGCTCTCGCGCAGCAGCAGGCGCTTGATGGCCTCCAGCGTCCGCCGCCGCCGCTCGGGCGGGTCGAGCGCCTCCCAGGCAGCCTGCCCTGAGCTTGCCGAAGGGTCGACCGGCACATCCAATAGCGCAAGGAGGGCCGGCAGGGTCGGCCGCAGGCTCTCGTCCAGGGTGAGAAGCTTGCCCGTCAGCCGTTCGCGGATTCGCCGCCCATCGTCGCGCGCCTCGATCCCACAGTAGCTCTTGAGCAGGTCGATGACCGGCAAGTAGGGAGAGGCTCTGCCGTACGACACCGAGCCGCTTTCCAGGACCAGCCAGCCTTGAGTCCGGTGGGAGTGGGTGAATTCCCAGGCCAACCGCGATTTGCCGACGCCCGGCTCTCCGACGAGCGCCACGATCTGGCCGTGGCCATCGCCAGCCCGACCGAGCAACTGGCGGAGCGTCTCGAGCTCGCCTTCGCGCCCGACGAAGCGGGTCAGGCCGCGAGCCGCCGCGGCCTGGAGCCGCGTCCGCGTTAGCCCTGGGCCGCTCAGCTCGTAGATCTCGATCGGTTCGCTCAGTCCCTTGACCTGGGCCGGGCCGAGCGACTTGACCTGCACGTAGCCTTCGGCCAGGCGCAGCGTGTCGGCCGTCACCAGGATCGAGCCCGGCATCGCCATTTGCTCCATCCGCGCCGCCAGGTGAGTGGTCTGGCCGATCGCCGTGTATTCCATCCGAAGGTCACTCGCGATCGAGCCGACGACCACATCGCCCGAGTTCAGGCCGACCCGGATATGGACTGCGATGCCCTCAGTCCGCTGGACTTCCAGGGCATAACGTTTGATCGACTCCTGCATCCGAAGCGCGGCATAGCAGGCCCGCACGGCGTGGTCCTCATGGGCCAGGGGCGCGCCGAAGAGCGCCATGATCCCATCGCCCAGGATGAGGTTGACGGTCCCCTCGTAACGATGGACCGCCTCGATCATCCGCTCGACGACCGGGTCGAGCAGCTTGCGGGCCTCCTCCGGGTCCCGATCGGCTAGAAGCTCCAGCGAGCTCTTGAGGTCGGCGAACAGCACCGTGACGTGCTTCCGCTCGCCCTCCAGGGCGCTCTTGGAGGTCAGGATCTTCTCGGCCAGGTGGCGCGGGGTATAGCTGCTGGGGGAAGCGAAGCATGGCTCGGGAGCTGGCCCGGCCAGAGGACCGCCACATTCAGTGCAGAAGCGGCTGCCCGGCGGATTGCCGTGGCCGCACCGAGCACACGCCGTGGCCTGGGCCGACCCGCAGGAGTTGCAGAACTTCGACCCGATAGGCAGCTCCGCGCCACAGGCCGAGCAACGCATGGCGCCAACTTTCCCGTGGACGGTTCGAACCCTCAGCCCGGCTGAGTATAGGCCCGCCCGGTGGGGCCTTCAACTCGTGCACGAATGATCGGCAGCAGGACGTGCGAGGGGGCGGGGACTCGTGGCCACTGACTGCCGGCTCCTCCCAGATAGGGAAGCTCTGGGGCGAGAGCTGGTCGGCGTCGCGGTTGGCCCAGTCGGCCGCGCCCATCTGCGCCCACGTCCGCTCGCCAGCCTCCTGGACCGCCTGGGCGGCGGCCTGCTCGTCGAGGTTGAGCGCCTTGCGATCGCGGACGACGATCTGCCCGTCGACCATCACGGTGTGGATGTCAGAAGCCTGGGCGGAGTAGACGACGTTTTTGATCGGATCGCGCAGCGGCACCATCGATGTACTCGCGGCGTCGAAGAAGAGCAGGTCCGCCTTCGCGCCAGGCGCGATGCGGCCAAGATCATCTCGCCCGAGCGCTCTGGCGCCACCCAATGTTGCCGCGCCGAAGACGTCGGCCGCCGTCGCCACCTCGGTTTGGCGCTCGACGATCTTCGAGATCACGGCCGCGAATTTCATCGCTTCGAGCATGCTCTGCGGGCAGGTGTCCGTCCCGAGCGTCATGTTGACGCCGGCCGCGAGATACCGGGCGAAGCTCTCCATGGCGACCCCGCGGCGGGCGAAGACCCAGACCGCGTGAGCGACCGAGCATCCGCTGTCGGCCATGATCCGCAGGTCGTCGCCGGCGAAGTTGGCCCAGCTCGTCCCGGCGATGACGATGGCGTGGCCGAGGATGACGTCCGACCCCAGGAAGCCGATATCGCTCAGCCACTCGATCGGCGTCCGCCCATGGCGCCTGACCATCTCCTGAAACTCGTTGACCGACTGGCTGACGTGGATCTCAATCGGGACCTCGAGGTCGTTGGCCACTGACCGCGTCTCGCGCAGCAGCTCCTCGGTGCAGGTATCCACCTGAAGCGGGCTGAGGAAGCCCTTGATCCGCCCACCGTGGGCGCCGTCATGCTGCTCGATGAACGCGACCGCTCGGCGGAGGCCCTGGCGGCCCGCCTCCTCGTCCCAGTCGTAGACGACCTGCTTGCCGTCCGGCGTGAACCAGCGCCCGGAGCGAAAGCCCGGGCCCATATAGAGCCGCATGCCTGCCCGCCCGGCTGTCTCCGCCGCGTACTCGGCGAGTGGTCCGATGTCCAGGTCGGTGGTCGTGGCGCTGCGCAGCAGCTCGCCCATCGAGTAGTCGATGCAGGCGCGTGAGGCGGCCTCGTCCTGGGCGGCGCTGCGCGCGGGCAGATATTCGAAGAGGCCGGAGTTGTAGAACTGGCGCCGGCCGCGATCCTCGACGAAGGACTTGTCGAGGGGCGAGCTGGCCAAGTGAGCGTGAGTGTTGATCAGCCCGGGCGTCACCAGCATCGTCCGGGCGTCGATCCGCGCGTCGGCCGGGCCGCTGCAGCTGCGGCCGACGTGGACGATCTGGTCACCCTCGACGACGATCACGCCGTCGCGAAGGTAGCGATGGCCATCGTTCTGATACGCGACGATATGGCCGGCGTCGATCCGTGTGCGCGGCGTGGGCATCTGCTGTCCTCCTCCTCAGTTGGCTCGCACCCGCCGCTGCCTTTCGGAGCCGCTGGCCGTTGCCACCAGTGTATATGGCCGGGCTGTGGCAGCAGATTCGGGCCACAGATACCGCCTCCAGGCGCACGCCCTGGAAACCCGACATCTTGCGCGCCTGCGCGGCGGTGGGTGGCTTTCCCGAGTTCTTCCGTGGCGAGGTGGATGGCAGCATTCGCGTCAATACCGAGACGGTGGACATTCTGGCCCACGGCGTCCTTAACCCTCGTCAGCGTGGCGGCCCGGGGACATCCCAGCCGTTCCTTCGGTACACTTGCCCAGCAGCAGCCCGTCGTCCGGCAGCGAGTATTTCGCCCAGGTGGCACGGAACAAGTGACCGGCTAGTCCATCGCCGATGCTCCGGACACGAAACCAAATGCTGGGAAAGGATCAGGAGCTTGAACCAGACTCCGGGCCATGACGCGCCGAAGCGCGCAAGGGCCGAGCGGGCCGCTCGCGCGGCCAGGCCGGGCGGCCTTGCCCGCGAGCGAGCGGCGACGTCCCCCGACGACCCTTCGACACTCCGCGTCCTGGTGCTCGTGCCGAAAGTGCTGGCGCGGCGAGCGGCACGCGCGGCCCGGCGCCGCCGAGAGAAGCCGAAGCTGCTTGCGGTCGAAGCCAGTCGGCTCGTCCCGATTGCCGACGCCAGGCAGCGCCGCCTGCGGCGTCGGGCCTGGTGGCTGACAGGGCTGACCATTGCCTCGAACACCGGCGAGGCGGTCAGCACGATCGCGAGCGGCCTACTGAGCCACTCGATTGCGCTGGTCGCCTTCGGCCTCGGCTCACTCGCGGAGGTGGGCAGCGGGCTGGTGATGGCCTGGCGACTGTCGCGCGAAGGTCCGGACCAGGCCGCGAACGAGCGCGCCGAGCGGCGGGCCTTGCGGCTCATCGGACTCTCGTTCCTTGGGATCGCGGCCTACGTGGTCTTCGAGTCGATTGCCGAGCTGCTTGGTATCGGGGTGAGGCCGCAGCAGAGCATCGTCGGGCTGATTCTGGTGGGGCTCTCCTTGGCCGCGATGCCGGGCCTGGTCTGGGCCAAGCGCCGCGTAGCGGCCGACCTCGGCTCGCCGGCTCTAGAAGCTGATGCGATGGAGACCCAGGTCTGCATGTATCTAGGGCTGGTAGCGCTCATCGGCCTGGTCGCCAACCGTCTTTTCGGGTGGTGGTGGATGGATCCGATCGCCGGTCTCGGGGTAGCGGCGATCGCCCTGAAAGAGGGACAAGAGGCGTGGAAGGGCGGCTCGAGCGAGGCGGACAGGCGGGCTGCCCGGCTCGGATCGGCACTTGCCGCAAGTTAGCGCCGGCGGCCAAAGTGGCGTCTCGTATCAGGCTCTGCGCCCATCGGCCTGCCCCCACGTTTCGAAGGCGGGCAGCATTTGAGGCTGAAGATGGCGACCACACAGCAATCGGCTAGTGGCCCGACGCTCGAAGGGGTCGTTCCGTTTCCGCCGGAGTTCGCCGCTCGCTATCGGGCCAAGGGCTACTGGGAGGACCGCCCCCTCATCAGCCACTTCGAGGAGTGCTTCCAGGGCTTCGCCGACCGCGCGGCGGTGGTCGATCGCGACGAGGCGGCGACATATGGGCAGCTCGGTGAGCGGTCCGAACGCGTCGCCCTCAACCTGCTGGACCTGGGGCTCAGGCCTCTGGACCGAGTGGTGGTGCAGCTGCCGAACACGGCCGTGTTCGTCTATCTGTACTTCGGCTTGCAGAAGATCGGCGCCATCCCGATCATGGCCCTACCCTCCCATCGGTACCGTGAGGTCAGCCAGTTCGTCCGGCAAGCACGGGCCGTGGCCTGCGCCACGCCCCTGGCCGCCAGGGACGTCTCGTTCACCCAGCTGGTGAACCGCCTCCGCGGCGAGTGTGACACGCTCCGCTGGGGGCTCGTGCAGCATGGCCCGGCGCCGGAGGGTTTTGTCGCTATCGCCGACCTCCTCGCCCTCCCGCCCTCTCACACCCCGTCCGATCTGGCCAAGATCGACATCAACCCGTGTGATCCGGCGGTCTTCCAGCTCTCGGGCGGAACGACCGGCGTCCCGAAGCTGATCCCCCGCACTCACAACGATTACGCCTTCAATTCCAAGCTCGCCGTCTCGGTGTGCGACGTGCGGGACGGCGACGTCCTGCTGGACGTCCTGCCCATTTCCCACAACCTGCCCCTGGCTTGCCCCGGCCTGCAGGGGTTCTTGCTGCGAGGCGCGTCGGTCGTGATGGGG
>DASPXK010000019.1:0-12802 GCA_035637315.1 Chloroflexota bacterium
CGAGGCTGCCGCTGCACGGCTTCTCGAGCGAGCAGCTCGCTGCTGTCAGCGGGATGCCGAGTAGCTCGGCCCAGGTCGCCCGTCTCGTCGGCGCGCCCGGCGTGTGCGAGCCGGCGGCTGTCCTCGCGAGCGGCGACGGCGAGCTGGTGGTCGCCAAACGCAAGTCGGCTCGGGCGACTGTAGCCGTCGGCCGCCGTCCCGCGACGGCTCACGCGCCGGCAGTCGGCTGCCTGGCCGTGGTCGGGCTCGGGCCTGGCCGACTCGACTTGACGGCTCCGCTTGCGCGTCGGACGCTTCGACTGGCGGACGTGATCATCGGGTATCGCGGTTACCTCGGACCGCTCATGGCTGAGATACCCGGAGGGGAGTATCAGGCCTTTGAGCTGGGCCGTGAGGTCGAGCGGGCGCGGGCGGCGATCGAGCGCGCTCGAAGAGGACAGCGGGTCGCCCTCGTGTCGAGTGGGGATGCCGGCGTGTATGGCATGGCCGGTCTCGTCTTCGAGCTGTTGGAGGACCAGGACGATGCGCCGTGCGTTGAGATCATTCCAGGTATTACGGCCGCCCAGGCTGCCGCCGCCCTGCTCGGCGCTCCACTAATGCTCGACTTCGCGGCGATCAACCTGAGCGATCTGCTCGTGCCGTGGGATGCCATCGAGCGCCGTCTCGAGGCCGTGGCCGCGGCCGACCTCGTGATCGCCCTGTACAACCCCGCCAGCAGCCGCCGGCGCGAGCCGCTTGCCCAAGCATGCGATGTGCTCTTGCGGCATCGATCGCGCTCGACTCCTGTCGGCCTGGTCCGCGAGGCTTACCGCCCCGACCAGCGGGTCCGCATCGCCGACCTCGGCGACTTGCCCATGGACGAGGTCGACATGAAGACGATCATCATCGTGGGCAACTCCAGTACGGTCCGCCTCGGCGACCGCCTGGTGACGCGGCGCGGCTACTCGCGAATGAAGAAAGATGGATGACGAGGAGAGCCCGTGGGTGCCGTATCTGGTGGTGCTGGCCGCGGCCGCGGTCGTCGGCCTTGCGCTCGCCGGCTACGTCTGGGTGAATCGGGCCGAGATCATCCGCGTCCTCACCCAGTCGACCACATAGGACGCTGGGAGCGCGGTCACGGAAGGGCGGCGACCTTCTCGAGCACCTCGGCGTAATGGTCGGGGTTGCGGGCGTCGAACGCGGTGTTCTTGAAGCGGATGACTCCATCGCGGTCGATGATGAACACGGACCGTTGGGGCGCATCGCGCTCGGCATTGTGGACCCCGTACAGGCGCGTGACCTTCATGCCCCAGTCGGCCAGCAGCGGGAACGGGAGTCCGCCCAGCGACTCGGCATAGGCTTTGTGGGCCCAGGTATGGTCGCCACTGATCCCAAACAAATCAGCCCCGGCCTCGGTGACCTGGTCGTAGACCGCCTTAAAGGAGGTCAGCTCGTGCGTTCAGCCAGGCGAGAAGTCGAAGACGTAGAACAGCAACATGACCTTCTTGCCGCGCTGCTCGGAAAGCTGGACCTCGCGATCGGTGTGCGCGGGTAGCTTGAAATCGGGGGCGGCGCTCCCCACCTCAGCCTCGGCGATCATCTGGCACCCTCCGCTAGCTAGATCGTCCGTATTGTGCGGCATCGCCCGCCCTTTGTCACCCCAGCGTAGTCCCAAAGGTGGCCGAGATGGCCGAGATGGCCGAGATGGCCGAGATCACTAGGATGACCCGGATGGCCAAAGTTGGCCAAGACGGCCAAGGCGGCCAAGGTGGCCAACGGTGTGCATGCCAACATGTTTCGGGGAGTGGAGCGACCAAGCTGCCAGGGCCACGTGTTAAAATCGATGGCCCTGTACAGCGGGGCCTTTCCCACGATGGCTGAGCACCACGGACCAGGTCATGGACACGCTCGAGATTCAACGGGTCCGGGGGACCAACGACGTCATCCCACCCGAGAGCGCGCTGTTGAGCGAGCTCGCTCGGAATCTGCGCGCCCATTTCGAGCTGTACGGCTATCAGGCTATCGATACGCCACTGATCGAGAACCTCGACCTTTTCCTTCGGAAATCCGGCGAAGAGATCGCGGCCCGAATGTATACGTTCACACACTGGAACCGGAAGCTATGCTTGCGACCGGAGTTCACCGCTTCGGTGATGCGGGCGTACGTCAACCATCTCCAGGACCGCTCACTGCCTGTGCGGCTGCACTACGCCGGGCCCACTTTTCGGTACGAGAAGCCACAGCGCGGCCGCTATCGCCAGTTCACCGAGGTTGGCCTCGAGTGCATCGGCGGTGAGGGGGCGGCCGCCGACGCCGAGGTCCTGGCGGCCGCCTGCGGCGCGCTCCGAGCGGTTGGGCTGAGGCGCTATCGGCTGGTGGTCGGTCACCTCCAGGCTGTCCTCCAGCTTCTCCGCCAGCTCGGTATCGAGGAGCACGGCCAGGCCCTGATCCTCGGCGACATGGAGAACCTGGCGCGCCGACGGGCCGACCGCGAACAGGTGGTCAATCGAGTCCTGGCCCTGATGGGCGTCGGATCGATGGATGGCGAGGAGTCGGCGGAAGACTCCGGCCTATTGCCCTCGCTGATGGCCGAGTTCGGCTCGGAGGGCGCTGCCCACGTCGCAGCCGATCTGCTCGGCCGAGCCAATCTGGTCCTGGAGGGAGGCAGCCGGTCCCCAGAGGAGATCGTCGAACGATTGCTGTCCAAGGCCAGCCGGCCCGACCCGACCGAACAGGTACGTCGGGCGACGGACTTCATCGTGCGTCTACACCAGCTAGCCGGCCCGCCGCCTGAAGTGTTCGGCCGGCTCGAGGCGCTGCTTGTCCAGCATGGGCTCAAGCCCGAGCCGCTGCGGGAGGTAGAACGGGCGCTGACCCTGTTCGATCGTCACGAGCTTGGCAAGTCTGAAGTGATCGTGGACCTCGGCCTCGGCCGTGGTCTGCGCTACTACACCGGCCTGGTTTTTGAGATCTACCACGACGGCACGGGCGGGGCTGCCAGCCAGCTGTGTGGCGGCGGGCGTTACGACGATCTCGTACGCTCGCTGGGTGGTCGCGACCAGGTCCCGGCGGTCGGCTTCAGCTTCGGGCTCGAGCGGGTCAGGCTAGCGCTCGACTCCGAACAAGGCGCCGAGCCGCGGGCGTGGGAGGTGGACGCGCTGGTGGTTGCATTGGAAGCCGAGGACGAGCCAGACGCGGTCGGTTTAGCCAGCGAGCTGCGCGAGGCCGGCATCACGGTCGAGCTGGACGTCCGCCGGCGGGGAGTCAAGGCCAACCTGCGTCACGCCGATCGGCAGCGCATTCCGCTGGTGGTCATCTATGGCCAGCGCGAGCGCGAGCAGGGCCGGCCAGTGGTGCGCGATATGCGAACTCGCCAGGAGGTGCAGGTCGAACGATCTGATCTGCTGGCCGCCGTTCGAGATCGGCTATGAGTGGGCGCGCACCAACCGTCGAGCCGGTTCTCCGAATGGCTCTGCCCTCCAAGGGCATGGAGGAGGACACGCTCGTGTTCCTGCAGGCGTGTGGGCTCGAGGTCAATCGGACCAACCCGCGCCAGTACCGGGCGACGATCCCGGGCCTGCGGGGAGTGGAGGTGCTGTTCCAGCGCGCCAGTGACATCTTCTCGAAGGTCGAGGAGGGCAGCGTCGACCTGGGGATCACCGGCTACGACGTCGTTCGCGAGCACCAGCGCGACGAGGACGGCGTGGTGATGCTGCAGCCAGAGCTGGGCTACGGCTCGTGCGCGCTGGTCCTGGCGGTCCCAGAAGGCTGGATCGACGTGAGCAGCGTGACCGACGTGGCAGAGATCTCCGCCGAGCTGCGGGCCAAGGGCCGCGAGCTGCGGGTGGCGACCAAGTACCCCAACCTCACCCGCCAGTTCCTCTTCGACCACGGCATCAATTATTTCGCCCTGGTCGAGTCGAGCGGGGCGCTCGAGGCGGCCCCGGCCCTCGGCGCGGCCGACGTGATCTGTGACCTGGTCACCAGCGGCGTGACCCTTCGGGAGAACCGCCTCAAGCGGGTCGCCGGCGGCACCATCCTGGACTCCCAGGCGTGCCTGATCGGTAATCGAGCAGCGCTGCGCGAGTGTGAGGAGAAGCTCCAGATCGCCCGCCACATCCTCGAGCTAATCGAGGCCCAGATGCGCTCGCGCCAATACTATTCGCTGACCGGCAACATCCGCGGCGAGTCGGCCGAGGCGGTCGCGCGGCGAGTGACCAGCCACGCGGAGGTAGCCGGCCTGCGGGGCCCGACGATCTCCAAAGTCTATCCCAAGATGGGTGCCGAGGAGGGCTGGTTCGCCGCGACGGTGGTGGTGCAGAGCAACTTGCTGCTGCGCGCGGTGGACGCTCTGCGACGAGCCGGCGCGAGTGAGGTCACCGTAGGCCCGCTCCGCTACGTTTTCGAGAGCAAGTCCTGGAGCTTCGAGGCATTGCGCCGCCAGCTTGTCGCTCGGAGCGGCGAGGACGAGCGGTGAGTGGGCTGCCGATCGCTCGTTTCGACGACGTAGCCGACGCCCGCCGGGTCTTGCTGGCCCGCCGGGCCCTGGAGGACACGACGCTTCCGGAGGCGGTCGTCGCCAAGATCCGCGAAGTGTTTGGCGAGGAGTTGAGCCCAGCCCAGGTTGTCGAGCGGGTCCTGGCCGACGTACGAGCCGAGGGAGACGCCGCGGTCAGGCGGTATACCCGCCTGATCGACGGCCGTGAGCTGGACGAGCTACGGGTGCCGCCAGCCGCGATCGACGCCGCGGTCGCCCGAGTCCCCTCGACCGTGTACGCGGCCCTGGAGACGGCCGCCAAGCGGGTACGGGAGTATCACGAAAGGGCACGGCGCAACTCGTGGATCGACTTCCAGGGCGACGGCGCGACCGGCCAGCTCATCCGCCCGTTGGCTCGGGTCGGCATCTACGCTCCGGGCGGACGGGTGCCCTACCCAAGCTCGGTCCTGATGGCGGCCGTGCCCGCCCGAGTGGCCGGCGTTCGCGAGATCGTCATGGCGTCGCCCCCAGGGTCAGATGGCCAGGTGCCCCCGGCACTGCTGGTGGCAGCCCGGATCGCGGGAGTCGACGCCGTCTACCGAATGGGCGGGGCTCAGGCGATTGGCGCATTCGCCTTCGGCACGCAGTCGGTGCCGCGCGTCGACAAGATAGTCGGACCGGGCAACCTTTTCGTCGCGCTCGCCAAGCGGATGGTGTTCGGGCAGGTCTCGATCGAGGGCCTGGCCGGGCCGACCGAGTGTGTCCTGGTCGCCGACGAGAACGCCAACCCGCGTTTCCTGGCCGCCGACTTGATCGCGCAGGCCGAGCACGATCCGCTGGCCCAGCCGGTCCTGCTGTGCACCTCGCGCGCGCAGATCGACCGCACGCTGGCCATCGCAGGGGAGATGCTGGAGACGGCACCCCGAGCCGAGATCATCCGCGAGTCGGTCGCTGCCCGCGGCGCGGCCGTGCTGGTCCCGAGCGTCGAGGCGGGCATCGCGCTGGCCAACGAGTATGCCCCGGAACACCTCTGCCTGTGCGTGCGCGACCCCTGGTCGAAGCTGGGCCTGGTGGAGAACGCGGGGGGTGTCTTCGTCGGCGACATGTCCGCGGAGAGCATCGGCGATTACACGGCCGGCCCAAGCCACATCATGCCGACCGGCGGGACGGCCCGCTTCAGCTCGCCGTTGAACCTCGACGACTTCGTCAAGATCACGTCGGTCTTCGCCTTCGGCCCGGCCGACCTGCGGCGGCTCGGCCCGCCGGCCATCGAGATCGCGCACGCCGAGGGCCTGTACGCCCACGCCGAGGCGATCGAGGTCCGCCTGAGGGAGATCGATGGCCAGCCAGCCTGAGGTCGCCCGGCCCGGCGTGCGACGCTGTGTCGAGGAGATGGCGGCCTACGCCGGGCCAGAGGACCCGGGAGAGCTGGCCGCGCGACTCGGACGTCCGGTCGACAGCATCGTCAAGCTGGACGCCAACGAGAACCCATACGGGCCGTCGCCGCTCGTATCCGAGGCGCTAAGCCAGTTCGACTCGTACCACATCTACCCTGACTCGGCCCAGCGCGAGGATCGCGCTGTCCTGGCTGAGTACCTGGGCGTGCCGCCTGAACACCTGATGCTGGGTAATGGCTCGGATGAGATCATCGATCTGCTGATGCGCGCCTTTCTCGACCCCGGCGACGAGATCCTGGACTTCCCACCCTCATTCGGGATGTACGGCTTCAACGCGCAACACCAGGACGCGCGGGTGGTCCAATTGGACCGCGATCCACCTGAGGCGGGCTTCGGTGTCCCAATCGAGCGCGCGCTGGCCGCGATTACGCAGCGCACGAAGCTGGTCCTACTGACGTCGCCCAACAATCCGACGGGCAACACGACGGAGCCATCGGACGTCCACAAACTGCTGGCGAGCGGCAAGGTTGTGGTCCTGGACGAGGCGTACGCCGAATTCGCCACTGCCGATGGCCAGGGCTTCAACTCAATGCTTCGCGAGGTACTCGATCGCCCCAATCTGGTCGTCCTGCGGACGTTCAGTAAGTGGGCTGGCCTGGCCGGCCTTCGGCTCGGATACGGCGTCCTGCCGCTCTGGATCGCCGACCATCTCTGGAAGCTGAAGCCCCCTTTCAACGTCAATCTGGCCGCCCTGGTCACCATGCGCGAGTCGCTGGCCGATCGCGACTATTTGCTGGCGAACGTGCGTCGGATCGTCGAGGAGCGCGATCGCCTGTACGGCAAGCTGGCGAGGGTGCCGATCCTGAGGCCATACCCGAGCCGCTCCAACTTCATCCTCTGCGACGTGGTCGGCATGGAAGCACGCGAGCTGCGCGCAAGGCTTGCCGAGCGCGGAATCCTGACCCGCTTCTACGACACCCCTCGTCTCCAGAGCTGCTTGCGCATCTCGGTCGGCAAGCCAGAACACACGGATGCCCTGCTCGAGGCGCTCGCGACGATTGTGGGCAAGCTCTGAGCCTAAGCCACCATAGCGTTGTCGGTCTCGAAGTCGAGACCCGCGGGCGCCCGTCAACGTGCGTCACTATGCAGGATCCAACGATGAACTACCTAACCCCAGGCCGCAACGACAGAAGCGGGGAGATGAACAAGATCCATCCTCAGGATCGACCTGTCCACGACTGGTACAGGTTCGTGCTCTCCTTTCCGCCACACCTTGTCCGTGAGTACCTCCAGCGGCTCGGAGTGAGCGACGGAAAGCGAGTGCTGGACCCGTTCTGTGGAACTGGGACCACCCTCGTCGAATGCAGCAAACTCGGGGTGTCGAGCGTGGGTGTCGAGGCGAACCCGATGGCCCACTTCGCTGCGGGGGTTAAGGTGGACTGGAGCCCCGACCCGAACGGATTGCTCGAGCACGCCCGCATCGTCGCTGAGAAAGCCTCGGCAGTCCTGGATTCCCAAGGCATTGAGGACGATCCGCTCTTCTTCGTGGGGCAGGAGACCGGGGCCGACCTAAGGACGTTGCCGCGCGATAGTGCAAGCCTGCTCCTCGCGAACTCGATCAGTCCGCTGCCGCTGCATAAGGCTCTGGTGCTGCTTGATTGCCTGAGAGAGCAGAGCGATGAGCGGTACCAACGTCACGAGTTGTTAGCGCTAGCGAAGGCCATTGTGTACTCGTCGTGGGAGACCAAGCGTCCTACCTGCGCGTGATGATCCGCACTGGCCAACTTCTCGCGGACATTGCCCAGTCGCTCGGCTACGATGTCACGAGCATCGATTTGTTCCGCACTCGGCTCGCTACGGCAACCAAGGCCCAGCTTCGGGAAGAAGTGGTTGTGCTGCGCTGGCGTGGGAAGCGATCCGGCGATGCGGACGGTCCGCCGTGGGATTACTCGGTACCAGTGTCCTTCGGGGCGGTCAGCGGCGCTCGTCCTAGTAGAGGAACCGGGTAAACGACATGGCTCGATCCATCATGACGGTGCGTGAGACGCGACGGCGCTGGCAGTGGTGGCTGCGGGCCCTCTTTGTCGTCCCGTACTTCCGCTGGCGGGCGCGCGCCTGGAGCTGACCGATACGAACGTCACCATCCGCTCGGGCATCCTGAACAAGCGAGAGGTAACGATCCCGCTCATCCGCAGCACGTACGGAGTCGAAACGATGCGCGACGTAGCCGACGCCAGGGCCTTCCGCGACGCCGTCCTGGCCGCCAGCGCCGAGGCGCACCATTAGCCGAGACGCTCAGCGGTCGCGCGCGACGACGAGGCCGAAGACCCGGCTCGCGCCAGCGGCTTTGAGCGGCGCCGCGCAGGCTTGGAGCGTCGCGCCAGTGGTCGCGACGTCGTCGATCAGGATCACCCGGCGATCCTCAACCGCTGCTGGCTGGGCGCACGCGAAGGCGTCCCGAACGTTGGCGCGGCGCTCGGCGGCCGACAGGCCAACCTGGGGCGGCGTCTCTCGGACTCGCTCGAGAAGGGCGGGAACACACGGCATGCCGAGCGCGGCCGCGAGCCGTTCGGCGATCAGTTCGGACTGGTTGTAGCCGCGGTCACGGCGGCGCGCTTTCGGCAGCGGGACGGGCACGAGCACGTCTGCTCGGAGCGGGCGTCTCGCGAGCGACTGCTTCAGCAGGCTGGCGGCGAACACGGCCAGGAACCTGGCCTGTCGATATTTGAGGTCGTGGAGCGCCTGGCGCACGATGCCGTCGAACGTGCAGGCCGCCCGCAGGCCATCGAGCTGCCCCGGCTGATTGCGGCACCGCGCGCACAGCCGACCGAGGGGACTGGCCCGGGCACAGCGAGGACACGTCTCGGCTCCGAGCCAAGGGATCGCCTCCTGGCACTGAGCGCAGACCGGCGTCCCGCGGCGACCGCAGCCGAGGCAGCGAGCCGGAAAGAGGAGTGCCCAGAGGCGGTCGAACGCGCCCGCCGTCTCGCCGGCTGCTTGTCCGCTCATTTGCTGATCGCTCGGAGCTCAGCGGCCCGGCCAGCGCAGCCACTCAGGCCAGGATAGGGGTGGGATGGCCTGCCAGATCGCGCTGATCAAGTCAAGCATGGCCAGGATGAATCGCGAGATCAGCGGCGGAACGAACGGCCAGAAGATCAACCAGAGCCCGAGGGCCACCAACCCGAGCACTACTAGTCCGAGCAAGCGGCCAGGGCCCTCGGGGGTGCCCGTGGTGAAGAGGGCTCGGTCCAGCAAGCGGAGGACGTTGTTCATCGGCAGGGCCAGAGGGCGTTACGCTCGAATGAGGCGGCCATCCTCGACCTCCGGCACGCCGTCGCGCAGCACCCAGCGGACCCGTCGGATGGCGGCAAGGTCGACGGACGGGTCGCCCTGTACCACGAGCAGATCAGCGCGGCGGCCAGCCTGGACCGAGCCGAACTCGTCCTCGTGGCCGCAGGCACGGGCGGCGGTGTGAGTGGCGGCGCGGATCACCTGCATCGGCGACAGACCCAATTCGCGGTTCAGCGCCTCGAGCTCCATCGGCATGCTGTCGAGCGTCACGTTCGCCACACCCGCATCCGTCCCAGCGATCGGCTCGACGCCCAACGCCAGCATTGCCCGCTGGGCCTCCGTCACCGCCGGACGCATCTTGCGGATCTCCCGTCTGGCGGGCGTCAGCTCACTATCGGGGATCCTCGAAGAGACGACACTCGGCGAGAGCGTCGCATCGAGGAATGTACCCTGCTTCGCCATCTGTGCCGCTACCTCTGGCTCATATGCGACACTGACACTGTCGTGCTCGGATACCCAGGTGCAGTGCTCGATCGTCGTCACACCGGCGGCCACCGCGTTGCGGATACCCGCGGTGCCGTGACCGTGCGCCGCGACGGTCCGGTTGAGCCGTCGCGCCTCGGCCAGCAGCGCCGACAGCTCGTCGATCGAGTACTGGGCGGCCGTCACATTGGTCCCGGGCGTCATCCGACCACCGGTCGACATGACCTTGAAGAAGTCGGCGCCCTGCTTGGCCAGCGAGCGAGCCAGTCTGCGCAGCTCTTCGGCCGTGTCGGCCTCGCCCTCCAGGAAGTAGCAGTGCCCGCCGGTGGTGGTGATGGGCGGACCGGCCGCGAAGATCCGTGGCCCCGGCAGGATCCCAGCCTCGATCGCATCGCGGAGCGCGAAGGTGACGCCGCCCCGTCCCCCGCAGTCGCGCACGGTGGTCACCCCGGCGCGCAGGGCAACCTGGGCGTTGTGGACGGCACGCAGCATGAGCCGCCGATTATCCTCACCGAGGATGTCTTGCAACGCGCTCGAGCGGGCGCTGAAGACGAGGTGCACGTGGCAGTCGACGAGTCCGGGTAGAAGAGTGTACTCCGAGTAGTCCAGCCGTACGACATCCTCGCCCTGTGGCTCGGCCGACCGCCCCTCGTCGACGATCTCTCGAATCCGGCCGTCCTCTACCACGATCGTGACCGCGTCGCGGGGCGGAGCAGCGGTGCCGTCGATCAGGCGCCCGGCCCGGATCAGCGTCAGCACTCGTCACTCCTCCGATCCAGGAGGCTCAGGCTCGCGCGAGCCATTCGGCGCAGCCCGGCCTGGCGCCACGCCCCAGCATGACGCCGCCATTCTAGCGGACTCCGGCCTCACCCTTGCCGCTGAACGACGACCGGAGTCCCGTCGGAGAGCACGTCGAGCGCCGAGATCGCAACCTGTTCGCCGAGATTGAGGCCCTGCACGATCTCGATCTGGCGCCCATCGTTGATGCCCACCGTCACCTCGCGCTGCTGGACGCGGCTCTCGGGCGTTACGACGAACACCAGGCTCTTGCCTGAGCGATTGACCACCGCCTGGACCGGGACGAGCAGTGCCTGCTTCGCCGGGGTCTGGAGCGCGACCTGTGCGAACATGCCGTCGCGGAGGCGGTTGAGCGGATCGTTGGGATAGACGCGGACGGCGAAGGTCCGGCTGCGCGGGTCGGCGGTCGGGGCGATACTGGCGACCAAGCCGGGGGCTGGCTCGCCCGGGTACGCGGCGACCGCGATCTGGGCGGGCTGCCCGCGCGCGATCTGACCGATCCGCGCCTCCTCGACCTGCAGCACGATCTCGGTGTCTTTGGAGACCAGGCTGAAGATCGGGGTGTTCGGACCCACCGTCGCGCCCGAGCTGACGAAACGCTGCGCCACGATCGAATCGAAGGGCGAGCGAATAATGGCCTCGGCAAGGTTGACTTTAGTCGCCTCCAGCGACGCGGCCGCCTGATCGAGCTGCGCGGCCGCAATCTGGATGTCCTCGGCCGTGGGGCGCTGGCGCGACGCGAGCGAGGCCTGGGCCTGGTCGAGTGCTGCCACCGCCGTGCGGACGTCGAACGGGTTGGGATTCACGAGCCTGGCCAGGTTCGCCGCTGCCTGATTTACCGTCTCCTGAGCGTTACGCACGTCGAATTCGCTCGGGTTGCGCGCCGAATCCACTCTGGCCTGAGCGGCATCCAGACTGGCCTGGGATTGCTCCAGTAGAGCCTGAAGCCGCTCGACGTCCGCCTGGGCCTGCCCGAACCGCAATTCGAGCGTAGCCAGATCTGTGGTGCCCCCGAAGCGGGTCTTCTGGAGGTTCGCATCCGCCTGGCGGACGGCCTCCTCGGCCTGGGCGATCTCGAACGGCGTCGCGCCGTTGCGAGTTTTCTCGAGTTGGTTCTCAGCCTCCTGCACGGCTACACGCGCGGCGTTGCGCTGGGACACGAGCTGGTCGCGCTGTGACTCGCTGCACGACGCCCGCTGACTCGTGGTCGTCTCGGTTGTCTGGCCGGTCGTGATATTGCGCTGCACGCTGCGGGTGGTGGTGCTGCTACGACCGCAGGCGTCCAGGGCCTCGTCGGCGGCATTCAAATTGGCACGCGCGCGGGTAACGGCAAGCTCGGCCGCGCGCAAATCTTCGGGCCTCGGGCCCGCCCTGAGCTGGTCGAGACGACTGCGGGCCGCGTTCAACGCCGCGACCGCTGCCGCGATGTCTTCGGCCCGAGTGTTCGGGCCGCCGAGGCCGGCCTTGGCCTGGTCGAGCCGGAACTTCGCCTCCGTCATCGAGGCGTTCGAAGAGGCCAGTTGGGCTCGCAGCTGGTCCTGCTGAGAACGCGCCTGATCGACCGTGGCGTCCAGCCCAGCCAGGTCCTCAGACTTCGGGCCAGCCACGAGCGAATCGAGGCGCGACTTGGCCTGGCCAACCTGCGCCCGCGCGGCGGCGATCTCCTCGATGCGGGCCCCTGAACGAGCCTGGTCGAGACGGGCCTCAGCCGCCCGCACAGCGGCGGCGGCCGCGTCGATATCTTCCTGCTTGGACCCAGCCTGGACCTGCGCTAGCCGCGCCTGGGCAACGCTCACGGCCGCCTCGGCCTGCTGGACCTGGGCGTCCAATGAAGCCCGATCGAGCTCTGCCATCACTTCACCCTGGCGCAGCTCGTCGCCGATGTCAGCGTAGAGCTTCTCCACGCGACCGGTGATCTTCGGCACGACATTCACCTGGGCCCGCGACTGCACGTTGCCAGAGTAGACCAGTGTCGCGGCGATGCTGCCCTGAGTCACCAACGCCGCCGTGATCGGGATCGGGGCCGGGCCGAACTCCTTGCCCGTGGGCTTCGGCGTGGGCTGGCCGCCAAACGTGCAGCTAGCGAGCGCGATGACCAGGATCAGCGCGATGGCGCCGGCTCGGCGCCTCACCTCTCGCGCGCTCATCGACTCCCCCTGCTCCCCGCGATGGAGGTCTCGCCTGGCTGACAGGACCTGTGGGCCGACTACCGATCTTACCCGTGGCTGGGGCCGAAACGACCCCGAAATCATTTTGATAGCCCCGAACTGTTTGGGGCACGCGAAGGAGTCTACGCCCAACCTTACGTCGTGTCAAGGCGCTCACGTGTCATTGCTCCGTGAATTTGTCAGTCCGTAACTGCAACGTGATTTTGTCA
>DASPXK010000020.1:0-3892 GCA_035637315.1 Chloroflexota bacterium
ACTAAAGCTGCCCACTTGACAATAGAATGAGAACACGTATGCTGATAGGGCGGGCGGCGGCGCCCGGCCGGGAGGTCGCTGATCAGCGCACGACTTCCGATATTGGCGCTGGCCCTGCTCCTGGGATGGCTCGTGCCCGCCGTGGCTCTTCCCGCCAGCGCGCAGAAGGTCATCGTTGCCGTCCCGGAGAGTGAAGGCGGAGACGAGTCGCCGCCCATCGATAGCGGCGGCGCGGCGGTCCAACTGATCCCGTCGCGTGACCTGCCGAGCGGGGTAGTCGACGGAGTTCGAGTGATTGTCGGCGACGCGATTCGCCCCTGTCATGACGCGTGGCTCGCACCGCCGGCCGAACAGATCTGGGTGTGCTTCCTTGTCACCCTACACAACAACGGCCCCGAGACTCGAGCGTATGGGCCGCGTCAGTTCTCGGTCGTCGTGGATGGCGGCCTGGCGCGGCCTGTCCTGGACGTCCCCTTCGGCGACGCGCTGCCGTCGGGCAATCTGCCATCCGGCGGTGCGGTGGCCGGCGTGGTCCGATTCCAGATCCGACGGGACTCCGTGGCGCACGCGCTTCGACTCGAAGCTGGCGCCGGTCGTCCACCTGAGTCCATCGATATACCGCTGGCCGACTGGGTCTGGGGTCGCTAGTCGGCAGCGACGCCTCGGGCCGACGGGGCGGTGGCCTATGTTATGATGACGTCACTGGTCCGCGTTCGGAGGTGAGCACGAGTTGCGGGCGATCGTTCGCCTGGCGGGGCCGGACCCCACGAGCGCCTTCGGATCTGCGCTCATCGGGCTGGGTCTGATACTTCTCCTGTACGCCGCGGGCATGTACGTGGGCGTCCTGCCGGGCAGCCGAGTGACCATCCCGCGCCCGCCCGCCCTCGACCGGGCTAGGCCGGTCGAGCTGGCCCCGGCCGTACCGGTCGAGCCGAGCGACGCCGCGCCCATCGTTCTGGTCAGTCGTGGCGTGGCACGACCACCCCAGGCGGTGGATGACATGCCCCTACCGATCGTTGGCCGGGAGGGCATTGTGGGACTGCCGGGGCCCGCCGGGTTCGCGACGGCCATGCGGCCGGCGGACGCCGACGAGCGCCCGTACCGGGGCGACCGTCCTCCCCCCGGCCAGGCTGTCCGGCTGCGCGTTCCATCCATCAAGCTCGAGACGGACGTTGTCCCAGCCGGCGTCGTCAGCAACAAAGACGGCGAGGCTGAGTGGGAGACGGTCCCGTTCGTCGCGGCGCATTACGTCGCCACGGCGCTCGTGGGGGCGCGCGGCAATGCTATCGTCTCCGGGCACGTTGTTACTCTTCGAGAGGGGAACGTGTTCCGCAACCTCTACCAGGTAGACTTCGGCGACAGAATCGACGTCGACACCGAGGCAGGGACGTTTACGTACATCGTTGAGGACCTCAGGCTCGTACCGCCAACGGCGGTTGAGGTGCTGGCCGCGACTTCTGAGCCGACGCTGACCCTGGTCACCTGCGGCGGCGAGTTCGACCAGCGGACGCGCACCTTCAGCGACCGACTGATCGTGATCGGTAAGCTCGCCGACTGGAGCAGGCACCGCAGCGCGTAGCGATCGACCGATGGGCCACGACTACTGTACTGGCAGGCATGGCCGCGACGGGTAGACAGCCCGACCCGAGCAACAGCGGCGGTTCGACCGTCCAGCCGCTGGTCGCTCCGAGCATCGCCCACCTCGAGCTTGACGATCGGCTCCGCTTCGTACTCGATCGGATGGTGGAGGTCGTTCGCGCCGACGCTGGCGCCGTGTTCCTGCCCGACGCGGAGACGGGCGACCTTGAGCCACGGGCCTTAGTAGGCATCGAACCGAGTGCGCTGGAGGGGCTGAGGTGTCGAGTCGGTACGGGATTCCTGGGCCTCGTCGCCCAGGGTAGCAGTCCGGCCGTCATGCAGAACGTCCAGCGCGATTCGGACCCCGCCAACGCCCATCTTCGGGAGCGTGACGTTCAGACAGCGGTCGGCCTGCCGCTGAGCGCTGGCGGTGGCGTGCTCGGGGTAGCCGCCGTCGAGTTCCTGCGACCCCGCAAGCTCCAGAGCTACGAGGTCCGCCGCCTCGCGACCATAGCGGATCACCTGGCCGCCGTCGTCGACTCGACGCGCCTGTACGAGGAAAGCCGCACCCGTAACGCCGAGCTGCAGCGCAAGCACGCCGAACTACTCGAGCTGGAGCGCTTGAAAGCGGACTTCCTGTCCATGATCAGCCACGAGCTGCGAACCCCCCTCACGGCGATCATCGGGTACACAGATCTCCTGCTGCGGGAGGTCCACGGAAGGCTGAACGAGCGCCAGCGGCAGCATGAGCTGGCGGTGAGGAAGGCGGCTCGCCGCCTGCTCGAGCTGATTAGCAATCTGCTCGACGTGACCAGGCTCGAGAGTGGTCAGGTCGAGCTGTCGATCGAGCCCACCCCACTGGCCGAGGCCTGCTGGGCGGTGGTCGATGATCTCCAGGCGGCGGCCGAGGCTGCCCACGTCAGGCTGTCCGTCGACCTGCCCGCTGGCCTGCCGCCCGTACTGGCCGACGGGCAGCGGCTTCGACAGATTCTGTTCAACCTTCTGGACAACGCGCTGAAGTTTACGCAGTCCCGTGGTCAGGTGAAGCTCCGAGCAGAAGCGCAGGGCGGCACCGTATGCGTGTCGATATCGGATACGGGGTCAGGGGTCCCGGCCGACCAGCTCGACCGCATCTGGGACCGACTGCACCAGGCCGACTCGAGCGCAAGACGGCGCTTTGGCGGGACCGGCCTTGGTCTGGCGATCGTCCGCAACCTGGTCCAGCTCCAGGGCGGTACGGTCGAAGCTGTCAGCCTCGGCCCAGCCCAGGGGAGCACGTTCAGTTTCAAGCTTCCAGTCGCGGCCCCAGTCGTCGCCGGCTTCCCGTCACCCCGCGAAGCGCACTTGTTCTCGCCCAAATCGACCGTCCCTAGTATGCCGATCGGTCTACGTCGTGTCCTGGTCGTCGACGACGAGCCCGATAATCGAGAGGTGATCGCCTCGGTCGTGACTGAGCTGCTGGGGCACGTGGCGCTACTGGCGGAGGATGGCGAGCGGGCGCTGGAGTTGGCTCACGAGTCCCCGGACCTGGTCCTCCTCGACCTCAAGCTGCCCGGCTTGAGCGGCTTCGAGGTCGCTCGGCGCCTCAAGGCCGATCCCCAGACGGCTCACATTCCGATTGTCGCGATCTCCGCCCTCGCCGAGCGGGACGACCAACAGGCAGCACTAGCGGCCGGCTGCGTCGAGTGTGTGACGAAGCCCTTCACGCCCGCCGCGCTCATCGACGCGATCGACCACGTGCTTGGACCGGAGAGCGCGACGGCGAGCGCGAGCCGTCGCTGAGCCGGCGCGAACACCCGCCCCGGCTTGGTGCCAGGGCTTAGATGATGGCCATCTCTGCCCACGTCGCGACCGCGCCAGTTTGGAGGCGCGCTCTAGCCCATGCCTGCAACCCCGGGCTGTTGTTAGCCGCGCTCGCCTTCATCCTCTACCTGCCGCCAGCCATCCGCGTGGTCCAGCTCAACCCGGATGTAGTCGAGTACGTCGACATCGGCCGCCGGCTGGTCGCGGGCGAGGGCTACCGCCTGGGTGTCAAGGCCTACCACTTCGGGGGGACCGAGGTCCTCCATGATGGGCTGGCCGAGCGGCCGCCGCTGTACCCCCTCATGGTCGCCGCGCTCTTCAAGGCCGGCCTCGGCCTGCTCGGCGTGCAAGTGGCCAACGCTGTGCTGGCGAGCGCGTGCGTCGCGCTCGTCTTTGCGCTCGGGGCGCGGCTCTTCGGCAGACGGGCGGGACTCCTGGCTGGGCTGCTGGCCGTCGCGAGCCCGGTCATGGTTGCTCGGATGGTGCCGCCGATGACTGAAGCGGTGGCACT
>DASPXK010000021.1:0-10249 GCA_035637315.1 Chloroflexota bacterium
TAAGCCACGCAGCGTGAGCGTCATCTCGTCGGTCAGAGTCCATCGCGCTTCGACAAAGACGGGAGTGTCGGGGCAGAAGACCCTCTGCAACAGTAGTTGCTGCCAGCCTGGTCGCTTTGGTGAGGGAGTGCTCAACAGGTCCATCTCATAGCCCCGCCACTCAGGACTGAGCGGCTTATCAAGGTGAATGTGGTAGACGGTCGCGTCGGGTGGTAGACCCAGGTCCGCTTTGAGTTCTGGGTCTTCGTGAGGACCGCTCATGAGGATTGGGAATGGGTCGTGGCCAGGAATGACTGGCATGTCGTCAGCTTCCTCTCAGCCGTCCCTACGCACCGTCACCGACCCGAGCTGGTCACAATGGATCGGACGCGGGAGTCTTTGCAGCCCATGCGCAGCAGCACCAGGTGGGCTTATGGTCCGCCGCTGCGTTGATTCTACGGTGCGTCAGTGTCCAGTGATCGGCCGTCAGGCTGGATCGGTCCGTCGCCCATCAGCAGGTCGTCAACAGCGTGGGCTACTTCTGAGTCACTTCGCGTCGGGTAACCGTAGATTGCCATCGTTATCGACACGTGAGAGTGACCAAGACGGCGTTGGACGCTATGTGCGTCTTTGAGTGCGCGCATAGCCAGCGTACCAGCGACGTGACGGAGCCCATGCACGTTGATCTTGGGGACGGCAGCATCGGCGCAGAGTACAGCCAGCGGTTTGTGAAGTTGATCGACTCTCGGCGGGTTGCCGCGGACACTCCGAAACACTCCCTGATCGCGATTGATCGGACGTGGGAGCCTGTTGAGCGCTTCGACAGCCGCATCGGTCAGGCTCACGGCGCGCAGGGCTGCTTTCGTCTTGACGGGTCCAACCCGATACGTTCCGCCAGCCCATACCAAGGCACGTTCAACGCGAAGAGTGCGTCCCTGGAGGTCAACGTCGGCCCAGGTAAGTCCCAGAGCCTCAGAGATCCGCAGCCCGCACGTCGTCAGCACCGCGAAGAGCGGCGCCCATCGCCGATCCGACTCGGCACAGGTCCTGACGAATCGCGACGCCTCGTCCACGGTCCAGTACGTCTTGGGCTGCCACTCCCATTTCGGCCTGCGGACCTTGAGTAGCGGGTTGCGGCCAAGAATCTCCAAGTCAACGGCCCGCTCCAAGCAGGATTTGAGGTAGCCGTAGGAGAGCTGGAGTCTCCTCGCCCCCATACCATCCCGCGCTAGCATGGAGTAGGCAAGCGACAGAATCGCGGGTGTCAGCTTGTCCAGTCGGACGTGCCCAACACCCCTCAGGACGGGAGTCAGGACTTGGTCATACGTGCGTTCCGTGGATGGCCGCACGTCCAAATCGGCCAGCCATTGCCGCACCCAATCACCCAGGGTGAGCTTGGTTGGCTGTGCAAGCGTCCCCTGGTGGTGGAGCCTTAGAAGTTCTTGGAGCTTACGGCTGGCATCTCGTTCGCTTTTGGCGTAGCGAACGATCTTCTTACTGCCAACCCTGATACTCGCTGTCCAGTAACCATCCGTTCGCTGGTAGACCGACCCTTGCTGAGCCACGTCCGTCCCTCTCCGAGACGACGGGTACATTTTGGGTACAGAGGCTCATTTTCCCGAATCTACCAGATAGGAGCGGCGCAGCCGACGGTTTTCAAGACCGCCACAATAGACCACTCTGACACCCCTCCAAGCTGGATTCTACCGGCCCTCCGCGTAGGTGAGCAATCGCACCGCGGGGCCCGGATGCCCTACTCCTCCACGTCCGCTCGGAGCCGCTCGAGCTCCGCGCGGTGCTCGGGCGTGAGCAGGTCGGGGCGGCGCTGCGCCGTACGCAGTAGCGCCCGGCGGCGCCGCCAGCGCGCGATCTCGCCGTGGTTGCCGGAGAGCAGGACCTCCGGCACCTTCCAGCCGCGGAACTCTGGTGGACGCGTGTACTGGGGGTACTCGAGCAAGCTCTGGGTGTGTGACTCTTCGCTGGTGGATGCCTCTGCCCCTAACGCGCCCGGCAGCAGGCGCGCGACCGCGTCGATCAGCACCATCGCGGCTAGCTCGCCGCCCGTCAGCACATAGTCGCCGATCGACAACTCGTCCGTGGCCAGGTGCTCGCGAACCCGCTCGTCCACGCCCTCGTAATGTCCGCAGATCAGGACCAGATGCTCGCGCTGCCCCAGCTCGGCGGCGATCCGCTGGTCGAACAGCCGCCCCTGTGGCGTTAGCAGAATGATCGAGCTGTCGGGCCCGCTGACCGACTCGACGGCCGCGAAGATCGGCTCCGGCTTCATCACCATGCCGGGGCCGCCGCCATACGAGTAATCGTCCACCGTGCGGTGGCGATCGGTCGCGAAGGCCCGGATGTCGGTCAGCCGCACCTCGAGCACTCTTCGTTCGATCGCCCGGCCCAGGATGCTGTGGCGGAGCGGGCCGCCGAACATGTCCGGAAACAGGGTCAGCACGTCGATACGCATGGGCGCTATGTAGCCCTCACCCTGCCCCGCGAAGCGCACTTGTTCTCTCGAGGGAGAGGGGTCTGCATCCCCTCAGTTGTGAGCATGGGCGTGGAGACTTCGTTAGTCAAGCTCGGCGTCGGACAGGCCGAAGTAGTGGCCGATCTCGTGGAGCACGGTCGCCCGGATCTCTTCGCGCACGTCCTCCTCCGAGCAGCAGACGGCCAGGATCGGCTGGCGATAGATGGTGATCCTATCGGGCGGGACCAGATGGTAACCGGTCCCCCGCTCGCCGTACGGGGTGCCCTGGTACAGGCCCAGCAGGTCGTCCGCGGGCTGGAGGCCGGCCGCGCGGGCACCGGACTTGGTCGGATGGTCCGCTACGACCACCGCGATGTTCGAGAGCTTCTCTAGGAAAGGCACTGGCAGGGCCTCGAGCACCTCAGACACCAGCCGCTCGAACGCCCTCCGATCGGGACGATAGCGCTGGCGCATCTCGCGGTACGGCTTCAGGCGCTCCTGGCGATTGCTCACCTCGGCGGCGGCAGCACGGAGAGCACCATCGCGATGATCACTAGCAGGCCAACGATCAGGTAGATAAGCTGAAGCTTGGTCATGATGGGATGTAGGGGCGCGATTTATCGCGCCCTGGGCGGGGGGACCCGCCCCTACCGGGGATCCTCCGACAGGGTTACGCGGAGCTTCTTTATCCGGCGTCCCTGGGTGCTGAGCACCGTTACCAGACAGCCGTTCACACGGATCGCATCGCCCTCCACGGGTACCTTGCCCAGCTCGTGGTAGACGAGCCCACCGAGCGTGTCGAACTCGTCGACGTTCAGCGTCAGGTCGAGGGCCTCGTTCACGTCCCGGATCGGCGTCCGGGCGTCAACAACGGCCTCACGCTCGCTAACCTGCTGGAAAAGCTGCTCCTCGTTGACGTCGTACTCGTCGCGGATCTCGCCGACGATCTCCTCGACCAGGTCTTCGATCGTGACCAGGCCGGCCGTCCCCCCGTACTCGTCCACGACGATCGCCAGTTGGACCCGCTTCTGCTGGAGGTCCTGGAGCAGCTCGTCAACCTTCTTCGTCTCGGGCACGAAATAGGCTGGCCGGGCGATCGGCTCGACTGGATCGTCCAGCTTACCCTCGCGCAGATGGCGCAGCACGTCCTTCGCGTAGACGATGCCAACCACGTTGTCGATGCTGTCCTGGTAGATCGGGATTCGCGAGTAGCCGCTGACAACGATCCGGTCCAGTACCTGGCGGATCGTCGCCTCGCGCGGCTCCGCCGCGATGTCCATGCGTGGCACCATCACCTCGCGGGCCGGGCGCTCGCTCATCTCGAAAATCCCATGGATCATCTCGCGCTCGTCCTGCTCCAGGGCCGAGCTGTCCTCGACTGACTCGACCAGTAGCCGCAGCTCCTCTTCGGCCGCCGCGCTCGGCTCGGCCGCCCGGTCCAGGCCCAGCGCCGTGAGGCCGCGACGCTCCAGCCACTGGAGCGGCAGCAGGACCGGTGCCAGCACCAGCCCGAACGCCTGGAGCGGGCTGAGCAAGAGCAGAGCCGTGCCCTCCGGACGGGCAACAGCCACGGTCCTGGCCACGATCTGCACGACCAGGAGAGCTAGCAGGGCGCCCACGATCAGGCCGATCGCGCCCCACGGCCAGAGGACCCCCGGCTGCAGCGCCAGCAAGACCGCGCTGCCGACCACGCCGGCCACGCCAAGGCTGCCCAGCACGAGGATCGTGGAGAACATCGACGTCGGCTCATCGAACACCTTTAGGATCGCCTCCGCGCGCGGCACGCCGCTCTCCACCAGGGACCGAAGCCGATTACGATTGATGTAAAAGAGTGAGGCTTGGGCCGCGGAGGCTATCCCCGCCAGCAGCAGCGCCAGCCCGAGCGCAAGGAGCTTGGCCCAGCCGTCTGGTTCTAGAGGCGACATGCCGACCCCGCCTAGGGCTCTCGGTCGGGCGCCGGCGGTTCGGACTGGCCGCGCCCCGGCACCGGTCGGGCCGGCACGCCTACCACAAGCTGGCCCGGCTTGACGTCGCGGGTGACAACCGAGCCGGCCCCGGTGCTGGCCCCCTCGCCCACCGTAACCGGCGCCACCAACATCGTGTCACTGCCGATGAAGGCGCCGTCGCCAACCACTGTCAAGTGCTTGGTCGTACCATCGTAGTTGCAAGTGATCGTGCCGGCCCCGATGTTCGCATCCTGGCCGATAACCGCGTCGCCGATGTAACTGAAATGGTGGACCTTCGAGCCTGCGCCGACTCGGCTCGCCTTGACCTCGGCGTAGTTGCCAAGCTCGACGCGGTCCTCGATTCGCGCTCCAGGCCGAAGGTGGGCGAACGGCCCGATCGTCACCTCGTTGCCCACCCAGGCCTCCTCCAGGACCGAGGCCACCACTCGACAGTCCCGCCCGATCGTGCTGTCGCGGACGATGCTGATCGGTCCAACCTCGGTCCCGGACGCGATTCGGGTGCTGCCCTGAAGATGGGTGTTGGGATGGAGCACGACGTCGGGCTCCACCTGAACCGTGCTGTCCACGAAGACGGAGCTCGGATCGAGCATTCGGACCCCGGCCCCCATCAACTGGGCGCGCAGGCGGTCCATCAGCAGGCGGTTGACCTCCGCTAACTGGGCCTGGGTGTTGATGCCCCAGACCTCGTCCACGTCGGCTGGCTGAACCGTCTCGACACCAAGGCCTTGTCGAACGGCGATCCCCACCAGGTCGGGCAGGAAGAACTCGCCGTTGGGGCGGCGTGGGAGCTGCCCGATCTGCTCCCACAGCCACTCGGCCTGGAAGGCCGCCGGTCCGGCCCACATCTCGCGGATTGCCTCGTGCTGCGGGTTGCCTTCAGGATGTTCCACGAACTCGATCACCTGCCCGTTCGGGTCGCGCACGACCCTGCCGTAGCCGCTCGGATCCTCAACCGCAGCCGTCAGCAGGACCACTGCGGCCCGCCTGGCGGCCTCGACCATGCGCCGTAGCGTGTCGGGTCTGACCAAGACACCGTCCGCGTAGAGTGTCAGCACCTGGTCGCACGCGCCGCGAAGGGCGTCGCGTGCCTGGAGGACCGCGTGGCCGGTGCCGAGCTGCTCGGCCTGGCGAACGATAGTCAGTCCATCACCGGCCGCGGCGACCACCTGGTCGGCGGCGTGGCCGACGACGAGGGCGATCGTCGCGGGTTCGAGCGAGCGGGCGATCTCCACGACGTGGCGGACCATCGGCAGGCCGGCCACCGGGTGTAGCACCTTTGGGAGCCTGGACCGCATCCGCATGCCCTGACCCGCCGCCAGGATGGCCACGCCGATGCGGCTCCCGGTACTGGGAGGCTCTGAGCTATCGCTTTGCGTCATGCCCTATGGACGCGCTCGCCACCCTTGGCGCGCGGAGCCGCCCGGGCGGGCTGGCGAGCCAGGATTCGAACCTGGGATAAGGGATCCAAAGTCCCCTGTGATACCGCTTCACCACTCGCCACCAGGAGCGCGTCCGAGTATGACTGTACCGACCCACCAGTGAGTCAGTCAAGCTCAGGTAGCTCGATCGGCTCCCCGCGCGGGGTGCAGATCCCGCAGTGTAGGGCGTCCTCCACGACCACTGCCTTGACCACTTGCTTCGTGAGCGAATGGTAGAGGCTCAGGATGAACGGTCGATTCTGGCTGTGCTCGCGGCACACGCCACGCCCACAGAAGCGGCACCCGCCGAGCGCCGTCTTTTCACACGTCCAGCAGTCCAAGGCCCCTCCGGTCCCCGTCGCCAGGCGTGAAGCCAGTCCCCACCTAGAATAAGCGCGACGGCGTGCGGGGACGGTCTTGCAGCGGGCCCGAGCCCGGAGTCTGGCGATAACTCTCCGCGATCGCGGCCCTCTCCGCCTCGGTTAGGTCGAACTCGGCCAGGACCGCTTCCGTCTCCGAGCGCAGCCGCGCGGCGAATGCCCGGTCACGCAGGGCGCGCTCGAGGATCTCTGCTACCGCCTGCTGGCTCACTCGCGTCCCTCGTGCCCACAGGATACCCAGCCCCGTGGCTCGTAGTATATCGGATTGCAGCCGCCCCGCCTGTTTGCAAACTCCTGCCGACCAGAATACCCGGCACGCGACGACCGTCCTTTAGAATGGATGAGGGTGATTGACAGCCGGTGATGGGGGTGGTACCAGATCCGTGACAACCGCGCAGGCTGCCGCTCGTTCCCGTAGGCGGGCGAAACCCAGCCTTCGTCAGAGCGGTTGACGAGACGATGAATAGCCGCGTCGGCGTGCCGACAATGGAGGATTGCGATGCGACGGGTGATGGTGCTGGCGGCAACAGCTTTTCTGGCGTCCGGGCTGTGGTTGGCCCCGGCATCCGCCAACGCTTCACACTTGCCCAACAAGACGTTGGTGCTGATCGGCGGGTTCGGCCGCAATATCGGCGAGACCCACTGGGGAGCGCTTAAGGAGCAGCTCGCCCTGCGCGATTTCCCCGACTCCAATGTCCTCGAGTTCCAATACGCCGGTGGCACGTTCTCGCCGGACGGCAGTTGGAACCCGTATCCGGGCGGGGCGTGCGAGAGTTATTCGAAGGCCTCGTTTTTGATGCTGAGGCAGATGATGCTCGACTTGACCCAGGTCCGCCCCGACAACGAGGTCTTCCTGGTCGGCTACGATGTTGGGGGCTTTGTGGCCACGATGTCGTTGTGGGCCGCGGCCTTCCAGCAGGATGACCCCGCGATCTGGCAGAACCTGAGCGGGATCGCAAGCATCAGCGGCGCGATGTCGGGACTGACCGACCGTCGAGTTGGGATCGAGGGGACTGTGGCTGCCCGGCAAGGCTGCGCTGATCAGAGCATGCTGCTCTGGATGAAGGAGGTCGGCGACAACCCCGAGCGATACGTGGTCAGCCAGCAGCGGGCGGCTCTGGCGATGCAGGAGGGCTACAAGATCGGCTCGTTCGGCAACACGGTCGACTGTTTCTACCGCTACGTTTCCCCCGACATCTGTCCCAAGATGCAGGAGCGGGCTGGGGCCCAGGCCGTGCTGCTGCCGCTGCTCGGCGACGAGCGGCAGACGATGTTCATCAAGAACGGCACCGTCTACAAGGAATACAACGTGGCCGCCCCGGTCCCGGACGAGCTGGCCGACAACCACGCCGCGGTCCTCGTCTCATCCGGCCCGATGGCCGACCTCGCCGAGTACGTCCTCTCGCAGACGCGGTAACGCGGGCCAGGGGCCAGGGGTCAGGTTGTCATCCTGAGCCCCTTCTGTCATCCTGAGCCCCTGCTGTCATCCTGAGCCCCTTCTGTCATCCTGAGCGAAGCGAAGGATCCGCCTTCTGGACGACGAGCACGGATCCTTCGCTTCGCTCAGGATGACGCCTGGGGTTCCGCCCACCGGCCGTGTGAGCGGATCAGGGCGATCAGGCGCTCGTCGGCCTCTTCTTGGGGAACGTTGCGTTCGACGCACTCCTTGCCGAAGTAGAGGTTGACCTTGCCAGGCGCGCCGCCCACGTAGCCAAAGTCGGCGTCCGCCATCTCGCCAGGCCCGTTCACCACGCAGCCCATGATCGCGATCTTCACGCCCTTCAAATGTCCCGTCCGCTGCTTGATCCGGTCGGTCGTCGGCTGCAGATCGAAGAGCGTCCGGCCACACGCCGGGCAGGCGACGAGCTCCGCCTTGGAGATCCGGGCGCCCGACGCCTGCAGCACGTTGAAGGCCAGCCGCACACTCGAGGCGTCCTCGCCGCCTCGCACCTCGACGCTGTCGCCGATCCCGTCGCACAACAGGCTGCCCAGCGCAACCGAGGTCCGCAGGAGTCGCTCGTATGGGTTCTGCTCGCGCGGCGCGACCAGGTGCAGCGGGGAGCGGATCCGGGCCTCCGCCAGGCGAGCCGCGAGCAGACGGTAGGCCCGGATCGTGGTCGAGGCGTCCGTCGTGTCTACGGCCAGCATCGGCTCGGAAAGGCCGGCCGCGACGGCCAGGCGGGCCCATGCCACCAGTCGCCCCACGGCTGGC
Organism: Chloroflexota bacterium; assembly: GCA_035637315.1. Taxonomy (GTDB): domain Bacteria; phylum Chloroflexota; class UBA6077; order UBA6077; family JACCZL01; genus DASPXK01. The sequence goes on from DASPXK010000021.1 coordinate 8,427, forward strand.
TCGGCGTGGTCCCCCTCGGCTCGCGTCTCCAGGAGCAGCACGCGGCCGTACGACCGTGCCGCCTCCAGCAGCGCCGCCGGCGGATCCTCCGACGCCATCCAGTGCAGGATATATGCGTCCTGGGCGCAGCGCCGCGGCTCGACGGTCTCGGGGCCGAGACGCGCCGCCAGCGCGACCTGAGGGGCTCGTTCACTCAGCTCGGCCGCCAGGCGGCCCAGCACAGCGAGGTCCTCGGCCCCATTCACCGCCAGGGCGACGATGTCCGGTGGCGGCGACGCGCCCCGGGCCCCCAGCGCCAGCTCGAGAGCGTCTGGGTGCTGGTCCGGCTGTCGGATCACCCCCACCGCCGCCCGACCGCCGATCGCGATCGGCCCGGCCTGCCGCTCCAGGCTCGAGCGGCGGGCGTAGCTGTACGGGTCGCGCGGCTCGGCCGCGGTTCCGTCCTGGCAAGCGAAATAGGATCCCGCGGGGCGGTCCTGATAGGGCGCGGCCAGTCGGCGCGCGACTGGTATCTCGGCCTCCGGCTCCTCGGTCAGCGAGACGCGGATCGTGTCGCCCAGTCCGTCATCCAGCAGCGCGCCTATACCAACCGCGCTCTTGATGCGTCCGTCGTCGTCGTTGCCGGCCTCGGTGACGCCCAGGTGAAGTGGGTAGGTCATACCGAGCGCGTCCATCCTCGCCACCAGCAGGCGGTAGGCCTGGATCATTACTTTCGGGTTGGACGCCTTCATCGACAGGATGACGTCGTGGTAGCCGTTGCGCTCGCAGATCCGCAAAAACTCGAGCGCTGACTCCGCCATCCCGAGCGGGGTGTCGCCGAAGCGGTTCATGATCCGGTCGGACAACGAGCCGTGGTTAGTGCCGACGCGCATCGCGATGCCGCGCGCCTTGCACTTCAGGACGAGTGGCGTGAACCGCTCCTCGATCCGCTCCAGCTCGCGCTCGTACTCGGCGTCGGAGTATTCGCGGACGGCGAAGAGCCGCGAGTCGGCGTAGTTGCCCGGGTTGATGCGGACCTTTTCGACATAGTCGGCGGCCTCCAGGGCGGCAGCCGGGCTGAAGTGGATGTCGGCCACGAGTGGCACGCATGCGCCGAGACGGTGGAGCTGCTCGCGGATCTCGCCCAGCGCCCGGGCATCCTGGACGGTCGGCGCCGTGACCCGGACGATCTCGCATCCGGCCCTCACCAGTCGCTCGGCCTGGGCGACGGTGGCCCCCACGTCCTGGGTGCGCGTGGTGGTCATCGACTGGATGCGGATCGGGTTTGCGCCGCCCACGCCAACGTCCCCGACCATCACCACGTGGGTCGGGCGGCGTCGGTAGGCGAACGTATCCGGACAGTAGGGCAGCCGGGCGGTGGAGAGAGACGCTACCTGGATGGACATGAGACGCTTCCTGCTTAGAGCCTATAAGTCCCCGAGCGAGGGTGTCAAGGTGGCCCTATAATCAGCCCCATGTCAACCGTTCTTGTCGTCTTCGGCACGCGGCCGGAGGCGGTCAAGATGGCGCCAGTCATCTGGGCGCTGCGCGACCATCCAGCCCTAGACGCACTCGTGTGCGTGACCGGGCAGCACCGCGAGATGCTCGACCAGGTCCTCGATCTGTTCGCCATTCAGCCCGACCGAGACCTGGCTCTGATGCAGGAGGACCAGGCGCTCGCGGATATCGCCGCCGCCTCCTTGACGACGGTGGCCAGTTTGCTCGCGGAAGTGCTGCCTGACTTAGTACTGGTCCAGGGCGACACCTGCTCGGCGATGGCGGCCGCCATGGCCGCGTTCTTCGCCCGCGTGCCGGTTGGCCACGTCGAGGCCGGGCTCAGGACC
>DASPXK010000022.1:0-4063 GCA_035637315.1 Chloroflexota bacterium
GAAGGCTGGTCCATCGCGCAGGGCGCAAGCGAGCTGGGTAAGACGGTCCCGGATTTCATCTGCGACCTCCTGGTAGAGGAGGACCTGGCCGTCTCGCTCGTGAGCCACTCGACCAGCTCCGAGGAATCAATCGGGCCAGTATTGGCCCACCCGCTCGCCACGAGCGGCAGTGATGGGCTGTGCTGGGGCTCTGGTCGGCACCCGCGCACCTACGGCTCGTTCGCGCGCGTGCTTGGGCACTACGTCCGGGAGCAGCGCGTAATGCCCTTGGAAGAGGCGGTTCGCAAGATGACCTCGGCCTGCGCGCTGCGCCTGGGGATCAAGGACCGTGGACTGGTGCGCGACGGCATGGTGGCCGACCTGGCAGTCTGGGACGACAAGACGATCGACGCTCGCAACAGCTATGAGCGGCCGCTCGAGCCGGCCGTTGGCGTCTCCCATGTCCTGGTCGGCGGCCAGCTCGTGCTCGAAGATGGCGTCCACACCGGCGCGACCCCCGGCCGGGCGCTCAAGCCGCTGCTCGACTGAGCTGTTCTCGTGTGCAATAGTTGAAGACCGGGCGCCTGACGCGCCCTGAGAGCGCTCGATTGAGCCCGGATGGGCTCGCAGTCCGCGAGCTGGGGCTCAGCCGCGGGCGGGCGATCTGCCCTGGTGGGGGGGCGCGGCCCGGCCCCCTGAGTCACGCGCCCGGCGCACCGGCGAGGCCGATGGCGACGATGGGGCGGCCGGGCCTGGCGCTGGGCCACCGGTCTCCAGGCTCTGTGCCGCCGCCGCTGGCCGCATCGGCAGCCGGATTCTAAACGCCGACCCCTGGCCCGGAGTGCTTTCGGCCTCGACGCTCCCGCCGTGCGCCTCGGCCATGCTCTTGACAAGTGCCAGTCCGATCCCAAAACCACCCCCGGTGTCGGTAGCCTCGGGCGCCCGATAGAACATGTCCCAGATGTGGGACAGGACCTCAAGGCTCATACCGGGGCCCTTGTCGCGGACCTCCAGCGTGACGCGCCCCGGTGGCTCCTCTGCCAGCCGCACATAAACCGGCCCGCTGGGCGCGTAACGTAGGGCGTTGGTGACCAGGTTGACTGCGATCTGGGAGAGACGGTCGGCATCGACCGTGGCCATGAGCGCACCTGACGCCAGATCGAGGACGATCCGTTCCCCGCCTGGCTGAAGCGTGAAGGGTTGGACGTTCTCCTTGATCACCGATGCGACGTCGCAATCAACGAGTCGCAGGCGGAGCCGCCCTTGCTCGATGCGGCTGTATTCGAGCAGGTCATCCACGATCCGCGTCATCGTGCTGCTGCCACGGTAGATCTCTCTGAGCATCTGCCCCACCTTGGCGTCGGGCAGGGTTCGCCGCCTGGCGGACAGCAGCTCAGCGTAGCCGTTGATCAGGGCGAGCGGGGTGCGCAGCTCGTGCGAGACGGTCTGAAGCAGTTCGTTCTTCAAACTATCTAGCCGCCGTAATGCGCTGGCCTCGTCTGCGGCGGCCTGCTGGCGGCGGATTCCGCTGGCGCCCCTGCGGACGGTACCCATGAGGACCAGCGTCCGGGCGATGAAGAAAGCGGCTACCCCGCCCCACACGATGGTCCGAACTGGCCCGATCGGCGCGAGATCGCGATACAGCTCAAACGTTCCCGTCACCTGACCATCGACGATCAGCGGCGCATAGACCGCGAGCCCGCTGTCCTGTCCCTCGACGCCGCCAGCCTCCAGCTCGGAGCCGGACGCGTACCTCGACCCGACGATGCCGGCGAGGGCATTGGCGCGCAGCGACTGGACCGGCCCCGCCCTGGGCTGTCCACGCTCGCCCGCCCGGTCGGAATACACAAGCGTGCCGTCGCGAGCCAGGATGTTCAGGCGCAGCAAGCCAGATCCGGCGCCTCGGATGTGCGTGGCGATCGGGTCGAGCCGGGCGGCGAGATCAGCGAGCTTGGCGGGCGTGTATGGTGGCTCGAGGTCGACTCGACTCAGTCGGGCGCCGATCCCGAGATCGACGTCGTCCACCGCTCGCGCCACAAGCTGGCCGACCAGTATGTCGGTGACCTGAGTCTCGATAAACCAGGCCATGGCGGTGGCGGCGAGCACGGCCAACACGAACCCGAAGATCGTGTACCGAGCAACCAGGCCGAGTGTGAGGATTCGACGGCCCACCGTGCGCTCCATGCCGAAAGCTGTAACGAGGCGCGTGCGGCGAAGGTGACCGTCCAGCCGTAACCTGGCCGGCCGACCACTGCTGCCCCGAGCCGGATCCCCGTCGTCGATGATAAACCAAACGTCACGCGTTGAGTCAACGGAAGTTCGCAAATAACAGCAACCTGTGGAACTGTCGCTGCCTGAGGCCGCCCGTTCCGGCGCGCCGTGGGTTGACATCGCCTGAGCGGCACGCTTTCATTGCCCTCCAGCATCGCGTGCGGAGGCGGTCATGCTCATATTCTCGGCCGAGGTTCTGGATAGGGTCACGAGGGCGATCTTCCTGGCCGCCGGCACACCCGAAGACGTGGCCGCGCTCGTCGCTCACTCGCTGGTCGACGCCAATCTGGCCGGACACGACTCGCATGGCGTCATTCGCATTCCAACCTACGTCGAGCAGATCCAACGCGGCGAGCTGGTTACTGACGCCCGGCCGCGAGTCGAGCGTGAGGGGCCATGCGTGGTGACCGTTGACGGCGTCTGGGCGTTCGGCCAGTACGTCGCCCACTTCTGCATGGATCGGGCAGCCCGGAAAGCTCGCCAGAGCCAAGTGGCCCTGGTCACGGTGACTCGAATAAACCACATCGGCAGGCTCGGCGAGTGGGCCGAGGAGGCCGCCCAGTCCGGGGTGATCGGCATGGCCGCCACCTCCTGGGGTGGAGGCCCGTTCGCGGCGACACCCTTCGGTGGGGCCGGCAAGGTGCTCAGCACCAACCCGATCGCCTTCGGCGTGCCGCTGCCTGAGGGTCCACCGTTCGTGCTCGACTACGCCACCACGGCGGTTGCCGAGGGCAAGCTGCGGGTGGCGCGCTCCAAGCGGGCCCGCGTTCCCGACGGCTGGATCGTGGACAAGCACGGCCGCCCGACCACCGACCCGGAGGACTTCTACGCCGGCGGGATGCTGCTCCCCTTCGGTGGGCACAAAGGGTTCGCCCTGGCCATGCTTGTCGAGCTCCTGTCGGTCGCGCTGACGGGCGCCGACGCCGTCCCGGACCAGCGCGGTCGCCAGAACGGCGCGGTGTTCCTCGCGATCGACCCGAGCGCCGTCCGACCCCTTGATGAGTTCGTCGCAGCCGCCGCTAGGATCAACGCGCGCGTCGTCGGCGTCCCGCCCGCGCCGGGCTCTGAAGGAGTCCTCATCCCTGGCCAGCCGGAGGCGCGCAGCCGCGAGATGCGCCAACGGGAGGGCATTCCCATCCCCGAGTTAACCTGGGAGGCTATCGAGGCTGCGGCAGAGAAGGTCGGCGCCCAGGTGCCCCTTCCCTAAAGGGAGGGGGAGCGACCTAACCCCCCAGTCCCCTTCCCTAAAGGGAAGGGGAGCGGTCCTAGCCCTGGCGTCGCCCCGTAAAATGAGGTAACCCCCGCCCCTTCCCTAAAAGGAGGGGGGAGTGGTCCTAGCCCTGGCGTCACGTCAGAATGATCTAACCCCCCGCCCCTTCCCTAAAGGGAAGGCGAGCGGTCCTAGCCCTGGCGTCGCGTCCCGTAAAAATGAGCTAACCCCCCGCCCCTTCCCTAACAGGGAAGGGGGAGTGGTCCTAGCCCTGCCGGCTACCGCCCCGGGCGCTCCAGGCCAGCAGGCAGCTTGGGCGGCTCTGGCAGCTTGGGCGGCTCGGGTGGCCGCACCAGCTCTTTGATCGGCTGGGCAGCTTGATCTTCTCCAGACGCGGCGCGGGGATATCCTTGCGCCTGGCCACCAGGCGATAGCTGAAGGTCAGCGTGCTCCCACCGCCCTGCAGTTCGCGCACCTCGAACCCGGCCGGGCTCTTGCTGCTCACGTACATCCCCTTGCACTCTCCTTCCGGCACCGGGAAGACGAGGTACTTGTCGTTGTGGAGGACAGCGCTGAAGTCCGGGTCGAGCGCCACTTGTGCTC
>DASPXK010000023.1:0-14283 GCA_035637315.1 Chloroflexota bacterium
CTTGAGCTCGGTCAGGGTAACGTGGCGCGCCTGGAGCGCTTTTCCGAGGAAGGTGCAAGCCAGGTCAGGCCTCACGTGGCGTCCACACGTGTAGATGTCCACGGCGGCATAGCCCGCCTCAGGCCAGGTGTGGATCGATAAGTGCGATTCCGCCAGCAGGACGACCCCGCTGACCCCACCGTCTGGCCCGAAATGGTGGAACTGATCGTTGATGACCCGGGCACCCGCCCGCCGGGCGGCCTCGATCATCGCGTCTCGCAGGCGGGCCTGGGTCCGAAGCTGGCCGGCATCGCAGCCATCGAACTCGGCGATCAGGTGGCGCCCAAGCGTGTCCGTGCCCGGGACGCGAGCCGCGTTAGCTGCATGCTCCGGCGCTACCGAGGTCCGCGTCTTGTCCTCCAACCTGCTAATACCGGCGCTGTTACCTGGAGGTCATGACCAACTGTACCGTACCCGCTGACGACCAGGCGCGTCTGAACGTTCGGTTAAAGACAGCTGAAGGGTGGCTGAGAGTTCTCGCCGTTGCCTGGCCGGTAGGTCTGCGTGCCCTGAGCGGGTGAGATGAACATGCCTGCCCCTCCGAGAAGGCTGCGCTCCGCCTCCCTTCGAAGCCACTCCGGGACCCTCACCGTGCGCCGTTAAAACGGATCAGCGCGGGCGCGGTTACAGGCAGTGTGAACCGAAAGTACAGACGCGTGGAGCCCTTGCGCTCATTGGCCCCCGTCGGCATAGTAAGCGCCGCGCAATAACCTCTCCCCGAACCCTTCCCCCACGCGGGGAGGGTGAGACGGGACAACTACCTCCCCTCTCCGTTTCGGGGAGGGGCTTGGGGGAGGGGTTCGAAAGAGGTCGATCTGATGCGCTGGCAGGGATCGGTGGAGCTGTGGGTGCGGGGGGCGGTCGGGCTGCTGGTCGGGCTGAGCGTGGTGGGGCTGGTGAGCTGGCCTGGTGTGGGGGTCGGGGCGCAGCAGGACGAGCGCTACTTTTCGGACACCGGGTTTCGGATCGACCACGATGGGATCTGGGACTACTTCAGCAAGCGGGGACGGATCCGGACGTTCGGGCTGCCGACGTCGCGGACGTTTCAGTTTCTGGGCGCGCCGACCCAATTCTTCCAGCGCCAGATCGTGCAGGTGAGCGGGGGCGGGGTCCGGACGCTGAACTTCCTGGACGAGTTTTTGGCGTACACGCGGATGAACGGGTCGACGTTTCCTGGGGTAGATCCTGAGGTGACGGGCAAGGCGCCCAAGGCCGAGAGCGCGGGGTATGACGCGGCGGTGGTCGAGTTCGTGCGGCAGGTAGCGCCGGACGAGTACGAGGGGGAGGCGGTCCGCTTTTACGAGACGTTCGTGGGGACGGTGACGCTGGCGGACGCGTTTCCTGAGGGCGGGGGGAACGCGGGCCTGGTGGGGCTGTTGAACTTGGAGCTGTGGGGCCAGCCGACGTCGCGCCCGGCGCGGGATCCTGGGAACGGGAGCTTCATCTACCAGCGCTTTCAGCGTGGGATCATGCACTACGACGCGGGGTGTGGGTGCACGCAGGGGCTGTTGCTGGCGGACATGTTGAAGGCGGTCCTGACGGGCCAGAACCTGCCGCCGGACCTGGCGGCGGAGGCGGCTGGGAGCAAGCTGTACAAGCAGTACGATCCGGACCGACACACGGGGCCGCTGCGGCCGGAGCAGCTGCCCGGGACCGACCTGGCCAACGCGTTTCGGCTGTCGCTGGACAGCACGCCCGCGGCCGCCGCGCGGCCCGCCACCGGCAAGCCGGCGGCTGCTCAGGCGGAGAAACCCGGGCCGGTCGGCCAGAGCGTCGACCGCGACCCTCGCGACATCATGACTACGCCCGACGAGGCGGGAAGACAGGCCGACCTTCTACTCGACAAAGAGGGATCCGAGGATCGTGGGCGCTGGGCGCACCGCCGCTGGGAGCGCAACCGCGAGAGCGAGGACACGCACACCGGGCCGATCGTGGTCGACAGCCTGGTGTGGGTGGCGAAGGACGTGTCGACCGCTCAGGCGATCTTCAACGACGAATCGGCCAGACAGGCAGACTTCCCCGAGGCGGCTGACAAACGCCAGGGGCACTTCGATTTCAAGATCGCCAAGATCGGCGACGACGTGACGACGCTCAGCGCCTGTGACGACTGTAACGCCAACCGCACCTTCAACCTGCATCATCGGATCGTCGCGCGCAAGGGCAACGTCGTCGCCGTTCTCTACCTGTTTGGACGCGAGTCGAACACGACCCAAAAGCTGGCGACCTGGTACATCAGTCAGATCCTGTTCCGGGTCTAGACGGTCGACGCCCGGCTACCCGCTTGATCTACGTTGTCCAGACGTAGATCTGCCCCTTCTCGACGTAGGTCTCGATCGCTGGCAGGGGTGGCAGCGGCTGTCGGTAAGAGCGTGGCCCGTATTTCATAGCCCCGCCCGGTTCGAACGCGGCGCCGTGGCAGGGGCACTGGAACTCGCGCTCGCGTTTGCTCCATCGCAGGATGCAACCCAGGTGGGTGCAGACCGCCGAGACCGCGTCCAGACGCTCACCCGTATTTACGAGATGCCCAACTAGCGTTCCCGCCGAGAAGCGGACCACCTTGCCCGCGGGCACGTCGTCGAGTGCAGCCACGCGGTACCAGCGTCCATTGGCGGGCGGGACCACTCCGGCCGGACTCGTCTGACTGGGGCCCGGCGCAGGCGAGCTGAAACGGCCGACTCCGAAGCCCGCGGCCACCCCTGCCGCCAGGCCCGCAATGAGAGCCGTGACGCGGGTCAGGAGACGGCGACGAGACACCCGCTCGACGGTCGGCGAGATGTGCGCCGAGGCACGCTCGGGCAGGGGTACGGCCGCTAGCCGCTGGCGCAAGTCTGCCAGGAAGTCCGGGTCGGGGCGGTCCGCGCTCGGCCGGGCCCCCCGCAGGTGGGCCGCGGCCTGCAGCAGTCGCAGCTCGTCAGCGCTCCGCGCCAGGAATCGACGCGGACGGCGCTCGGCCAGCAGGTCGTCCACGTACCCGCTCAGCCTCTCGATCGCGCCCCGTAGCGGGCTAGAAGCCGGGCTCATCGCTCTCCCTCCCCTCGCCTGGCTCAGGTGCGAAGCCCAGCTCGGCGGCTCGATGGATCGCGCGGTACTGGAGCACCTTGACGTTGCCCGGGCTCAGCCCAAGGGCGGCCGCGGTCTCACGGACCGAGCAACCCTGGAGGAAGCGCAGTTCCAGGACCTGCCGATAGTTCTTGGGCAAGCGGGCTAGCAGGTCAGGCAGCTGATCGGCGCGCGACGCTTCTGTCGGGCCGTCGCGCAGCGATCGTGGGGGCCGGAACGTCTCTTCGGCGAACTCTCGTGGAGCGCGGTAGAACCGACGCCAGTAGTCCGCCAGGGCCGTTCGGGCCACCTCCCGCAGCCAGGCCCGTTGAGCGGACTCGTCGCGCGAGGTGTCCAGCAGGCTCGCCGCCTTGAGAAAGACTTCGCTGGTCAGGTCCTCGGCCTCCTCGCGGCTGCCGACCTGGCGGTAGAAGAACCGATACAGCTTCTCCCCTACCGCGTCGTACAGACGCTCGAGAGGGCTGGCGTCCGCGGGCTGGGGCGCCGGGCGCGGAAAGGGCTGGCCGTCGGGCATGCCGGCTCGTCACCTGGTGGCCGCGGATTGGGTTCGGCTCATCTCAACGCCGGCGTCTCAGGACCAGCCCACCAGCCAGGAGCATCAGCGCGACGACTCCGGTCGCGGCTGGCAGAGGTGGCCAACTGCCCGTCCGCGGAAGCTGCGCAGGGGGCTGGACCCGTGGTGGGGTGGCGGTTGGTGGGGCAGGCTGAGCGACGGGCGGGGCGGGCGCGGCGACAGGCGGGGCCGGGGTGGGCGCCCGTGCCGCCGGGGCCGTTGGCGGCGCGGTTGGAGTGGCGGCCGGCGGCGACGTGGCCGTAGCGGCGGCTGAGGTCGGCGTGGCCGCCGCGGCTGAGGCGGCCGCCACTGTGATCTGACCCGCCATCCCACGGCTCTTGTGGTTGCCCACGGGGCAGTACATGTCCCACTTGCCCATCTGGGTGAACGTGAAGTCGGCTGTTCGCGTCTCGCCCGGCTGCAGGTTGGTGTCGAACAGCTTCTTCTCGATCTTGGGGGACGAAAACTCGACTTCCAGGTTGTGTTGAATGGTACCGTTGTTCTTCACCGTAAAGTGGACTACCTCGCCAGCGGTGGCGGTGAGACTGCTCGGGTCGAGCTGGAACTCGACCTCGCCAATCGTTACGCTCCGGTCCGCGCCGGCCGCGCTCGGCAGCAGCGCCATGGTCATGGCTAGCGCCACAATCAGAGCCACCTTTGTTCGGTCCACGTTGGTGACCTCCTCGTAGACGTGAGGCTCAGGGGGGTGAGCAATACCCCATTCGTTAATACGGATCGGGTTACGACAGGCCCTCTTGCCGCTCGCCCCGTCTCCCGGGCTTGGGGAGGGAACAAGTGCGCTTCGCGGGGCGGGGGGTGGGGGCCGATCCGGAAGCCTAAATGACCCAACCCGACTCGCAGAGATCCCGCTGGCACGCCCGCTCTGTGTCCGAGACGGCCGACGCCGCGGGCGCGGACGTGGAGCGTGGTCTCTCAAGCGCCGAGGCGGCCCAGCGGCTGCTGCGCCTGGGTCCAAACCAGCTGGCGAGCGGCCGCCGTGAGCCCTGGTGGGAGGAAGGGCTCGAGGCGCTCACCGAGCCGCTGGTGCTGCTCCTGATCGCCGTCGCGGTGCTGTACGCGGTGCTGGGCGAGCTCGAGGACGCCGTGACGATCTTCTTTGTAATCCTGGCGGTGGCCGGAGTCGAGGTCGCCAACGAGACCCGTGCCAAGCGCGCCATCGCGGCCTTGCGCAGCCTCAGCGCGCCCAGCACGGTGGTCGTGCGCGAGGGGCAGGCACTCGACCTCCCGACCCGGGAAGTGGTTCGTGGCGACCTCGCCCTGCTCCAGCCGGGCCGCCGCGTGCCGGCTGACCTGCGACTCGTCGAGGCCTTCGCAGTTCGGATCGACGAGTCCAGCCTGACCGGCGAGTCGGCACCGGTCTCCAAGCAGGCGGACGTGGTCTTGCCGGCCGACACGGAGCTTGGCGACCGGCGCAACCTGGCCTTTGGGGGCACGGTCGTGGTGGCCGGCAAGGGCCGCGGCGTGGTCGTGGCGACGGGGCCGGAGACGGAGCTGGGGCGTATCGCACGCCTCGCTCAGGCTGCCCGCGAGCCGAGCACGCCTCTCCAGCTGCACCTTCGTGAGCTGGCCGGCTGGCTGCTGTGGCTTGCGCTCGGCTTCAGCGTGCTCATCCCCGTGTTGGGCGTCTTCGTGGCGGGCCAGCCGCCACGGGAGATGCTCTTGACCGGTCTAACGCTGGCATTCGCCACCATTCCGGAGGAGCTCCCGATCCTCGTGACGATCGTCCTCGGACTGGGCGCTTACCAGTTAGCCCGACGACGCGCGATCGCGCGACGCCTGCAGGCTGCCGAGACGCTGGGTAGCGTCTCTGTGGTGGGCACCGACAAGACCGGCACGTTGACCGAGAACCGGATGCGTCTGGTCGCGCTGTTCGTCGACGGCGCCGTACAGTCCTGGAGCCCGGGGCGCAGCCTGCCCCGCGCGGCGCGATTGATCGAGATCGGTATCCTGGCCAGCGACGCGCAGCTCGGCAGCGCGGACGGCGAGCCGAGCCTCGTCGGCGACCCCACCGAACAAGCCTTGCTGATGGCCGCCGAGGAGGCTGGCGTCTCGGTGGGCCGGCTGCGGAGCGAGGCCCGGATCGAGGACGAGATCCCGTTCGAAGATGGGCGGAGGTACATGGCCGTCGCGTATGAGCGAGATGGCCAGCGCTGGCTCGTGGCGAAAGGAGCCCCCGAAGTCATCCTGGGCGGATGCCGTGGTCTGGCTGGCCGTGAGAGACGGGAGGTCCAGGCCGCGGCCGAGCGGATGGCCGAAAGGGGGCTGCGCGTACTGGCCTTTGCCGAGCGGCGGCTTGCGCCAGGTGAGCACCTCGAGCCGCTCGGCATCGGGCCCGGGTTGGCCTTTGTTGGCCTGGCGGGGCTCGAGGACCCTCCCCGCTCCGAAGCGCCGGAAGCGATCGACACCCTCCGTCGCGCGGGGGTGCGAGTGGTGATGCTGACCGGCGACCATCCGGCCACGGCGCGAGCGATCGCGGAACGAGTCGGCATCGATGCCAGCACGATCGTTCTGGGCCGCGAGCTGGAGCGCGCGAACGACGAGGAGCTAGACAAACTGACAGACACACAGCCCGTATTCGCGCGGATCACCGCCGAGCACAAGCTCCGAATCGTTCGCGCCCTCGCGGCGAGGGGCGAGGTGGTGGCGGTGACCGGGGATGGGGTGAACGATGCGCCCGCGCTCCGCGAAGCGGCGATCGGCGTAGCGATGGGGCGGGCCGGGACCGACGTCGCGCGTGAGGCCGCCGATCTGGTGCTGGCGGATGACAACCTGGCAACCGTGACGGTCGCGGTGGGGGAGGGTCGACGCCTGTACGCCAATCTTCGAAAGGCTGTCCGCTACTATCTGGCCGCGAAGGTCGGTCTGGTGAGCGCATCGGTGGCGGCGGTCGTGGCCGGCCTGCCGGTCCCGTTCGCGCCCGTCCAGATCATCGTTCTGGAGCTGTTCATGGACCTGGGCGCCTCCGGAACGTTCGTGGCCGAGCCGCCCGAGGCCGACCTGATGGCGCTGCCGCCACGCGATCCGAAGCGACGGTTCATGGACAACTCCATGCAGTTGGGCATTCTGGGCGGCGGGCTCACCCTCGCGGCGGCGGTCCTGGTGGCGTACCTCTGGGCCTGGGAGCAGGGCCTCGGGGCGGCCGCTGCCCAGACCGCGGCATTCGCCAGTTGGATGGTGGGCCATCTGGTGCTGGCCGCCCACATGCGCTCGGAAAGGCAGCCGCTCCTCCGAACCAGTCCGCTCGCGAATCGGCCTTACTTGATCTGGGTGGGGGCGGCACTCGGGCTGCTCGCGGCCTCGACCTGGCCCCCACTCGCGGCTCGACTCCATCTTGTCAGCTTGCCTGCGCAAGGATGGGCGGTGGCCATCACCGCCGGGCTAGTGCTGCCCTCGTGGTGGGAGGTGGCGAAGTGGGCGCTGGCGGCTCGTCGAGTACGCTAAGCTACCCGTCGGCCCTCCCGCGCGAGCCGGCCGACTAGAGACCGAGGGACTAGCATGGACTTTGCCCCGCCGAGCGGACGCACACGTAGCCCCTGGCGGCTGGTCCTCGGCGGGGTCTTCGTCGTGTTCGGCGTGGTCGCGGCGGTCTATTTCGCGTTCAGGCTGCGCGAAGTCATCACCCTCGGCTTGGTAGCGCTGCTGCTCGCCGTCGGGCTTCAAGGCCCTGTTACTCGCCTCCACCGGCTGGGCGTCCCACGCCCGCTCGGGCTGCTGATCGTGTACGTCGGGGTGGTGCTCGGCCTCGTTCTAGCCGGCTGGCTACTGCTGCCTCCGGTCTTCCACGACCTGCGGGACCTCGCAATCCAGTCGCCGACCTACCTGCAGCAGGCGCAGGAGCAGCTCGACCGCTTCGGCGTGAAGCTCGACACGCCCGCCCTCGAGCAGCTCGAACAACGCGTGCTGACCGAGGTGACCAGCGATCCGGGCAGCTATGTCGGGCGCGCGGTCTCGATCTTGAATTTCACCTTTGGCGTGCTGGGCGGGCTGCTGACCGCGCTGCTGGTGTTGGTGTTGAGCATCTTCATCGTGACCGAAGGCCCAGCGTTCCGGGCCCATCTGCTCTCGCTGCTGCCGCCGGACAAGCAAGCCCAGTGGGCGGCGATAACCGACCGGATCGCGCTGAAGATCCAGGGCTGGATGATCGGGACCGTCCTTCTTGGACTAAGCGTCGGCGGGATCATCGTGGTGAGCCTACTCCTGCTGCGGATGCCGTACGCCTTCTTGCTGGGCTTCATTGCCGGGTTGGGCGAGTTCATTCCGATGATCGGACCGATCATCTCGGCGGTGCCGGCAGTGACCATCGCCGCGTTTCACAGCTGGGGCCTGTTCTTGCTGGTGCTGGTCCTGTACATCGTGGTCCAGCAGGTTGAGAACTACGTATTGGTCCCGCGCATCATGGGCAGCGCGGTCGATCTGCCGGGCCTGGTCGTGCTGGTGGCGTTCCTGCTGGGAAGCGAGCTCGCCGGCGTGCTGGGAGCCATCCTGGCCACGCCGCTCGCCGCGGTCGTCCAAGTCCTGTGGCTCGACTGGGCCGTACCGGCGATTCGAGGCCCCGACGGAGTCGGGGCGAGCCAACGGGCGGCTGGGGTCACCGAGAAGGCCGAGCGCACGCGCGCCGAGACGGCGGCCGGCCAGACCTAGGGCCAAGTCAGCGAGGCGGGAAGCTCGCGGCTGGCAGTCTCACCTCGTCTGGCGGGCCGTCCGCCCGCGCCACGCTGGCGCCGCCATCAGTCACAAGCGCGATCGACCATTCGCCGCCCTGAGCCAGGGCCCTAATTGGCAAGCGGCCAGCATGCTGGACCGCCAGCTCGTCGGCGCGCCGAAGCTCCATGGCGGGCAGCGCGAGACGGGCGACGGCAAGAGCGGCGCCGCCCTGGGCTCCCCAGGAGACATCGACGAAGGAAGCGCTGACCGCGCTGCCAGGCCCAGGCGGCAGCCTCCAGTAAAGCTCCAGCTGCCTGCTGCCGTCGGTCGGATCCGGGCGCTGGACGACGCCCAGCAGCGCGCTGCCATCCGCGAAGCGGACCTCCCGCCAGTCCGGTACGCCAGCCAGCCAGTGAGCGTCCGGCCGGGGGCGAAGGCTCACGAGCCTGGCGTGGTCGTCGGTGCCCGGGCGTGGCACCGCCGCGATCCGCGCCGAAGGCCAGGCCAGCTCGGCGGGCGGCGTGGCCCCAGGCGGCAAGTAGTAGACGGTTTCACGCGCCAGAGGCAGAACGACTGTGCCTGGCGGAAGCGCACGAATCGCCAGCTCGTCTGCTAGCAGCGCCCCCAGGATCTTCGCGTCATCGGCCGCTTGGCCAGCACTCGGGAGGATCACCAGCTCGCGCGTGCCGACTCGAGCTGCCGCTTCGCTCGCCGCGTCCGCCACCGAGCGCCAGAATCGAAGCGTTGCTGCCGGCGCATTCGTCCGAGCCTCCGCGGCCCCGGCCGCGAACGGCTGTCGGCCTTCGGCCGTCAAGGTTGACTCGCCGCCCACGATCAATGCGAGCAGCGTGGCGAGCCCGACGCCGAGCGTCAGCGCGGCGCCCACGAGGCCGACTCGAGCCAGCCCGCCTGTCCGCCTTGCGGACTCCCCGCTTGGAGTGGCGGGCCCCCAGGCGCGCCTCGTGGCGGGCAGCGCCATCAGCACGGCCGAGGCGGGCAGCAGAGCCCCGAGCGGCGGCACAAGCTCGCCTCGACTCAACGCAGCCAGGACCAGCAGAGGCACAACCACCCAAACGAGTGGGAGCAGCAGGACTCGCTCGCCGCGGGCGCCGGCGCGGGCGGCCAGGGCGGCGCCGAGCACGAAGACGAGGCTCGCACTCGCCAGCGCCAGGCTCTGGGCTTCCTCGAGCCAGGCCGCCAGAGGCGGCTCGGCTGCGGCTCGATAGCCGGCGATTGCCCACCAGAACAGTTGGAGCATGCCCAGTGGGTTGGCCTCGCTGGGCCGCAGCTCGCTGGCGGCCATCACCAGCGCCGAGCCACCGAGAGCCGCGAAGGAGAGAAACGCCGCGGCGATCAGCCCTGGTCTGAGGCGCGCCAGTCGCAGCGTGGCCGCGAACGGCAGCACGAATACCCAACCGCCCGGGTGGACCCGGACCAGCAAGGCGGCCAACATCCCAAGCGCGCATGCCCGAATGACGCCTCGCTCGCGGACCAGCTGGCTCGCCATCAGCAGCGCGGCGGCCGCGAGAACCCCGACCAGTCGGGGCGGCGCTGGATCGCGGCCTAGCGTCCATGCCCAGGGCGAGAGGGCCAGGAGAAGGGCCGCCAGCCCGCTCGCCGCCACGCCGAGGCTCGACCTGGCGGCGAAGTAGACCAGCACAGCCATGAGGCTGTCGAGCAGCCCCAGGGTCAACTGCCAGGTGATAGTCGGCTCGGGCAGGCTCAGCGCGGCCGCGTGGAGCTGAGTGGCCAGGCTCGCAGTCGAGCCATCCAGCAACGAGGCGCCCCAGGCTGGTGAGGCAGCCAGACGGCGGGCCTCGGCGAGCTCAGCTGCCTCGCGCGCCCCGAACGGGACCAGATCAGGCGCCCAGAGCCGCGGGGCGGCGGCGAGAACGAAAAGGGCGAGCGGAATAGCGGCCAGGAAGGCCGCCCTGAGGCGCTGCCGCCGCCGCTGGCCTACCGTCGTTGGCAGCGGGGTTGTGATCGGCGGGTCGACGACGAGCCGAGGCGGTGGCTCGCGAGTGATGGCGGCCAGGTTGTTCCCCAGGGGCGCTCGGTCGGGCCCGCCTCGAGCGGGCATCGCATCCTAACACGACCCCCGGGGCGCCCTCAATAGGGGGAGTGGCAAGCTCCCCTCTCCCGCGGCAGGGAGAGGGGCGGGGGGGTGAGGGCGTCTCCCGCGGCAGGGAGAGGGGCTAGGGGTGAGGGTGGACCTGGATGCTGGTCGTGAGCGCGCCACCACCGGTTTGGCGGCCCTCGAAGCTCCAGGGCGGCAGCTCGACCGAAAGCGTGTACTCGCCAGGCTGGAGGTCTTGCGGCACGACCAGTGAGCGCTCGAGCATGGCGGCCTCATCCGGCTTGACGTTGACGCTGGCGACGTCGGCCTCGGCGACGGCCTGCTGGCCACGGCCAAGTAGTCTCATCCGGACCCTGGCACTGGCGAAGCGGGCGCTCTGATTGTTGAGGATCACCTTGACGGCGACCCGCTCGCCAGGGTGGTAGCTATCCTGAAAATCGCTGACCAGGACCAGAAAATCGTCGCGCTCGAGTTGAAGGACGGGGCCTTCCGGAGTCTGAATGACGGTCGTCCCCCGCCCGCCGCAGGCCGACGCGACGGTCATCAGCCCGCTCGCCAGGATCCCAAAGGCCTCGCGCCGATCCACTCGCTTCACGGACGGATTATAGGTCCGACCTCCGACCTCGCCCCTGACCCTCGTTCGGTACCACGACCGTGAGGGAGCGGCCACTCCCTCACGTCGTGGTATTGAAGGGGGGGTTAGGTCCGGCCCCGGACCCCCACGCGATAGACGCCGAAGCCTGGGCCGCGGCCGACGTCACCGAGCGGGGTAAGCGTGAACGTCCGCCCGAGCGAGGGGACCTTGTCACTCTGCAGCAGGGCCAGCCGCGGTGAGCGCTCGGCGAGCGCGTCGCCGATCGAGCTCGGGCGTGCATCCACGACGACGTACGGAATGTCGCCGGTCGCCAGCAGCAGCTCCATGCTCTTGTAAGCGCTGCCTGCCGCCATGTAGAAGACGCTGTCCAATCCGTAGTCGAGCAGCACGGTCTCGCCGGGCTCGCGATTGGCGACGACGGTCTGGTAGGCGGCGAATACGGCGTGGTTGGTGCGCTCGGTGGAACGCTCGTAACGCGCGAGTGGCAGCAGCGGGTAGGCCATCAGGATAGCCACACCGGCCAGCCCAAAGAAGCCGAGGGCTGGCGCCCACTGGGGCCAGCCCGCTTTCAGGGTGCGCCAGGCATCGCCCACCACTAGCCCCATGCCGGCATAAACGAGCGGCAGGAGGGGCGTCAGATAGCGGCCGTTGAGCAACGGCTCGTACTTTGGGTTCAGGAGCGGGAGGACCAGCACGTACGGCAGCGTCGCGGCCATGGGCAGCCAGCGACCACGCCAGCCCGCCCAGGCGAGGCTGGCGATCCCCAGCGCCAGGTAGAGCAGCGGGAGCGGCGACGCCAGCGACTCGCCGATAAAGCGCCGCTTCTCGATAGCCCCGCTCAGCACCCAGGACCCCCCGAGCGCCAGCCGGTCGAGATTCTCCGCGTAGCCGCTCGAGTCGTAGCCGACGTCCTCGCCGGTGTACTCGGCTGCGATCCGCTGGCCCGCGGCCAGAGATTGGCCGCCGGTCGCGACGTTGTAGACCACCACGTTGGCCGTCACGAGCAGGAAAGCCCCGAGCGCCAACACGCTCCAGCGCGTGCGAAGCAGCTCGGGCCGCTGCGCCAGGAAGAGGCCGACCGCGCCCGGCAGCAGAAGGGCGGCCGTGAGATGGGTTTGGACGCCCAGACCCAGCATCGCGCCAGCGCCGACTAACGATAGTCGCGACACGCGAGCGAGGCAGGCAAAGCCAAGGGTGGTGAAGAGCGGCGTGGTCGAGTGTGACCAGCCGACGTGGCTGTTGACCAGGATGTGGGTCGCGTTGGCCGCCAGGAACCCAGCCGCGACCATTCCGCCCAGACGTCCGCCGAGCTCGCGTCCGAGCCACCACGTGGCGCCTACGCTGGCCACGCCGGCCACGAACGCGAGAAGGCGCGGCAGCCACGGGCTGAGCCCGAACAGCTCGAAGCCGGCGGCGAGCAGGTAGTTCCAGAGAGCGCCGATGTATGGGTCGACGTTGGTTAGCGGCGCGGCCTGCCCGCGGTAAATCTGGATCGCCAGTCGGGCTTCGAGCGTCTCGTCGGTAAACGTGGGGATCAACCACAGGTTTGGCCAGCGCACGATCGCCGCAGCCGCCATCGCGGCGCCCAGCCCGACGAGGTCCGCGGCCATCGCGTAGGCGCGCACGCGGTGCGCCTTACAGGAGCTCTTCGCCCAGGAGCAGCTCTTCGTACGTTTGGCGGCGGCGTATGACTCGCGCCTCGCCGTCGCCGACCAGCACGACGGCGGGCTTGGGCGCCATGTTGTAGTTGCTGGCCATGACCAGGTTGTAAGCGCCCGAGGCCGGCAAGGCCAGCAAGTCACCTGGACGCAAGGTGGGTAGCTCCACGTCTTTGATCAGGACGTCGCCGGACTCGCAGTACTTGCCCGCGATGGTCACCGTCTCCTCTGCGGCCGCGTCGGCCCGGTTGGCGACGATCGCCTCGTAGCGTGCGCCGTAGAGGGCGGGTCGGATGTTGTCGGCCATCCCGCCGTCGACGGAAGCGTACACTCGAACGCCCGGGATCCGCTTGATGCCGCCAACCGTGTAGAGCGCCACCCCGGCCTGCCCGACGATCGAGCGGCCGGGCTCGATGAAGACGCGCGGCTCGCCAAGCCCGCGGCGGGCAAGCTCGGCATGGACCGTCTCACCAACCGTCGTTCCCACCAGCTCGGTTGGTTGCGGATCGTCCTCCGGCGTGTAGGCGATGCCCCAGCCACCGCCCGGGCTGAACTCGCGCAGCTGGACCCCGTGGCGGTCGCGCATGTCGGCCGCGAAGTCGAGGACGACTTTGATCGTCTCCTCGTAGGGCGCCAGCTGGAAGATCTGCGAGCCAACGTGGGCGTGAAAACCGAGCAGCTCCAGCGAGGGCGTGGCCAGCGCCTGTCGGACCGCCTCCTCGGCCTGCCCGGTCGAGATGGGGAAGCCGAACTTCGAGTCCAGGATGCCCGTCTTCCGATACTCGTGGGTGTGGGCGTCGATGCCCGGCGACAGGCGGAGCAGCGAGGGCGCTCGGACGTCCCGCTCCTGAGCGAGTCGTCCGAGCAGCTCCAGCTCGTGGAAGCTGTCGATTACGAAACGCCCGATGCCGTACTCGAGGGCCATCGCGAGCTCGTCGGCGCCCTTGTTGTTGCCGTGGAAGTAGACCTGCGCCATGGGAAAGCTGGCTCGGTGGGCCGCGAACAGCTCACCGCCAGACACGACGTCGAGCCCGAGCCCCTCCTGGTGGACGATCTGCAACAGCATCGGGCTGGAGAACGCTTTGGAGGCGTAAAGAACAAGCGAGCTGGGATAGGCGGCCGCCAGCGCATCGCGGTATCCGCGACAGCGTGTTCGGACCGTCAGCTCGTCGTAGACGTAGAGCGGCGTCCCGAAGCGGCGCGCCAGCTCGACCGTGTCGCACCCGCCAATGATCAGGTGGCCCTGGTGGTCGACCGCAGCGCCGAGCGGGAGGACTCCGGCCCGGGTCGCGACGCTCATCGCTCTGGCACCACCGACCACTCTGGCGGCAGCTCGTAGCGCTCGATCCGATTGGTTGGGCGTGCGCCCTCCGTCACCCGCAGACGGCCCTTGCGCTTTATCTCTGAGTAGGTGTTCTGGATCTGAACGATGCGTTTGGCCCGCAGGTTGAAGACCACCGCGCCGGCCCAGACGGGGCCGAGGCTCGCCTCGCGAGTGCGGTCATCGACCACCCGAAAGACCGGGACTTCCTCGCGCTTGCAGTAGTCAAGGGCGGCGTGGATCCAGTGCGGGTTGTTGGGGCTGTTGTGCTCGTCGAAGACGGCCAGCCCGCTCAGGACCCGCTCGCGCAGGTCG
>DASPXK010000024.1:0-14323 GCA_035637315.1 Chloroflexota bacterium
CCCAGTTGGCTGGTTCGCGCCCAGCCCCTTATCCGTTCTCTGCCTGGACATCCACCCCAACGCCGAGGGCCAGAGCGCGATCGCCTCCGCTGTCTGGGACGCCATCGGATCGCGGCTGCGAGGCCTCTTCTTGTCCGCCTGACAACATGGAGGCTACCAGGGTAGTTCGGCGAGCTCGTCGAGCGAGGGCAGGCTGGCTCGCCGGGTGGCGAGGCGAGCCGAGGCGGCAGCGTGGGCACGGCGGGCGCGACGGAGGGCGCTGGCGACCTGGCGCGGGGCGGTAGCCCCAACGGCATCGCGGGCCCGAACCGACGCCCGTGGCGAAAGGGGCTCCCGGGCCTGAGCGAGCAGCGGCGAGTAGGCGGCAAGCTGCTCCGCCGCAAGCTTGGCGAAGCCAGACCCGTGATCGCGCACAATCGCGCCCACGATGGCGTGGGCCTCGCGGAATGGCAGTCCCGCCTGGGCGAGCCGGTCCGCCAAGTCCGTGGCCAGCAACAGCGGGTCGCCAGCGGCTGCTCGAAGCCGGTCGGCTCGTACTTTTAGCGTCCGCAGCATCTCGGAGCTCAACCGAAGGCAGTCAAGCCCGTCGTCGACGGCTCGGAAGTACGGCTCCTTGTCCTCCTGGAGGTCCTTGTTGTACGCCAGCGGCAACCCTTTGAGCAGTACCAGCAGCGAGACCAGGCTGCCCACGGCGCGGCCGCTCTTGGCGCGCACCAGCTCGGCCACATCCGGGTTCTTCTTCTGGGGCATGATGCTGCTACCGGTCGCATAGGCGTCGTCCATCTCGACGAAGCCGAATTCGGCGCTGCTCCAGATGACCAGCTCCTCAGCGAGTCGTGACAGGTGGACGCCGACCAGCGCCAGCGCGGCCAGGTGCTCCACGACGAAGTCGCGATCGGAGACGGCGTCGAGGCTGTTGGTCGAGATGCTGGTGAAGCCGAGTAGTCTGGCCACGTACGCCCGGTCTAGGCGGTAGGGAGAGCCGGCCAGGGCGCCCGACCCTAGCGGTAAGACGTCGACCCGTTCATAACACGCCTCGAGTCGGGCCAGGTCGCGCGACAGCATGTCGACATACGCCAACCAGTGATGGGCCAGCAGGACCGGCTGGGCCCGCTGAAGATGGGTATAGCCTGGCATGATCAGCCCGCGGTCGGCGGCGGCCCGCTCCAGCAGTGCCGCCTGCATGCCGAGCACGCCGGCCAGGCAGTCGCACAGCGCCCTCCGGGACCAGAGTCGGAGGTCGGTCGCCACCTGGTCATTGCGCGAGCGGGCGGTGTGCAGCCGTCCGCCGGCCGGGCCGGCCAGCTCGGATAAGCGCACCTCCACGAGGCTGTGAATGTCTTCCGCGCTCGCGTCGTCAGGCGGGCCACCTGCCTCGACCAATTCGGCGTACACGCGCGCTAGGCCGGCCACGATCGCCCGCGCGTCCCCGAGCGGGATGATGCTCTGCCGGGCCAACATTCGGGCATGGGCGATGCTGGCGGCGATGTCCTCCTCGTACAGGCGCCGGTCGACGGACAGGGAGCTGTTGAAGGCCTCGACGCTGGCGCTGGTCGGCTTGGTGAATCGGCTGCCCCACAATTTAGTCACGAGTCATGAGTCGCGCGTCGCGAGTCACGAGTTGACGGTTGGCGAATCGGTCCTCGGCTCGTGCGACGGCTCGGACGGTGCCTGAATCCGAGCCGAGTCAAGCGCAGTCGGGCGTGGCTCCGGCACCCGGGACTCGCGACTCGTGACTCGCGGCTCGCGGCTCGATTCGGGGGCGACAAGGCGGAGAAGCTCGTCTGGGCTGTGGCCGGGCAGCAGTTGAGCCCGGACCTGGTTGCGGAGCGGCAGCCCGTGGAGCTGGATGAAGCCGACCGCGGCCTTGTGGTCGAACAGGTCGCCCTCACCGTACGTCGCCAGGGCGGGGTCATAGAGCGACTGCTCGGCCTGGCGACCAACCGCCATGCAGGCGCCCTTGAACAGCCGGACCCTAACGGTCCCGCTTACGAAACGCTGCGAGCTGGCAACGTACGCTGCCAGGTCCTGGTGAAGAGCTGAGAACCAGAGCCCGTTGTAGATCAGGTCCGCCACCTCACGCGAGACCAGCTGCTTGAAGCGCATCTGGTCCTTGGTCAGCGTCATCTTCTCAAGCTCGGCGTGGGCCGTGTGAAGCACGACGGCCGCCGGGCACTCATAGACCTCCCGCGATTTGATCCCGACCAACCGATTCTCGATGTGATCGATGCGTCCCACGCCATGCGAGCCGGCCACGTCGTTCAGGCGGGCGATGAGCGTCTGGCCGTCGAGCAACTCGCCGTCCAGGCCGATCGGGATGCCATGTTTGAATGCCACCTCGACGTAGCTTGCCTCGTCGGGCGCGTAGCGCGGGTTCATCGTCCAGGCAAAAGCATTCTCCGGCGGCTCTGCCCAGGGGTCCTCCAGGACGCCCGCTTCCACGCTTCGTCCCCACAGGTTCTGGTCCACGCTGTACGGGCTAGCAAGGGTCACAGGGACCGGAATGTCGTGCCGCTGTGCGTACAAGATCTCCTCTTCGCGGCTCATGCCCCACTCGCGAACGGGGGCGATGATCTGCAGCTCAGGCGCCAGCGCCGAGATCGTGACGTCGAAGCGCACCTGGTCGTTGCCCTTGCCGGTGCAGCCGTGGGCGATCGCGGCGGCACCCTCGCGATAGGCGTAGTCGACTAGCACCTTGGCGATGAGAGGCCGTGCCAGGGCGGTGGCCAACGGATAGCGCTCCTCATAGATCGCGCCGGCCTGAAGGCTGGGAAAAACGAAGTAGCGAACGAAGTCTTCCTTGGCGTCCTGGACGTACGCCTTGATCGCCCCCGTTCGAAGCGCTTTCTCCTGGATCGCCTGGAAATCGCTCTCGTTTCCGACGTCGAGGGTGACCGCAACGACGTCGAGGTTGTATTTCTCCTGGATCCACTTGATCGCGACGGACGTGTCAAGCCCGCCCGAGTATGCCAGGACGACCTTATCCATTGGCGGCTCACTCCCTCGGGAAGGATGCCGGACGGGAGGCAGGACGAACAAGGGAGTACTGACCTCTCCCGCCTCCCCTCCCCTAAAGGGCCTAAAGGGAAGGGGGTCGGGGGTTAGGTCCGTTACTTCACCGCAGCGAAGAGGGCAGGATGTCGAGCTGCATGCGATATTTGGCAACCGTGCGGCGAGCGATATCGATCCCGTGCTTGTGCAGCCGCTCGGCGATCTGGGCGTCGGTTAGGGGACGCCCCTCCTTCTCGATCAGCTCCTTGATGACGTCTTTGATGCTTAGCGACGGCGTGAAGAAGTGGCTGAAGGGCATCACCTCGCCGTCCGGGAGCATCACGTACTTGGCGGCCGTCGCTCGGCTGACCGTCGACTCGTGGATTCCAAGCGCGATAGCTACCGCCGCGCGACTGAGCGGCCTGAGGTAGCGGACGCCCCTCTCCAGAAAGTCGCGCTGCTGGACGATGAGACACGTCGTTATGTTATGGATGGTCTGACGTCGCTGATTGATGTTGGCAATGAACAGCTTCGCTCGCCCGACGTACTGCTGGACGTGCCGCTTCTCCTCGGCCGACAATTCCGTGCCGTTGCGCTGGACCTGACTCGAAATGCGCGTGTACTCGGGGTTGACCCGCAGCGCAAAGCGGCGTGACTCCACTATCTCCACTTCGAAACCGTTGTCCGTCTTGCTGATGATCACGTCCGGCACGATGTACATCGCACGGGTGTCGCGGTCACGCGCGTTGGTGGCGGAGAAGCCGTGGGCTGGGTGCGGGTTGAGCTTGGCCTTGACGAACTCCCAGACGTCGGTGACTTCCTCGGGCGAGATCTTGAGCGCGTGTGCGATCTTGCCAAACTTGTGCTCGCCCAGCTCAACCAGGTGCTCCGAGATGATCTCGCGAGCGTACGGGCGATGAATCCCGTGCTGCTCCAGGTAGTCAAGCTGGATGAGTAGACACTCGTGCAGGTTTCTGGCTCCGATCCCGACCGGCTCGAGGCTCTGCAGTTGCTTCGTGACGGCGCGCACACGATCCTCGTCGACCTCAAGCTCGTACGCGACCTCCTCGACCGAGGCCGAGAGGTAGCCCTTGTCGTCGAGGCTGCCGACCAGGTACTCGGCGATCGGCCGGTCGCGCTCGTCGAGGACCGCGCCGAGATCCGCCAGCAGTTTCTCAGCCAGCGTCTCCTCCGAGGCAACCTGGGTGAGCGGGTCGAACCCGTCCTCGTCACGAGCTCGAAGAACGCTCGTTGCGGGCGGGTCCTCGTACGGGCTCGCGTTCGGGTCGTCGCGATCGGGCTCCTCGCCCTTCTGCCGCTGGATGCACCACGGACAGACGCTTCCCTGCAGCTCGCTGCCACATACATGGCAGGTTGGAATGTCCACCAGGTCGAGGGCCGGATTGTCGTTGAGCTCGGCGGCGATCTGCTGCTGCAGCTCCTGCGAGGAGAGCTCCAGGATGTAGCTCGCCGCCACCAGGCGCGGCGAGACCTTCATGCTCTGAAGGCTCGACAGCTCCTGTGAGAGATCGAGCTCCATCTCCATCGTAGCCAGTCCCCGCAGCAGGCCTAGCGTACCGTAGCGCGGGAGCTTGTCCGCCGCTGGCTTGCACGGCAGGGACGCGCCCCTGCCCTACGACTTCCCTCTTGGCGGCCGGGCAGCGCGCAGGCCCCTGCGCTACCAGGAATCTTACTCTGATCGCACCGAGAGCGACGTGCCCCGGCCGCCAGGGTTAGCAAGCTGCGTGCCAGTCGTCGTCCCGCAGCTACTTTTGAGAGCTTCACCCAGGCGTGCTATCCTGACTACCACCCGTTGGAGAGGCGATGCTATGGCGCGCGCGGGGATGAAACGGAAGGTCGGCTTTGCAGTCGGCTCGATGCTGGGCGCCGCGGCCGCAATCGTTCTCGCCGCGCGCAGCCGCGGCCGCAGCGGACCGCTTGCCCAGGCCTGGCGGCGATGGAGCCGGACCCTCGAGCGCCGCCTCCCCTGGGCGAGGCGGCCGCGCTAGCGCGGTTCCACCTTCAACATTAAACGTTCAATGACCTGTTCCCGTTGAACGTTGAACGCGCGACGTTGAACGTCGTTACAGTTGCTGGATCGCGCGTTCGGCGCGGCGGAATGCCTGATCCACCACGCCCTGAACCTCCTGTAGGATCGCCAGTAAAGCCGGCTTGAATTCCGGCAGGACCTTCTCGGCTAGGAACTCGCGTCCGGCCGCCACCCGGTCGTCTCCCATCCCGGCCAGCAAGGCGGCCGCCTCGGCCGCGCGACTCGAGACGGTCTCGAGCGGCTTCTCCTCACCCTGGCGCCGACGCCGGATCAGATACGCCACGGCACCTGCTACGAGGGCGCTGGTAACGAGTGCGCCGAGCGCCAGGCCCTGGCCACCCTCGTCCCAGTCCGACCAGGTCTCTTCGAAGCCGCTATCGTTGGCCATCGGCAACCTCCAATCCCAGCCGGTCTCCGATCCCGTGTTCGGAAACCTTTTGCTCCAGCGTGGCAACGTCTATGCCAAGCATGCGCGCCGCGGCGTGGCGGTTGCCATTCGTCCGGTCGAGCGCCTTCTGGAGCATTTTCCGCTCGGTCTCGGCGAGCACCTCCGGGAGGCTTTCGCCGCGCTGCAGCTTCTGGTTGATATCGATGAAGCTCAGCTCCTCGGCGTCGTCGAGCGAGAGGTGCTGGCTGGTGATGATCCCACCCCGGGCCATGATGACGGCCCGCTCGACGGTGTGATCGAGCTGGCGGACGTTACCGGGCCAGTCGTGAGTGATGAGCACGTCCATCGCCTCCTCCGAGATGCGGGCGGGCGGCGAGCTGTGCGTGTAGCGGAACTTGGTGAGGAAGTGCTCGACCAGGAGCGGGATGTCGTCCTTCCGCTCGCGCAGCGGCGGGACATACAGCGTCACGACGTTCAGCCGGTAATACAGGTCCTCACGGAAGCGGCCCGCGTCGACCTCGTCCTTGAGGTTGCGGTTGGTGGCAGCGATGACCCGACAGTCGACTTTGACCGGGCTGCTCCCACCGACGCGTTCGAACTGTTTGTCCTGCAGCACGTGCAGCAGCTTCCGCTGGGTCGAGAGGCTCATGTCGCCGATCTCGTCCAGGAAGATAGTGCCTTTGTGGGCTATCTCGAACCGCCCCTTGCGCTGGGCAACGGCTCCTGTGAACGAGCCCTTCTCGTGGCCGAACAGCTCGCTCTCAACTAGCGTCTCGGGCAGCGCCGTCAGGTTGACCTTGACCAATGGGCCGTCGCGATACTCCGAGTGAGCGTGGATCGTGTCCGCGACGACCTCCTTGCCGGCCCCGGTCTCGCCCGTGACCAGCACGGTCGCATGGCTCTGGGCGATCCTGCCGATGGTCTTGTAGATCTCTTGCATCTTGACGTTGTTGCCGATCATCCGCTCCGAGAGGTCGCGCCCGCCAAGCTTGTCGCGCAGCGTGCGCACCTCGGAGGCCAGGGCCAGGTACTCAAAGAGGCGACTGACTGGCAGCAGCAGCTCCTCCTGCTCGAACGGCTTGGTGACGTAGTCATACGCGCCCAGCTTGGTTGCCTCGATCGCCGAGGAGGCCGTCCCATACGCGGTGAGCATCAGGACCGGAACGGTCTCATCCTGGGCCCGCAGACGGCGCATGATATCGATGCCGTCCAAGTCGGGCATTCGCAGGTCGAGGATCAGAAGGTCAGGTCTGAGCTTGGCGACGGCCCGTAAGACTTCGCTGCCGGATTTGACCTCCGACACCTGGTAGCCTTCGCCGTTGAGCAGTTCCACCAGCAGCGAACGGATCGCGTCGTCGTCGTCGGCAACAAGGATGCTCTTGGAGGGCGGCGAGCCGTCTCCGGCGACGGCCGGGCGAGCAATGGCCCGCCGTTCAGCGCGGGCGTGGGCCTCAGCGGTCATGTCGTCGAAACTTCCGTTCCTCTGGTCAGCGCCGGTTGGACGGCATGCCGTGCTGGCTTGGGAAACTGACTGGCGGAGGAACCCCAGCTGCCCGTCCTGGCCCTTGCCGCAAGACGTCCGGCCGACAGCAGGCTGGACGAAAGCCGCGCCTATTATGCCACATGTGCCGCGTCTCGCTCCCTCTTTTCTGAGATTGAGACGGGTTCAGCCTTGCTCGACCGGAGCCCACTCGTTAGACTAGGAGTGGCGAAACTCAATGCCAGTGGAGGGTTTCATGGCCTACACACATAGAAACAGCAAGGGTCAGACCTACTACCTGCATGCCAAAGACGTCACGCTTCGAAATGGACGAAAGCAGCGGATCTTCTACTTCGCTCGCACGGAGAAGAGCGGGGAGTCTCTGGGATCCGTCCCGTCGGGCTACAAGGTCGGCGAGAACCAGCGGACCGGGCTGCCCTTCCTGAGCAAGGCCTAAGCCCCGACTCCGGGAACTCCCGAAGACGAAGTTCGGCCTGCGCTGGGGCCCCGAGTCTTACGCCGGACTCGGGGTCCCCTTTTTGGGGCTCTGCCAGGTCTGACCTACGAGCTCACTCGCGGCTCGCAGGTCGGACCTCGAGCTCTGGATCTCGGGCTGTGGGCCGCGGACTCCATGTACGACCAACGCGGCCGCCAGACCGGCGATCGCGCTCGCGGTTAAGCTGAGCTCGTAGCTGTGCGCCCGTTCGTACACCACGCCGCCCAGGTACGCCCCGACGGCTGAGCCGATCGGCATGATGGTGAACATCATGCCGAAGATCGTTCCCAGGTTCTTCAAGCCACATCGATCGGCCGTAATGGCCGACGTGAGTGGGCTCGTGGATGTCCACGACACGCCGAGCAGCAGGCTGCCTAAGTACAGCGTCGGCAGGTCACGCGCCTCGAGCAGGACGCCGAACGCGAGCCCCCGTATCAGATAGACAGCCGCCAGGACGTTCTTCCGGCTGAAGCGATCGGCAAGGTAGCCCGCGCCCAGGCCGCCGACGATGCTGAAACCGCCAACCAGACCCAGCGCGTTGGCGGCGGCCATCGGCTCGAAGCCCATGTCCATCGCGAAGGGGACGAAGTGCGTGCTCGCGAAGCTCATCGTGAAGCCGCACACGAAGAACCCGAAGCTCAGCCGCCAGAAATCACCGCTCCTCGCAGCCTGACGCAGCGTCAGGCTCGGGCCGCTCGCGGCGTGCCCGCTCGCCCCAAGCCGCTCGTCCTGGCCGTACGGCTTGAGCCCCCGATCGGCGGGACGGTTGTGGATCAACAGGAAGACTGCCGGCACCACGATCAGGACCATGAAGCCGGCGATGGTTCGAAACGCCGCGTCCCAACCGGTGTACAGGACTGCCAGCATCGCCAGCGGGACGGTCACCAGCTCGCCGAGCGACGTGCCGGTCGACCCGATCGACATCGCCAGCGAGCGGCGCTTGACGAACCAGTGGCTGACAAGCGTTGTGACTGTGACCGGCGAGGCGCAGGCGTAGCCGATCGCGAGCAGCAGGCCATAGGCGAAATAGAATTGCCACAGCTCGCGGACGTAGCTGGTCAAGATGAGCGCGCTGGCTGCCAGAGCCACCCCGACCAGCGCGACCAGCTTGGAGCCAGCCCGATCTGCCAGGATGCCCGCGACGGGCCGAAACAGCCCGCCCACCAGGAGGTTGAGTGAGGCCGCCAGGGCGAGCTGGGCGCGGTCCCACCCGAACGTCTCGCTCATCGGCTGGACGAAGACGCCGAACGAGAAGCGCGACCCGGACGACGCGAACGTCATCAGCGCGACCGCGCTGAGCATGATCCAGCCGTAATAGATGCGTGGCACCGGGACCTCCAGCTCTGTGCAAGGGTAGCCCGCCCAAGGGATCCGGTCCAAGCGCCGCCTCGTCGCCGGGCGCCCGTCAAATCTTTCGGAGCCCCGGATCTGCGGCCGTTCAAGAGCTTTCGCGAGCGCGTTCGCTGGGCACTCATGGGCTACGCTGCCCTGACGATCGTGCTCTGGGTCGTCGTTGGCCAGCCATACACCCCGCTCGGCTATTTCACCAAGCTGGTCCAGCTGGCTCTGATCGTCCTGCTCTGGCTGGACCTAGGGCAAGTTGCGCGAGCGACGTAGGAGAGCAAGGTCAGCTCCGAGGCCTTCGCCGCCGCCAAATCGCCCTTGGGGCCGCGTGCAACGTCCAGCTAACCCTGTAGTGTAGGGCGCACCCTGCGTGGCTGGTGGGCAGGTCGTTGAAGCCTGAGCGGGCGTACTCGTGCGCGGCCCACATCCCCTGCCTCGGCCGGCTGATCCACAGCACGCTTACCAGGCTTTGCTTCAGTGCCTGGTCATGCTCCCGGGGACTCTTTCATGGGCGGTAACCCAAACGGACCCTAGGACGGCGCAGCGGCGCCTTGAACCAAGCTCTTGAGCGGCAACAGGCCGGTAGATGCTGCCCCTCAATACGCGGGCCAGGGCGCTTCGGCCTCGAGCCTCTCGTCGGCCAGAGCCCGCTCCTCGAATGGGCCGAGCTTGGACAACTTCGCGAACAACGATCGCTGTTCCTCACGGTCCTCTTGAGCGTCCCGCGGGCCGTTAGACATCCAGGTTGCGGACGCTCTTGGCGTGGGTCTGGATGAACTTCTTGCGGGGTGGGACCTGGTCGCCCATCAGCATGTCGAAGACCTCGTCGGCGACGATGGCGTCGTCCAGATCGGCCCGCAGGATGGTCCGCGTGGCCGGGTTCATCGTGGTGTCCCACAGCTGATCGGGGTTCATCTCGCCCAGACCCTTGTAACGCTGGATAGCCACCTCGCCCTTGCGCTTCTTGCCGAAAGCGGCCACCAGCGCGTCACGTTCGCGGTCTGCGTAGGCGTACGCAACCTCGCGCCCCTGCTGGATTCGATACAGCGGCGGCTGGGCGATGAACAGGTGGCCTTCGGTGAAGAGCTGCTGCATGTTGCGGAAGAAAAAGGTCAGCAGCAGCGTCCTGATGTGGCTGCCGTCCACGTCCGCGTCGGTCATGATGATAACGCGGTTGTAGCGCAGCTTTGAGATGTCCAGGTGCTCGCCGATGCCCACGCCCAGCGCCGTGATCATCGCCCGGATCTCTTCATTGCCGAGCATTTTGTCCATCCGAGCGCGCTCGACATTCAGGATCTTGCCCCTGAGCGGGAGGATGGCCTGAAATCTCCTATCCCGTGCCTGCTTGGCCGAGCCGCCCGCGGAGTCGCCCTCGACCAGATATAGCTCGCACAGCTCCGGATTCTTCTCCGAGCAGTCGGCCAGCTTGCCAGGTAGCGCCATCCCCTCCAGGGCGCTTTTGCGGATCACCAACTCCTTCGCCTTGCGGGCCGCCTCGCGAGCGTGCGCCGCGCGCAGGCATTGCTCGATGATCCGACGGGCGTCGGATGGGTTCTCCTCCAGGTACTGAGTCAGTGCCTCGCTGGTCACCATCGCCACCAGCGGGGTCACCTCCGCGTTACCCAGGCGGGTCTTGGTCTGGCCCTCGAACTGCGGCTCGGGCAGTTTCACGCTCACGATGGCGGTCAGCCCTTCCCGGACGTCCTCACCGGTCAGGTTCGGGTCGGCCTCCTTCAAGAGTCCGGCCTTCCGAGCGTAGTCGTTGAGCGTGCGCGTCAGAGCCGTGCGGAAGCCGGTCTGGTGAGTCCCGCCGTCGATCGTGTTGATGTTGTTGGCGAAAAAGAACGCCGACTCGGTCTGGCCGTCAAAATATTGCAGCGCCACCTCGATGTTGACGCCGTTGAGCTGGCGCTCAGCGTAGATTGGCCGCTGGTGAATGACCGGGCGGTGCATGTTGAGGTGGCGCACGAACGAGACGATTCCGCCCTCGAAATAGAACGAGTACTCACGGTCTTCGCGCTCGTCGACGAAGCGGATCCGCAGTCCTTTGGTCAGATAACACATCTCGCGGAAGCGCTGGGCCAACGTGCCGAACTCGTAGTTCAGGCTGTCGAAGATCGTGGCGTCGGGCAGGAACGAGATCGTGGTCCCTCGCTCAGACGGCGCCGACGTGCCCACCTTTCGCATCTTGCCGACGGGAAGGCCGCGCCCGAACTCCTGGATAAATCGGCCCCCGTCTCGTCTGACCTCCGCGCTCAGGTGCTCGGACAAGGCGTTGACCACGGACACGCCGACGCCGTGCAGGCCGCCCGAGACTTTGTAGCCGCCGCCCCCGAACTTGGCGCCCGCGTGCAGGACGGTCAGCACGGTCTCGAGCGCGGATTTCGCCGTCGCCTTGACGGTGTCCACCGGAATCCCGCGCCCGTTGTCGACGACCGTCACGCGCTGATCGGCGCCGATCCTCACGTCGATCGTGTCACAATGGCCGGCCAGTGCCTCGTCGACACTGTTGTCCACTACCTCGTAGACCAGGTGGTGCAGGCCGCGCACATCGGTCGTGCCGATGTACATGCCTGGCCTGCGGCGGACCGCCTCGAGTCCCTCGAGGACCTGGATCTGCTCAGCGGTGTATCCGTCGCGAGACCTGCGCCGGCCTCGCTGCTGGCCACCCACTACCTGCAGCCGGGCTGGCATCTCGCCGCGCCGCGCCGACTGATCGTCCGTCATTCCCATCTGCTTGGCCAACTCACACCTCGTGCCGCTCGCGCCTGCGTCTCAGCCGGCGACGAGCGGCCGGCGGCTCGCCAACGCGTCCATTCGCTCTCGATAGAAGAGCATGCTGGCGGCCGCGAGGCCACTGGCAATGTACGCGTTGCCGAGGATGCCCAGCGCAGGCCCCCACGGCGCCCGACTCGCTAGCGCCAGCCAGACTTGCCCCATCCCCAGCAGGATGATCGTGATCAGCACCACGATCCGAACCGCGGCCCAGAAGTTCGCCCGTACCACGGCCACACTGCGTCGGATCGCCTGGCGTGGGCCCACCTGGCTCACGAAGATCGCGTCCGGCGCAAAGAACAGGTAAAGCTGCATCCACAACATGACCGTCATCACCAGCGCCATCCCAAAGCTGCCAAGCTCGCGGGCGACGAGGGTAGCCGCTGCCACCACGAACAAGACCGGCACTCCCAGGAGCAGCCCAGCCGCGAACAGGAGCAGGACCAGCCCGAGCACCCGAAGCCAGGCCCGGATCGCCTGGCGAGGAACCTCGGTCGGATTCACCACCTCGTCGCGCACCTGCTGAGCGATGAGGCTGCGAAAGACACACCCCAGCAGTGCCCCGGCGAGCAGTGTCCCGAGCGCCAGCGGCAGCGCCGTCGACCACGAGTCCACGAATGTGAAGGGGCCGCGGCCACCCCCCATGAGTGGCATGATGCTCGGCACGCTGATCCAGCCCGGCGAGAGTAAGGCCAGCATGTTGAGGTCGTCGGCCGAGGCCACCACCACCTGACGAATCGACTCGAAGGCCTGCTCACCGTTGGGCCCGAGGCCGCGCTGGATGCCCGGCCTGGTCAGCACCTGGCCCACTAATGGGGCGACCGAGATCTGGGGCCCGAACCAGAAAAAGAGGTCCAGCAGGATCGGCAGGAAGAGGATCCACGGCCGGTGGTTAATGACTCCGTAACCGGCCGATAGGGTGTCTACGACCCCGGTCAAGCGGGGCCCGCCACCCCGCCCCGTACTCGGTTCATTCACACACGGATTTTAACATAACGCCTGCCGCTCCAGGTAGGAGAGCGCGGCGTTACAAAATTGAGACGCCGTGGAACGGTAGGGGCGCTGCTTGCTGCGGCCCCGCTGGGAAGGCAAGCGTAGGCGGCCCGGCCGTGGTCCGAATAGAGGCGACGGGTCAGCTACTTTCGAGACCGTCTTCCACCCGGAATTCCGAGACGACCTGCGCTACTGGGTCCAGACTGATCGTAAGATCGCGCTTCGCGCCCTCGAGCTTATCGAGGCGATCGTGCGCGACCCGTTCCGGGGCGTCGGCAAGCCCGAGCCCCTGAAATATGTGGCTCCTGGGATGTGGTCGCGTCGCCTGACGCAGGAACATCGTATCGTCTACCTTGTGAGTCAGGGCCGGATCGACTTTCTCCAGGCGCGCTACCAGTACTGAACCGGTGATGCTCGGAGGAGACGGGATGAGTCAGTACACCCTCGTGCTGCATGGGGGCGAGGTGATCGACCCGGCCAGCGGGCTGCGGGGACGCTTCGACGTCGCGTTCGAAGGCGACCGCGTCGCGACGATAGAGCCGCGCGTGGAGGGAGGGCAGCGACGAATTGCGGCCGACGGCTGTCTTCTCGTCCCCGGCCTGGTCGATATCCACAGCCACGTCTTCGACGGCGTCGGCGAGGGCGTCAACGCCGACCAGGGCTGCCTGACCCGCGGGACGACCACCACCGTGGACGGAGGCAGCGCAGGGGCGCGGACTTTCCGCGCCTTCCGGCGCCTCAGCCAGGACCTTCGCTGTCGGGTTCTGGCCTGGCTAAACCTGTCCACCATCGGGCACGTCGATTTGCGAGTGGGCGAGCTGTTCGCTCTCGTCTGGGCGGATGTCGACGCCGCGGTCGCGACCGCCCGTGCAAATCCCGACTTGATCGTCGGGTTCAAGGCCCGCCTCAGCACCTATGTCTGCGGCGGCACCTGCAAGCCGGTCTTGCGCCTGCTCCGCGAGGCGGCCGACGCGGCCGGTCTGCCAGTCATGGTCCACGTCGGCGACACAGGCGAGCCGCTCGCCGAGATCTTCCCATTCCTCAAGGCTGGAGACGTCGTCACCCATGCGCTAACTGGACGCAAGTTCGGTATCTTGCGCGCCGATGGCCAGTTGATTCCGGAGGCATTCGAGGCCCGCCAGCGGGGCGTGCTGTTCGACGCGGCCCGCGGACGCAACCACGTCGCCTTTCCGGTCATGCAGGCCGCCGCGGAGCAGGGCTTTCTGCCCGATAGCTTGGCGACCGACATCACCCTTGCCACGGCGGCTGACCCCCAGTTCGGCCTCCCGCTGATGGCCAGCCATCTGCTGTCCTTCGGTGTCCCGCTCGATGACGTGATCGCAAGGATGACGGTCAATCCAGCCAGCGCGATCCGCCGCTCGAACCTCGGCCGGCTCGAAGTCGGGGGAGTGGGCGACGCCACGGTCCTGCAGGTCGAGAAGGGCGATTTCACGCTCTACGACGTCGACGGCCGTGCTCGCCAAGCGGACCGCCGTCTGGTGGCGGTCGGAGTCGTGCGGGCAGGCGAGTACGTACCGAGTAGCGGCTGACCCCTCCCCCGGAGACGGAGAGGATGTAGAGGGCGCTGCTTGCTGCGCCCTCTACCGGGGCCTCATGGAAGGCCTGACGGGGCGCACGGTCACGCCGTGAGCGCGGCTCGGGTTGACATCAGGCGATCGACGAGCGGCTCCAGCTCCGAGATGGCCATCGACTGGGCGCCGGAGGTCGGGTCCTCCGGGCCGCCGAGATGAACGTCCAGCAGTAGGCCGTCTGCGCCCGCGGCGGCCGCCGCGAGCGAGAGCTCGG
>DASPXK010000025.1:0-8746 GCA_035637315.1 Chloroflexota bacterium
CAGTGGGCAGTGGGCAGTGGGCAGTGGGCAGTGGACAGTGGGAAGTGGGTGGTGCGTAGTGGGTAGTAGGACGGAGATCCTTACAGTACGCCGCCTCATCACACCTCGACGTTCGGACCCTCTGTGCGGGTCCGGGCTGAACGACATGGAG
The DNA here is from genome assembly GCA_035637315.1 of Chloroflexota bacterium. Taxonomy (GTDB): domain Bacteria; phylum Chloroflexota; class UBA6077; order UBA6077; family JACCZL01; genus DASPXK01. The sequence continues at coordinate 152 of DASPXK010000025.1, forward strand.
GGCCTAGCATGGAGCTTGCTCAGGGCGCGCTGCTGGTGGTGGGCTGGGCTATGGCCTTCATGCTCGGTAGGGAGCTTCAAGCCGGCTACGCCCAGTGGCAGCGGCGCCGGGGCAAGTAGCCGCCGCTAGCCGCCCCAGCCGGCCGCTCTTCAGGCCTCAGCCGCGGTCCGCACCGCAGTGCAGATCGCTCAACGGCGTGCTCGCCGGGGCGGGAGGCATCTCGGCCGCGCCGCCGTCTTCGAGCCACCAGATCCGTTCCCCGATCACCCGTGGCGAGTCCGTTCTGAGCCCGGCTGGCAAAACGGACAGCGGACACCAGTCGGTCGCCCCGGGCACGAGCAGCTGCCAGGTCGGGCCGTTGGCGGGGCGTGCAAGCAGCGAGCCGTCCGGCAAGACCTGAAGGCCAGGCGCCGATCGACCGATGCCCCTGCTGCCTTTCAGCGCTGGCAGAGCGACGGCTGCCCAGGTCTGGCCGCCGTCTCGGGAAACCAGCATCGGGTCAGCCTCGCCACCTGCCACCAGAGCTACCGACGTCGCGGACAGAGCCACCAGCTCATACGGGCCAGGCGCTTTGAGGTCGACAGACGAAGGCCAAGCAGGCGTTGCCCAGGACTGCCCGCCATCGGTCGAGAACTCGATCCACTGCGCACCCGGGCCACCCATTGGCGAGTAGGAGGCCGGCCCCGGACCCCAGCGGACGCAAGGGCCACTGGCCGGGCAGCTCAGGCTGGCTGACTGCCAGGTCAGGCCACCATCGGCGGTCTGCACGACGTCAAACGGTGGTGGAGCGTCGAGCCCGGGCGCCCGACCGACGAACAACGCCTGCACCCAGCTCCCCTCTTGGCGAAACCCACCGAACTCTCCAACCTCATAGCCTGCTGGCGGCGGGACGAGCTGCCATGTCCCACCCCCATCGGCGCTCTGAAACCCGAGCTGGACGATGGGCGGCGCGGCGTGGGCAGCCCCGTGAAAGACGGCGAAGAAGCTCTGCGCGTGGTCAGGGTCGAGCACGACAGACGCGCAGGCAGGCGACGAGTCGTTGTCCGGTATGAGCGGGTAGGGTGCCGTCGCGGCAACCGACCTGACCGACGTCGTCGGAACGGTCGCCCAGGTCGCCCCGCCGCCGAGCGAGAGCCGAATGCCGCCCTCGACGCAGTAGGCGATTCGCCGAGGATCAGCTGGGTCGGCCGCCAGCGATGGCCCTCTCAGCGGGACGGCGCGCTCGATCCAGAGAGGTGCGCCCTCGACTACGGAAGCCCAGCTGGGCGCATCGGCCATATCCCTGGCCTGTCTGGCGGCCGAAGCTGAGGCCTGTTCGACGCCAAGAGTGATCGTCGTGAGCGCGACGATCAGGGCCGCCAGGCAGTACAGGCCGAAAGGCGAGCGCATGTGAGCCTCCGTGGGGCTACCGGTCGGCCTCGACGGTCGGACCCTGGCCGAGTCTCCTGGCGATACGACGTCAGGGCACGCCGGCTGGTTTCAAATTCGAGGTTCTGTGAGAGCGCGCGAGGGCGTGCATGCTATCTTACCCCCGACTCGTGATGTGGGAGTGACAGGATGAGGATAGCCACCGCGGTACTGATGCTGGTCGTCGTGACGGCCTGCGGGCCGGCGGCCGGGCCGGCCCCGACGAGCGCCCCAGCCAGGCCGGCCGAGTCGAAGCCGGCGGCGACTGCGGCGCCCGCCAAGCCCACTGAGGTCGCCAAAGCGCCCGATGCGAAGCCGACCCTTCCTCCGTCAGGGCAGGCCGCGGCCGCCAAGCCGGCCGAGCCGCGCAAAGTGAAGGTCACCCAGGCGGCAGCTACGCTCGCCTTCCTACCGATCAACGTCGCCCGCTACAAGGGCTTCTTCGCCCAACAGGGACTCGAGATCGAGCAGCTCTCGACCGGGGGCGGTGGCCCGGACCTGCAGGCGCTGATCTCAGGCGACGTGGAGTTCAACGCTGGCGCCGGCACCTACCAGGCGGATGCCTTCCGCCAGGGACAGAAGGTGATCAACGTCTTCAATTACCTGGACAAGAACGTCGTCAACGTCGCGATGCACATCGACATCGCGAGAGAGCGAGGGATCACCGAGCAGTCGCCGCTCAAGGACAAGCTCGCGGCCCTGAAGGGGCTGAACTTCGGCGCCACCCGGCCGGGCGCGCTCACCTTCCAGCAGGCCGAGTACCACGTCCGCAGCGCCGGGCTCAAGCCGCAGGAGGACGTTCAGGTTGTCGGGGCCGGCGAGGGCCCAGCTCTCCTGGCGGCTCTTGAGACCCGCCAGGTCGACGTAATCCTTCAGACCGTACCAGTCGCAGAACAGGCCGTCGCGCGGGGCAAAGCGATCATGCTGATCAACAACGCCAAGGGTGAAGACCCGGCCCTGGTCCCCTTCAACATGGAGAACGTCTTTACGCGGCCCGACTTGGCCGAAAAAGACCCCGAGTTGGTGCAGAAGTTTGTCAACGCCGTCAAGGCGGCGAATGACTGGGTGTTGAAGACCTCGCCAGAAGAGATCGCGGCTGCGATCAAGCCGGACTTCGCGCAGATGGACGAGACTGTCCTCGTGGCCGGCGTGGCAAACGTCAAAGCTGCCACGAACGGAAGCGGGCTGCTCGACAAGCGGGCGGTCGCCAACACCCTCGCCATGCAGCAGCAGACGATCAGCGTCGACGACGTGTACAACCTCTTCGTGGACAAGTTCGTCAAGGCCGCGACGTAGCTGTCAGCCATCAGCCGTCAGCTGTCAGGAATCGGGCCGCTCTGGCGCTGATGGCTGACAGCTGATCGCTGAGTGCTATGACGGTTGACGTGGCCGCCGGGCCGGTCCTCCGCCTCGATCGCGTCGATCGCGTGTTCGAGAGCCGCGGCCTTCGAGTCGTCGCGCTGCAAGATTTCAGCCTGGAGGTCCGCCGTGGCGAGTTTCTGAGCATCGTCGGGCCCTCTGGGTGCGGGAAGTCGACTGTTCTCAACCTCCTGGTCGGTCTGCTTGCGCCTACCGCGGGCGCGATTTATTTCAAGGACCGCCAGCATCGCGGCATCAACACGGAGATCGGCTACGTTACCCAGGACGACAATCTCTTTCCCTGGCGGAACGTGCTTGGCAACGTCGAGTTCGGCATGGAAGTGCGCGGCGCTGAGCCCGATCAGCGCCGCCAGCAGGCCGAGCGGCTCATCGCCGAGGTCGGTCTAGCCGGCTTCGAGCGTCATTACCGCTACGAGCTCTCCGGCGGCATGCGCCAACGCGTCAACATCATCCGAACCCTCAGCTACGAGCCGGAAGTGATGTTGATGGACGAGCCGTTTGGACCGCTGGACGCCCAGACCAGGCTGCAGCTCCAAAGTCAGCTTCTGCGCCTGTGGGAGGAGCGGGCCGGGATGACGATCGTCTTCATTACGCACGACCTGCCGGAGGCGATCGGCCTGGCCGATCGGGTCGTGGTGATGACCCATCGGCCGGGCCGGATCAAGGCCATCTACCCGGTCCCGATCCCCCGCCCTCGCGACATCTTTAGCCTCCAGCGCGACCCAGCCTTCCGGGACCTCCACGACGGCATCTGGGCGGTCCTGGAGGACGAGATGCGAGCGGATACGTGAGCAGTCAGCCAGTAGCGATCGGCTTTCAGCTGTTGGCACTGCCGGCGGCCGCCCCGAGCGGGCTGATGGGTGATGGGTAACTGATGGCCACCCGGGAGATGGCCCGCCAGCCGGACGTTGCCCGGGCGGAGGCGGACGGCGGGGTTCGAATGGAGCGCGGAGCCGCGCTTCGGAGCGCGCTGAGGCTGGGCGTCTGGCAGGTCACATTCGGTCTGGCCGTGCTGGCCCTATGGGAGTGGGCGTCCGGGCGATTACTCGACACGTTCTTCGTCAGCAAGCCCTCCTTGGTGGCCGGCTTCCTGTGGCAGAGCGTTCTCAATGGCACCCTGGCCCGCGACGTCGGGGTGACGATGCGTGAAACGGCAGCCGGCTACCTCCTCGGGGCGCCGCTGGCGATCCTGTGCGGGTTTTTGCTGGCCCAGGCCCCGCGCGCCGCGGCGGTGCTCAACCCGTACATCCTGGCGGTCTACGGGGTGCCGCGGATCGCGCTGGCGCCACTCTTCCTGGTCTGGTTCGGGATCGGCGAGAACTCCAAGGTCTTCCTCGCCCTGATGATGACCTTCTTCCTGACTTTTGTTAACACCTTCACCGGCATCAACACCGTCGACATGGGGCTCAAGAACGTCGCCCGCGTGATGGGCGCCAGCGGCACGCAAGTCTTCTGGAAAGTCGTCCTCCCGGCTGCCTCGCCTTGGATCATCGCCGGCCTGCGGGTCAGCATTCCGCAGGCGCTGGTGGCCGCGGTCGTCGGCGAGCTCGTCATGTCGACGGCCGGGCTCGGCTACCGGATCGGACTTTCGACCCAGACGTTCAACATCACGGGCGCGATGAGCGGCGTTCTGGTGCTGATGCTGATCGTGATCCTGCTGAACCTGGCGCTCGACCGAGTCGAGGCCTATCTGCTCCGCTGGCGCCCGCCCTCCGAGTTGGCGGCTGATCGCTCTTGACGTCAGCGCCACGAAGGCGGTACGCCAACCTCGTTCGTCGGGCCCGCCGGCCGAAGCAGCGCAGTCCATGTCCACGGCATCGCCAAGCGGGCAGCATCGGTCTTCGCGCAGCTCCCGACTCGACCACACCCGTGTATACTCATTGTATAGCCAGCTCTGGAAGGGCCCATGGAGACGCAGATCGGCAGATGGGGCAACAGCTTAGCCATCCGAGTCCCAACAGCATTCGTGCGTGAGGCACAACTCGAGGAAGGCGCGACGGTGGAACTGAGTGTATCGGAGGGTCGGCTGATCATCACCCCGATCCGTCGAAAGTACAGGCTACAGCAGTTGGTTGCCGGCATCACGGCCGAGAATCGTCACGCCGAGTCCGAGTGGGGCGAAGCCGTTGGCGCCGAGGCATGGTAAGGGCGCAAAGCGCCCGTGTTCGCCGCTACATCCCCGACCGTGGGCATCTTGTCTGGCTCTCTTTCGATCCCCGCGCCGGCCGCGGGCAAGCAGGACGCCGTCCGGCCCTGGTCTTGTCGCCGGCTGGCTACAACGGCCGCGCCCGTCTGGCCCTCGTCTGCCCGATCACCAGTCAGGTCAAGGGTTATCCCTTTGAGGTGGCGCTGCCAGGTGGCTTGCCGATCGGCGGGGTCGTCCTAGCGGATCACCTCAAGAGCGCGGACTGGGATGCGCGCCGGGCCCACCTGATTGGCGTGGCTCCCGCGGAGGTCATGGAGGAGGTGACGGCGAAGCTCTGCCCCCTGCTCGGCATCGAGTAGAGTAGCCGGGCCAGGTGTCCAGGCGACCGAGGGCCAACTCATCTGCCCGGCCGAGGCGGTCGGCGGCTTTGGGCGAGTCTGGAGCACCGAAGCGGAGATCCGCCACGCGCTCGGCTGTCCGCTGACGCCTGAGCGGGCGGTCCGAATCCGTGAGCGCCAGTTCGCCGACTCGCGCGGCTACTGGGCCGAGGACGACCAGCCGAACTGGTACCAGCTTTTCGACACTGGGCGGTCGCGTTTCTACCGCGATTGGGACAAGGCCAGCCATCCATGGCCGAGCGGCTCAGACCGGCTCGTCGACGGCGTCAGCCAGCGGTTCGAGGGTGGTGTAATGCTCTTCCTCACCAGGGCCGACGGCCAGCGAGCGATCCTGGCGATCGCTCGCAAGGCGAACTGGCGCGAGCTGCCCGATTGAGCTGGAATCTCCTGGGGACTCCGTCTCGGCCCTCACCCCTGTCCCCTCTCCCAAACTTGGGAGAGGGGGTTGGGGGTGAGGGCAGCCGCCAGGGGCAGGTCGAGTCCATGTTGACTCCCGGCCCCGAGTGAGCTATACCCAGCCTGATACCGCGTCGTGTTCGGCGGTTGGGCCGAAAATGGGGCCGTGCCCCGCGCGTGCGGGGTTGGACTGGTTCCATAAGGGAGGGAATGCAGATGGGAACGAAGCGCGGTCTGTCACGGCGAGAGTTCCTGCGCGCAGGCGTCGGAGGCCTCGTCGGCGTTGTAGGCATGAGCCTGCTGGCCGCCTGTGCGCCGCAGACGCCGGCGCCCCCGCCAACAGCGGCGCCCGCCAAGCCGGAGGAGGCAGCCAAGCCCGCCGAGGCAGCTAAGCCGGCCCCGCCCGCGGCGGCCCCCAAGCCGGCCGAAGCGCCCAAGCTCGGCGCCCAGTTGATCGGCAAGCTCGAGGGGCCGGAGGTCATCACCGATCCGGCCCAGTTCCCGAAGAGCTTCAAGGAAGCGCCGCAACTGGCCGAGTTGGTCAAAGCCGGCAAGCTGCCGCCAGTTCAGGAGCGAATCGGCCAGGACCCGCTGGTGATCAAGCCGGTCCGCGAGATCGGCAAGTACGGCGGCGTGTGGCGGCGTGGATTCACCGGCCCCGGCGATCAGTGGAACGGCTTCCGATCGGGCAGCGGACCGGACCACCTGCTGTTCTGGGACTACACGGGCGAGAAGATCGTCCCCAACGTCGCCCGTGGCTACGAGCTCCAGGACGGCGGCAAGACCATCGTCGTGCAGCTCCGCCGCGGCATGAAGTGGTCGGATGGCACACCGTTCACGGCCGACGACTTTGTCTTCGGTTTCGAGGACCTGTACCAGAACAAGGAGCTGTACCCGAACGGCTCGGCCCTGATGTCGATCAACGGGAAACCCGGCCGCGTCGAGAAGGTCGATGCCAGCACGGTGAAGTTCGTCTTCCCGGATCCGTACCCGCTCTTACCGGCCGTTCTGGCCGGCGCCACCCACTTCTCGGCGCACTCGTACCAGGGTGATCCGAGCGGCGTGGCCGTCTTCGCGCCGGCACACTACCTCAAGCAGTTCCTGCCCAAGTACACGCCTCAAGCGCAAATTGACCAGAAGGTCAAGGAGGCCGGGTTCGACAACTGGGTGAACCTGTTCAAGAACAAGGACAGCTGGCAGCTCAACCCGGACCTGCCGGTTCTCACCCCCTGGAAGACGGTCTCGCCGGCCAACACGCCGACCTGGTCGCTCGAGCGCAACCCGTACAGCATCTGGGTCGACGCGGAGGGCAACCAGCTACCGTACATCGACAAGATCCAACTGACTCTGGCCGAGAACCTCGAGGTGCTCAACCTGCGAGCGATCGCCGGCGAGTATGACCTGCAGGAGCGCCACATCGACATGGGGAAGCTGCCCGTCTTCCTGGAGAACCAGCAGAAGGGCAACTACAAGATGGCGCTCGACATCGGCGACAACGGCGCCGACTGCGGCCTGAAGTTCAACCTGAGCTTCGACGGCGACCCCGAGATCGGGAAGTGGATCAGCACGACCGATTTCCGCCGCGCCATCGCCCTCGGGATCGATCGCGACCAAATCAACGAGACCTTCTGGCTCGGCACCGGTACGGCGGGCTCGGTGGCCCCCGCCGAGAGCAACAAGTACAACCCCGGTCCGGAGTACCGAACGCGCTGGGCGACACTCGACGTCGCCAAGGCCAACCAGATGCTCGACGCCCTCGGGCTCGACAAGAAGGACGCCGAGGGGTACCGGCTCCGCACCGACGGCAAGGGCCGCCTCAGCCTGGTGATCACGACCTGGGGCGGACAGTTCATCCAGTTCACCCGCATCGCCGAGATGATCCGCGAGCAGTGGAAGAAGATCGGCCTCGACGGCCAGGTCCAGGAGGTCGAGCGGACCCTCGGCCAGAAGCGGAACGCTGCCAACGAGAACCACATCTACGCCTGGCAGAACGATGGCAGCGAGCACCTCTACACCTTCCCGGCCCACGTCTTCCCCTACGACGTGACTGGCGGCGGCGGCGCGCTGTTCGCCCAGTGGTTCCAGACCAACGGCGCGCAGGGCAAGGAGCCGCCGCCGAAGGTCAAAGAAGTCATGGAGAAGTGGAAGAAGGCGTTCGGCGTACCGGAGGAGGAGCAGATCAAGCTCGGTAAGGAGATCTGGGCAACGGTGGTCGACGAGGTCTTCATGATTGGCGTCGTTGGCCTTGCAGCCGCGGTCTCCGGCGTCCGTCTGACCAAGAACAACATGGGGAACATCCCGTCCCGGCAATTCAATAGCCCGGACGGCAAGACCCCCGGGACGTCACGGCCGGCGACGTTCTTCTACAAGAGCTAGGTCGTGCGGGCAGGAAGGGAGCTCCGCTCATGACACACCTCCGCGTTCTGTCGCGACGACAGTTCCTCCGAGCGACAACGGGTGGCCTGGCCGGCGTCGTGGCCGCGAGCTTGCTCGCCGCTTGCGCGCCTCAGCCCCCGCCACCCCCGCCAACCGCCGCCCCCCCTGAGGCACCGAAGGGTAAGCCGGCCGAGGCGGCGGCCACAGCCGCCGGCCCGGCCAAGCCGGCCGAGGCCAAGCCCGCCGCTAAGCCGGAGGAGAAGATCGGCAAGCAGCTCATCGGCAAGCTCGAGGGCCCCGAGATCCTGCCCGACGCGAAGCGGCCCGACAAACTGGCCGAAGCGCCGATGCTGGCGGACCTGGTCAAGCAGAGCAAGTTGCCGCCAGTCGAGCAGCGCGTGCCGCTCGAGCCGATGGTGGTCGTCCTCCCGGCTGCCTCGCCTTGGATCATCGCCGGCCTGCGGGTCAGCATTCCGCAGGCGCTGGTGGCCG
>DASPXK010000026.1:0-7803 GCA_035637315.1 Chloroflexota bacterium
GGGCTGCTACCGACGCCGGACTGCGCCAAGCGCGTCACCGAGTTGTTCACCAAGGCGAACCTACCGACCAGGCCGGACGACCTGTATCGGCGGGCAGAGGTGTGCAAGGTCAACGGCAAGCTGGCGTTCGACCTGGTGCCAGCCAATGGCCGCGAATCGAAGGTGTTCGTGCTCTTCCCGTCCCCGTACACGGACTGGGGACCGCGCAACGGCTACCCGGCCCCGCCAACGGACCGCTGCGACGACGTCTACCGAGGCGTGAAGGTGGCCGAGATCGATCGACCCATGCCGGAGGCGCCATTGAGTGGAATCATCCAGGTGACAGGCTCGGCCATGTTCGACGACTTTCACCATCTCGATCTGGAGGTCGGCGCCGGGCCGAGCCCAGCTCAGTGGCTCAAGCTCACTAACGCGAGGACCGAGGGCGTCGACCACGCTCTTCTAGGAGTCTGGGACACCGCGGGCCTTCCTCCTGGCCGCTATACCCTGCGGCTGACCGTCTACGACAGCCTCGGGAACTCGATCCAGAAGACGAGTCCGGCGCTGGTTGGCTCTCCTGTGCCGTCGCCAGCGCCGCTCTTCCCGCCGACCCGCACCGGGCCGACTCCGGGGCCGGCCGCCACCGCTGTCCCCACGTCGCTGCCCACCGCCACCCCTATCCCGCGGCGCCGGTGAGCCTTGTGCGGCTCAGGGCCTCCGCGCTGGACCCGCCGGCATTCGCGACGTTCCGCGAAGCTGCGCCAGTCGTAGCCGCGCTCGGCCTGGCCGCGGTCCCGCTGTGGCGCTGGCACCCTCTGGCCGGCCTGGTCGCTATGGCCGCGGCAGGCTGTTGCGCGGCGTTCTTTCGCGATCCCGTTCGCCAGAGCGTGTCAGAACGAGACGTGGTCTATGCGCCCGCCGACGGCTCGATTATCGGCCTGGATTGGGTCGAGCGGCCCTGGTATCTGGAGCGCCCGGCCCATCGAGTTAGCGTGTTCCTGTCGCTCTTCGACGTCCACGTCAATCGAAGTCCGGCCGCCGGGCGGATCGTAGCGGTGCGCGACCTTGGGGGCGGCTTCGCGCCCGCGATGAGTTTCCAGCGCTCGCACGGGAATCGCCGGCGCGAGATCGCGCTGGAGACGGAGCGCGGCCCGCTGCTCCTGGTCCAGGTAGCTGGCGTTCTCGCGCGGCGGATCGTGGGCTGGGTCGGCCAGGGCGAAGAGGTGGTGGCGGGACAGAAGCTCGGGATGATCACCTTTGGCTCGCGAACGGACCTGCTCATACCGTTCGGTTCAGGTGCGCCAGTGGTCATGCCCGGCGAGCGAGTACTCGGCGGCCAGACGCCGGTAGCGCGATGGTTGTAAGATAGCTATCGGGCCATCAGCCGTCAGCTATCAGCGGTCAGCTATCAGGTACTCCGACTCTGACCACTGAAGGCTGAGAGTTGATAGCTAAAGGCTGACGGCTCGTGTGAGGCGTGAGGATGGAGCGTCGTGGCTGGAAGAGGCGGGTGGCCCGACGAGGTGGCCTCATTGCCCACGTCGTGACGTTCACCAACCTGGGGTGCGGCTTCGCCGCCATCCTGCTGGCATTCGAGGGCCGCCCTGGCCAGGCGGTCAGCCTGATCTTCCTGGCCGGCGTGCTCGATTTCTTCGATGGCGCGCTTGCCAGGCTGGCTGGGCACGGAAGTCCGCTCGGCAGGGAGCTCGACTCGCTCGCCGATCTCGTCTCTTTTGGCGTGGTACCAGCCCTGCTGGCCTACCAGAACCAGTGGGGTCCGTCGCGGGTGGTGGTCGGCCTGGTCTGCCTGGCGTTCGTCGTCGGCGGCGCCTGGCGGCTCGCGCTGTTCAACGTGCTCGAGCCGGTCCGTGATTTTCGTGGCCTCCCGATCACGGTCGCGGGCATGATCCTCACCGCGCTGGCGTACCTGGCCTACCTGGGTGAGCCATGGCCCTGGCCGGTGCTGGCGGTGTGTACGCTGGTTCTGCTGCTCCTGATGGTTAGCCCGGTGCGGTTCGTGAAGCTGTCACGCGTCATCACCCCGCTGCTGCGGCGACTGCCAGAGGCGGCCCGCTGGGCGACGCTCCTGCTGGCGTTGCCGACCCTGGCAATCATCCTGGTCCCGCTACCCCAGGCTGTTGTCGGCCTCGGCGCGATCTACATCCTGCTCAGCCTGGTCGAGGACCGCCGTTCGCCGAGCGCCGTCCGGTTCCAGGAGGAAGCGCGCGGGTAGAGCGTCGGCGGCGCGACTACCCAGGATTAACGGCTCGCCTCCTGGCTCCTCGCCCTAGAAAGCGCCGGCGCCGCCGCCGACCAGACTCTCCCATTCGCCGCAGCCGTCGAGAGCCACAAGCGGGACGGTAGTGGCCTGACCTGCTACTAGCCGGCTGACCAGGAGGGTCACCTGGGTGGTCCCAGCTGGCAGATTCACCGTCGTGTTGCTGGTAATGCCTGTCGCAACGCCCACGACCTCGACGCGCGCGTTGTCGAGCGGGCGAGTGGACGTCCCGAGGCGCAGTGTTTGCAGCGTTCCAAACCCGGCTGTGATCGTCGCCCGCAGCTGACCATCTCCGTTATTCACAGCCGACACTCCGACGTTAGGACGTGGCGAGCAGGGGTTGGGCGGAGCCACGAAGGGGTTGTCGCGCTCACGACCGAACCAGAGGAAGCGCGACTCGACGTTGGTGCAGGTGGAGCTCGTCGTACTCGTGCACGGGCCCTGCAACGAATAGGACGTGCCCACCCAGGAGTTGCCGTTTCCGGAGGCCGGCCTGACCGTCAGGTAGTCTCCCCATCGGTTCGTACCGGGACCATTTGTCCCGTTTCGCACGAATAGGGTTGCCCAAGACGAGGGGCTGACGTCGTCGCGGATCAGAAGCTCCGAGCCGGGATAGAAGCCGCCGCCCGCGAACGCTAAGCTCGCGCCGAGGTGGCCCCGCCCGTTCACCCCGAGGCCTGGATACGCCCACGCGTTCCCGTTGCTGAAAATGATCGGCTCGTCGATCAACGCCTTGGTTGTCTCACTGATCCGCACGACGTGGACGTAGGGGTACGTGAATGTGCCCAGCCCGCCAGCGCCCTGGCCGGCGTCCCACAGGAAACCGATCACGCCAGCGGCAACCCAGCCGCCCCTGAGTCGCTGGTCGTCAAACGCGCATGCGTTGTTGCCGTCGGGACTAGAACAAATCCCCTGGCCCCTGCTGTAGCCGGGGAAGGCCGAATGGAGTACGTCGTTGGACGTGATCGAGCCACTCGACACGCCCTCGGGCCAGGAGAACACGCGTAGAGTCGAGTTGCTAAAGTGTCGTGCAAAGTACACCGTCGTGGTGGCGCCGTCGACCGGAGTGTACGTGAAGGATCCGACGTTGTTGAAAAAATAGTCGAATGTAATCGAGCCCCCGGGCGCAAGTGAGGCCAGCGCATCGAGCGAGAATCGGAAGATGATGGTCCCCGCCCCGGCCCCGGAGCTATTGAAAACGTTCGTCGTCTCGTACAGGAAGTTGGAGCTCAGCGCCAGATGCGGGAAGTCGAGCTCAAATCCCGGTCCGAACACTGTCTGGGCTGATGTCAGGTCGAAGAAGGTCCAGGTGTTGCTACTCAGGCCGGCCTGGCCTTTAGCGATGGCTATTCGCTGGGCGTTGTTGTTGTTCACATCGGGCGTGTATTGAAGCAGCCAGATCGTGATGTTCCGGCTGGGATCGTAGATCGTGACCTGGTCGCAGCAGAAGCCGCCATAGACGGGTGGCAGGTCCGTGTATGGGTCGATGTAACCGAAGCTGTTGCCGCCGTCGGTCGAAAGCCCTGCGTACCAGTTCCCGGTGTAGAAGACGACGTTGCCGTTGCTCGAGACGCTCGGCTCATCGGTGGTCGACTTGTGCCCGTTGAGCCCGCCGGTCAGCCCAGCCACCCCCACGGCGGTGTTACGAAAGAACGCCAGGTCTGTCGCGGCCGACGGGCTAGCCGAAGGCGCCGCTTGTTTGGGCGCCTGCGTCTCGCGTGCTCTCGGGCTGCCGGACGATCTGGGCGCCGTCGGGTCATCGGGGACGGGGGCAGTGGGTTTGTGAGAGCGCGCCGTCGCCTCTTCGAGCTTGCGGCGCTGTTCGTCGGAAGCCGGCGGCAGGCTGCCCGAAGGCGCTGGCAACGTGATCGTCCGCGCGGGACCCGCGCGTCCGGTCCCCGCGCTGCCTTCGCCGCCCTCGGCGGCCGCGGACCTCGTCCCGGATCGAGCGCTTGTCGGTCTCGGCGGCGTGCCCGATTGAGCGCTCGTCGGTGTCGGCGACACCGCCGCTCCAGGCCCGCTGGGAGTCGGGGCGCTGGTCTGCGCGCGGGCCGACGGACGATTGCTCCGCTGCGGCGTGGCCGTCGGCGCGCGACTGCTAGGCGGGGATCCGATCTGTTCGTCGGCCGGCGGACTTTCCGCGACCGGGAGCGGGGGCGCGACGCTGGGACCGGCCTCGGGGCGTGGCTGCGGGGCGACGAGCAGGTCCGCGGGCAGGTAGCCGGTATGGCCCTCGGCATCCTGGACGTTCAACCACAACACGCCCTCGGATTCCGCGCTCGGCCCAACCATCCAGACCGGCGTCCCCTCGGGCAGGACCGCGACGACATCGGAGCCAATGCTTGGCGCGGCGTAGAGACTGGCCCCCTGCCCGTCGCTGTTGGCGACGACAAGCGTCTCCGGCTCCTGGGCCAGCAGCGATCGGCCAGGCGCAGGCGGCACGAGTAGCGCGATCACGAGCAGCGCTACGACGATCCGCGGCAGCCCCTGTGGACGCACAGCCACAACCCCCCGAGTCGATCCTCAGCATACGCATCGCGCGCCGGGCTGTCAATGTAAGACCCCGGCCCGCTAGCCGGTTATTGGTCGCCGCAGGCTTCCTGGCCCGGCGATCCCACGCGGACGATGTAGTCCGGCTCGGCGTACTCCACGTCTGGGCGGGCACGGTAACTCGTCAGCGCCTGGGCCGTCGCCTCTGGCGGGACCTCTACTCGGACCGTGTCTGAGAGGCCAAGCGGCTGGACGAGCAGCGCACCGACCGCCTGATGCGCTGCCTCGCGCGCTGCCTGGTCGGCGCCGGAGCGGAATTTCACGAGCAGGCTGCCGGCCCGCATCGGGCGTCCGTCCGGGGCGATGTCGATCTGAAGGTTCGAGCCGGGAGCGGTCTCGGGCACTGCCGGAGTGCCGGCCAACCTCGGCGCTAGAGGATCGTCTGGAACCGGAGACTCGGGCCGATTCGCTCGATCGGTCGCCGCTTCGAGCCTTCTTCGCTGCTCATCGGATATAGGCGGCAGGTTCGCAGACGGGGCCGGCAACGTGATCGTCTGGGCCGGACTGGCAATGCCAGGTCCCGCCGGTGAGTCGTCGCTCGGCGGCTGCTGGGAAGGCGGCGAGCTGGGCGCCATCTGTCCCTCTGTCTCCGTCTGGCTCGGACTTGGCGATGCGGAGCTCGTGCAGGGCGTCGCCAGATCAGCAACCCGGCGTACATCCCAAGTTTCCGGTTCCCGCGCCGTCGGGGCTGGTCCGAGCACCGGCCAGGCGCCCAAGGCCAACAACGCCGCGAGCGAGCTCTGGAGCTCCCACCCGGTTCGGCGCATCACAGCTCACTCACCAGTGGGCCCTCATCGATTTCCGCGCTTGAAGTGTAGCACGGTCAGTTGGAGGAGCCGCCTGATCTCTGCTGTCTCCCGCTGCACTAAGAGATCTCTGTCCTTGCGGGACATCCTGGCAATCCTTCCGGCAACGGCGCGCCGGGAGCTGCCGGGAACAGCCCCTATCTTCGAGGCTCTAAACTACGACGGAGACGGGTCAGCCGTTCCGATCACCTCCAACAAAAGCCTCAGAGCCGCCTGGGCGAACATGACCATGTTCGAGGCGCGATCGTCATCGCCGGTCCGAATCGTTGCCGTGCGTTGCACCCGGCCGACCACCGCGACGCAGGCGTGCCCGGGCGGGTCTCCGTACCGGTTGCCGGTCGGCCCGGCCGCGCCGGTCGAGTTCGTCGAGACGGTGCTCCGCGGCCCCGATGTCGAGCTGCTGCTGGAAGACTTCGCCGTCGCCGGGCGCTAGCCGCGGCGCCGGGCGTGTACGTGCTGGCCATCCGCCGCGATCCCCGGCTGCTGACCCCGCCGACACCCGAGACGCATATCCAGCTCGGCGACGAGCTGGTAGCCATCGACACCGCCGAGCAGCTCAAGGCACTCGAAGGGCAGCCTGAACGACTTAGAACCGCCTGAGCCACCGCCGACCAGGCTCTACCCAATCGCCGCGGCCATCCAAGGCGACGAACGGTAGCGTAAATCGGTAGGTCCGGGACAACCGGCTGACGAGGTTTCGGGAGCGCTGCTCCCGACGTGAGGCCTCCTATGTACCCGGTCAACCCGGCTCTTGCCACCTATGGGATCTCAGTGAGGATGATCCTTTGCCGAGCCTGATCGATGGTCAGCACGAATCGATCGAGAAAGTCGGCTCGACCGAGGATGAACATCGCCTTCGGCGCATCAACGAACAGGCAACGGACGACCAGTTCTGTGCTCTCGAGCCGGACAGGCAAATGGCCCATTCTCGCTCTGACGCCGCCTTGCTCAACCCCCACCACCCGGGTCTCCGGGAGGGCATCCCAATCCAGGCCAATCTGCTGGGCCAACGCCCGCGGTGCCAGGCAGAGGTCCGCGCCCGGGTCGATCAGGAAGCGGTAGCCGACATAGCCCGCGAGAGTTCTTACTGCGATGGGGATCTTGGGGTCGCTGATCGGTCCGAACGGCGTGGCTTTGCGGGGCAGCGGAAATTCAATAGACACAGACCACGTGGGCCGGCTCGACATACTCGATGATGAGCTCGGTCCACTCAACCCCAGCTCTGTGTAGTTGCTCGCCCAGCTCGTCGTAGGTCTCGGCGGTGGCGATGACCTCGCCGTCGCGCCGGGCGACGTAACGCCCCCCGTACAGCCGCTGGAGCTCGGCATACTCGACTTCAGCCACCACACCACCCGCGAGCAGATTATAGCTCGGTCCTGGTGCAAGCGACCGGCTCTTCGCTTGTCGCGGCCAGTGCTTCGCCCCTCGGTGTGCCGCCGCGCCCGTCGGTTCTCCGGCCCCAACGCGCGGAACGAAGAGCACCTCCCGTGCAACGGAAATGAATGAGGCAGGACGGTCACGGAGGCGCCCAGGCGGAAGGTGCCAGCGGCTCCTAAGAGGCGGACAGGCTATCGGCTGCGATCACCTCCAACAAAAGCCTCAGAGCCGCCTGGGCGAACATGACCATGTTGGACCCCCGATCGTCCTGGCCGGTCCGAATCGTTGTCGTGCGTTGCACCCGGCCCGCCACCGCGACGCAGGCGTGCCCGGCCGGGTCTCCGTACCGGTTGCCGGTCGGCCCGGCCGCGCCGGTCTCCCCGACGCCCCAGGTGGCGTCCATTACGTCGCGTGCGGCCCGTGCCAGAACCAGTGCATGCCCTTCGGTTGCCGGCCTCGGGTCAGCCAGCTGGGCTTCGCTCAATCCTAGCAGTGCGCCCTTCGCGGTCCGCGTGTATACCACCGCGCCGCCCTGGAAGTAGCCAGACGCGCCTGGGACAGCCAGCAGCGCCGCCGCGATCAAACCGCCGGCGGAGGACTCGCCGACCGCGACTGTCTCACCGCGAGCGCGTAGCCGCTCGCCGACGCGGCCCGCTAGCTCCACCAGCCCCCAGAATTGGTCGCCACCCAGCGTTTCGTTCACGCTCTCTCCTCTCGGCCCGGCTGGGGCCATCTAATGCTACGATGCTGTTGAGGGTTGGGAATAGATTTGACAGGTCCGCTGTTCGGGCGTGTCAAGTGGCATCTGTATAA
>DASPXK010000027.1:0-2430 GCA_035637315.1 Chloroflexota bacterium
ACTACTGCCGCTTCTTGCTGAGAGTCCAGGGGGCCGACGGCGCCTGGGTCCAGCGGTACGACCCCGACGGGCTGCCTGCCGAGCACGTTCGCCAGGAAGACGCTACCGCGCTTGCCGTCTGGGCTGTGTTGAGCTACGTCAAGGCGGCCGGCGACGACACGCTGGTCGAGGTTGCGCGCGAGCCGATCGAGCGGGCTGCTCGCTACACGCTCGAGCGCACGCTCAACCCGTACCTCTATCTCGTCGAGACGACCACCTCGGTCCATGAGACGGAGGCCAACAGCGGCTACGAGATCTGGAACAACTGTGCCCACGCGGCGGCCTTCGCATTGTGCCACCGCGTGTACGGCGGCGATCGTTATCGTCGCCTGGCTTTGATGATCCGACGCGCGATCGGGCTGCTGATGGTCCACGAGAACCGCTTCCTGCGTCGCCTTGACACGCATGGCTACCCCGACCCCAGGCCCGACGTGAGTCTGCTGGCGCCGTTCTACTTCTTGCTCTGGTCGCCAAACGAGCGCACGGTGGTGAACTCGGCCGAGCTGGTAGAGCGGGCCCTCTGGAACGTCGAAATTGGTGGCTACATCCGCTACCTGCCCTTCTCGGCCACCGAGCGGTCGGTGATTCCGGGTCCCTGGCCACACTTCACCGCCTGGATGGCTCAGTACCACTACACGCTCGGCAATCAGGACCGGGCTGAGGCGATCGTCCGCTGGCTGTTCGATAACACGATCGAGGGCGAGCTGCCCGAGACCGTCATGCCGGCCTCGTCCATCCGTCGCTACGCCGAAGAGCGGAGGGCCAGCATCGAGACGGTCGGGCCAGCCGACGCGGCGAGCCTGGCGGCGGTTGCCTCAAGCCGCGATCGTCTCGCGGACGACCTGGACCGGATCGAGCAGGTCGGCGCCAGCCAGGAAGTCGTGGCCGCGAACGTGCCGTATATCTGGGCGCATGTCGAGACGTTGCGGGCCCTCAAGCGGGGCGGGTACGTCGAGCGATGGGAGGCCGAGCCGTCGGCCCGCAGATCGCACTAAGCTGTCCTGTCATCCTGAGCTGTCCCGTCATCCTGATGAGTCATGGGCCTTCGGCCAGCCCCGAGCGAATGAAAGTTCATTTTCGTGGGAGCGAATGAAAGTTCATTTTCGTGGGAGTTCATTTTCGTGGGAGCTGTCCTGTCATCCGGAGCGGTCCTGTCATCCTGAGCGAAGCGAAGGATCCGCCGCCGGGGCTTGGTACGGATCCTTCGCTTCGCTCAGGACGACAATGTGGACTAATGGGGACTCAGGATGGCAGGGAGGCGTTTCTGGCGCGCTCGCAGAGCGGGCAAGGCGGCGCCAGGGCCTCATTCGATGGCCCGGTCGGGCCCAGCCCCAGCGCCCGCAGGCCGCGAGCCACCTCGCACAGCGGCAGACCCACCACGTTCGGGTAGCAGCCGTTCACGCGGGCGGCGGGGCGGAAGTCCGGATCCTGCACCCCGTAGGCGCCGGCTTTGTCGAGCGGGCGCCCGGAGGCGACGTAGCGCTCGAGCTCGGCATCCTCGTAGCCACGCATCTCGACCACGCTCTCGACCGCGGCGTGCCAGACGAGTCGTCCATCTGTTGCCAGAGCCAGCCCGCTGACGACTCGGTGCGAGCGGCCGCGCAGCGCTCGCAGCATCTTGCGGGCTTCATGCCGATCGGCCGGCTTCCCGAGTATCTGGCCGTCCAACACCACCACCGAATCGGCCGCTAGTACGAGCCGCTCCGTCCGGGCCCCACTCGCGGCCAGCGCTTTGGACGCCGCGAGGCGTCGGGCGAGCTGATGGCTGGATTCGGTCGGACGGACTGTCTCGTCGACGATGGCGGCGACGACCTGAAACGGCAGCCCGAGCAGGGCCAGCAGTTGGCGGCGACGCGGCGAGGCCGAGGCTAGAACGAGCGCGCCCGCCGGTCCGAGCGAGTCAGCTTGCTCGCGGATCCGCTTCTCAGCCATGCGATGCACTGGCGACATCTCGGCTAGGCACGGGCTCAGCTCACCTTCGAATGGTCGGAATTGGGCAGAATGGGTAGTTGTAGGTAACTACTTTGATCTCGTTCAGATACGTGCGTTACAGCGGAGGGTATGTGGAGAGGTTCCTTTCGTCATCTTCAGGTCGTCTGGATTTCGGCGTGTTGTCACGGCAAGTGGTTAATGGTCCCTTCCGTCGCAACGGAGCGGATGTGGAGAAGTTGGTCTCCTCACCTTCAGCGCGTCAGGATGTCGACGCGTTCCGCTGGCAAGTGGTTAAGCTTCGGACCCTGTAGACAGGATGAGAGCCTCGCGGTAGGATGGGCGCGCTCAAGCAACCCAGCCTGTCCAGGAGGCTCTCGATGGCTCAGTGTATCAGCCTGGGGGTGGTCTGCGCAGCGGAGGCTCCGATGCGCCTGGTGAGCGCCCTCAACCGCCCGGCGC
>DASPXK010000028.1:0-3864 GCA_035637315.1 Chloroflexota bacterium
TGGCGACGGCCGTCCAGGAAGCCGCCAATATGGTCGCGATCGTCTTCAACGACAACGCGTTCGGGGCGCTCAAGCTGTTTCAAGATCGCCACCTTGGCGGGCGGCGGATCGGGGTCGAGCTGCACAACCCGGACTTCGCGCAACTGGCGGAGGCGTATGGCGCGCGGGGGATCAAGCTACGCGCCAGCAGCGAGCTTGGCCCAGCCCTGTCGGCGGCGCTCGACGAGGCCAAACCCGCGGTCATCGAATGCCCGCTGGACTTTCCCCAGTCGACCGCCCCGCCGCCCTGGATGCCTTAGCGATTGCCTCACCGACGTAGCCAGGTATCTGGTCCAGCGGGTGGTCCGAGCGGTTTGCTGGGGGTGGCCCTGGTCGCCTCCACGCTGGCGCCGTATACGAAGCCTCCATCGGCTTTGACGCGAGCTGCTGCCGTGATTGGGCCTTCTGGCCGGGAGTGACTATACGAGCTGCTGCCGTGATTGGGCCTTCTGGCCGGGAGTGACTATACTAGTCATCTAGTCGGGGTCTAGGAGGGATTGTGGAGACGGCCGGCGTGGCGCAGCTAAAAGCCAGATTGAGCGACTATCTCAAGCGGGTCAAAGCAGGCGAGGAGGTGATCGTCACGGAGCGGGGTAAGGCCATTGCCCGCATGGTCCCGGTCACCCGGAGTGGGCCGACGCCAGCTGAATATGAGGAAATGGTGCGCGCCGGCATCATTCGGCCAGCGAAGAAACGGCTCGGGCCAGAGTTCTTGGAGGCGGCCCGCGCGTCCGATCCAAAGGGCGCTGTGCTCGAGGCGCTACTGAAGGACCGCGAAGAAGGCTGGTGAGGTTCTGGGACTCGTCGGCGCTCGTACCCCTGTTCCTAGACGAACCCCGGAGCAGTTCGGTTCATGCGCTCTTCGAGCACGATCCACGGCTTATGGTCTGGTGGGCCAGCCGCGTCGAGTGCACCTCGGCAATGGCGCGCGCCGCTCGCGATGGACGGCTCGACATGCCATCGAAAGAGTTGGCTCGCGAGCGACGCGCTGAGATGTTTGATGGGGCTGATGAAATAGCGCCGGGAGAAGAGGTGCGTGCGAGGGCAGAGCGGCTCCTGGCGCTTCATCCTCTACGAGCCGGCGATGCTCTCCAACTGGGCGCCGCCATCATTTGGGCTCGTGAGCGAACGGTCGGGCAGGCGCTCGTCAGCCTCGATGAGCGCTTGCGAGAGGCGGCTCGGAAAGAGGGCTTCAGCGTTCTGCCCTGAGATGCGCCGATATGAGCATCGAAAGCGGCAGGGGCCTGTGACCGATGCAGGGCGGGAGCGCCGGGCGGAGCCTGACCAACAACGCGGCACGCTCCGCCCGAACGCTCGGCTGGAGCTATCACAGAGTGGATGCCAGATTGCTCCGCGAGGGCCGGTCGTCGTCCTGCACAATCGGGTCGACGCACACGGTCCCAGCAGGCAGATCCAGGGTTTCAAAGCCCGCCCGGACGGGCTGATCTACCTGTGCGAGGGTGCGGTCGGAAGCTGACCGAGTCCTCAGGCCGAGCTTGGGGTGCGCTTGGCGTGGGCTGCCTGGGCTCTGCTGGCCAGTTCGGGGCCGCTGAGAACTGGCGGCAGGTCCGCGTCGTCACCCTGCTCCCCCTCCCGCCACTCGGCGCACACGTAAAGCTCTTGGAGCGGGAAGCCGCCCTCGATGCACTCTCGAGTGAGGCTCAGCACGTCGTCCAGATCGTCCGAGTAGCCGAGCAGGTCAGTGTGTGGCGCGGAGCGCAGTTCCCAGTACATGGGCTGAGTATATCCCTAAATCCGCACGACTGAAATGACGTGTGCGAGCAGTTCAGATGGATTGCCCCAGACCGTGTAGTGACCGGCTCCCCGAGTTCGCTCGATCACGACGCGCGCGTCCTCCGGGATCTCGACTTCGGCTATGAACGCGCCAATCGCAGGAAAGGCTCTGGCCTTGCGCCGCGCCTGGCCTCGGTCGCGTACGTGGACAGGCCACTCCAGAGCCGTCACATTTGCGAATCGTGGATGGACAGAGCGCGGCCCTTTGCTTCATTGGATGTGAAATCCAGCAACGTTGGCGGATCGCTTTGAACGATACGGTATAGAACGCGCGGCGTAACTCGGTCTGGCGCCTCAGACACGTTGACCGGCGACGTTCCGCCAGCGGCGGACGGAAGGCTTCACGGGCGAACGAGCACCAGGTCGAACAGCGCCTCGGTCTGGCCGGGGCCGGGGTAGTGCTGGGTGACCAGCGTCTGGAAGCCGGGCGCCGAGACGCGGACATGGATGTGGGGCGGGCGGCCCGGATACCGGACCGGGACGTTGCTCTCGAAGCGATACTCGCCCTCCGGGCCCGAGAGCATGCTGGCACGATGGTCGTCGTCGTAGACAGCCTGTGGGTTGGCCAGCCAGAATTCGATCAGCGCATCCGGGATCGGCTCGCAGCTCTCGGCGGACCGAACGGTGCCACTGAGCACGTATCCGCCGCCAACGCTGGTGCGCATCGGCGCGTTGGGTGTGTAGAACGGCCCGAGCTGGTCCGCTCTGGTCGGGACGCAGGCGCCGATGGGCTGTGCCAAACCGCTTCGCGCCGCGAAGCTCGCCGACGCCGAGGATGGCTCGCCCGCCACCTGGCGCCCGCTTGCCGCGCCTGGCTCGTACTCCCGGACGGCGCGGAACTCGACCTCCAGCTTCAAGCCGTCTTCGATGCTCAGGACTGGCCCGACGCGAGGCGGCGCCATCCCAAACTCGGTCATCGTCACGTCCGTCGTCGCCGTCCCGCTGACGCTATCGGCGGCGAACGTGGCCGTGGTCTCCCAGGTGACCGGTCGGCTCACGCCGTGCACGGTCAGATTGCCCAGCATCTGGAAGCTCGCCTGGCCAGTGGCGGGCAGGGGGCTGGGGAGCCCTGAGACCTGCTCCACGGCGAAGTCCGCGTTCGGGAAGCGGCTCGTCTCCAGGGTGTTGCGCTGGATCCAGTTGTCGCGCCGACTCTCGTCGCTGCGCAGCGAGCGCAGATCGACGGCGATCCTGGAGCGCTCCGCGACCGAGGCTCCGCCGGAGTCGAGCACGATACTCCCGCCGACGTCCGTTGTGCTGCCCACCGCGTCGCTCGGCAGCGTCCGCCCGACAAGCTGCTCACGGGCCCGGTAGCGGGCCTCGCTCGCGCCCGGCAGGAGGGTCAGGCGAGTCTCGCCACCTTTCAGGGCGAAGTTATCTTGCCCCGTCGCTGACTCGTAAACTGGACTCGTCGACCCGGCTGGCCCACTTGCAGGTCCAGTGCAGGCCGCGACCAGCAAGACGCCGAGCAACGACGCGACCCAGGCCCGACCGGCCGCAGGCGCCTCTCGAATCGACTCCAATACGCGCAGGAGCGATGGTCCCCTCATCAGCGAAATAGCTCCATTCCAGCCGGCTCACACAAAATGAGCCAGCTTGGCCTAGCCCAAATGCTAAGCAGGCACCTCAGCCAACCGCTAGGATTTCTCGGCGGTACCGGGAATGGGCTCGCAGCAAGAACCGGGCCTGGCGGGACCGACTTGCGCTAAGCCAGCGTAGCTGTCTGGCCGGGCATCAGAACCTGGACCATGGTGCTCGGCGACAGCTCGGCCACCGCCTGGCGGAACTCCTCCCCTGCCTGAGGGCCAAGTACCGCGGCATTATGCGCATAGTGGATCGGATCGCCTGCGAGACGCCAAGCATCTGGCAGGCGAGCGCCGCGTCGCGCGGGCCCATTGTGAAGGGGCCGTCACCCGCACAGACCAGCGCCGCGTCAATTCGAACGTCGGTATTGCCTCGCACTGGCCGATCGTGGAGAATCCGGGCACTCGACGCGGGTGCGAGCTGAGCGTGCCCGGCTCGAGAGAGGAC
>DASPXK010000029.1:0-6449 GCA_035637315.1 Chloroflexota bacterium
CTGACCGATTGCTGAGCGCCGGCGATCGGGAGGCGGCCCTGCCCGTTTTGGAGCGCGCCCTGGAGGTGAACCCGGACGGCGAGGAGGCCAGGCAGCGCCTGGCCAGCTACACGCCGACGCCGGCCCCGGGCCGCGTGGCGCCCGGCCGCCAGCCCCCCTCGATCCCGCTGCCCCTCCCTACCCCCAGCCGCCGCCCGGGGCCGTTTCCCCGGCCGTAGGCATCTCCTCATGACGTATGAGCCGCTGGCTGTAGCAGTGGTTGGGCTGGGATCGTGGGCGCGCGTCATCGCCGACGCGGCCGCGCGCAGCCCCCGGCTTCGCCTGGCAAGCTGCTTCAGCCGTTCGGCTGAGGGGCGGGCCGAGTTCGCGGCCCGCCACGGCTGCCCACAGGCGCCGAGCCTGGGGGCCCTGCTCGACGATTCGTCTGTCGAGGCGCTGCTCGTGACCACGCCAAACGACGCACATGCTGAGATCATCGAGGTGGCCGCGGCGGCTGGGAAGCACATCTTCGTGGAGAAGCCGATAGCCAACACGATGGCCGACGGCGGGCGGATCGTTGCGACCTGCGAGCAGGCCGGGGTGAAACTGGTGGTAGGCCATTGTGCGCGCCGGCTGGGCGGCTGCCGCGCGCTGAAGCGGTTGCTAGACACGGGCGAGCTGGGCGAGGTGAGCCTGGCCGAGGCCAACTTCTCGAACGACCGCGGCCTGGAGCTCGATCCAGATCGCTGGCGTTGGTACCGCGACAAGAGCCCGGGCGGCCCGCTGATTCAGCTCTCCGTGCACAGCGTCGACACTCTCAACTACCTGCTGGGCCGAACGGCCAGGGTGACCGCCATGCTGCGGCGGCTGTACACGCCCGCCGAGGTCGACGACGTGGCGGCGCTTGTCGCCGAGATGGAGAGCGGCCCACTCTGTTACGTCGGGTCGAGCTGGGCCGCGTCGGGCGCGGCGTACTTCGTCAACCTGTATGGCACCCGCGCCGCGGCCTTCTTCGAGGTGGACGTCAATTACTGGGACGACGGCCCCGCGATCGATGCCCACAGCACGGTGTCCATTCTGCGCAAGGGCGCGTCGGGGCGTGAAGTGGTGCCTCTGGAGCGCGGAGACATGTACCGCGAGGAGCTGGAGGAGCTGGCAGACGCGGTCCGTCTGAGCCGCCAGCCCGAAACGGACGGCCGGAGTGCGCTCGAGGCCCTCGCGGTAATCCGCGCCGCGCTCGAATCGGCCGAGACGGGCCGGGTGGTGGAGGTCGGCACGGGTCGTTGACCGCGCGAGGGGCTTGATTTAGGTGGTGAGCGCGCCGGGAGGCTAGCGTGACGAGTGTCGAGCAGATCAAGCTCAAGCGAGCCGGCGTGGGGCTGCGGGCCCGCGATCCGGAGCTTGCTTGCGCAGGTTACACGCTGTTCGCGCCGATGACCGGCGGTGGAACCATGCATCTGATTGACCTTCACGGCCAGGTGGTCCATACCTGGCGCATGCCATACCCACCCGGGCTGTACGGCTACCTGACGCCGGAAGGGCGGTTGTTCTATTGCGGTAAGGCGCCGCGAGCGGAGGAGCGGTTTGTGGGCTGGTCACGCTGGAGCGGAGGTGTGGCGCTGGAGGCGGACTGGGATGGCAACGTGCTGTGGGAGGTGCGTCACCCCGACCATCATCATGACGCTCGGCGGCTCCGCAACGGCAACGTCTTGCTGCTGTGCGCTACCACGATGCCGCGCGATCTGGTCCCGAAGGTCAAAGGAGGCGTCCCCGGCACCGAGATCGACGGCGACATGTGGGCCGATTACATCGTCGAGATGACTCTGGATGGTCGGACGGTCTGGGAGTGGCGCAGCTGGGAGCATCTCGACTTCGAGACGGCGCGCATCACGCTCCAGGACCGTCGTGACGAGTGGACTCATGGCAACAGCGTGGGCGAGTTGCCGGACGGGAACATCGTCGCCAGCTTTCGGCACATCTCGACCGTCGTGATCATCGATCGACGATCGGGCGAGATAATCTGGAAGGTGGGGCCGCCAATCCTGGCCCAGCAGCACGCGCCGACACCCCTCCCGAACGGCAACCTGCTCATCTTCGACAACGGCACTCACCGCGTCGACCAGCCGGCGCCCTTCTCACGCGTCATCGAGCTAGACATTGCCACCAGGCAAATCGTCTGGACGTACCAGGAGCGCCGTGCGATCGACTTTTTCAGTCCATACATCTCCAACGCGCAGCGGCTGCCGAATGGCAACACGCTCATCTGCGAGGGCAGCTTCGGGCGGCTGTTCGAGGTGACGAGCGATGGGCGGGTTGTCTGGGAGTACGTCAATCCATACTTCGCCGCGCCGGCCTGGGACCCCAATGAGCCTCCCAGCAACGCGGTCTTCCGAGTCTTTCGCTACAGCGAGGAGGAGGTCGGGGCCGCTCGGGATGCCTAGCCGCCGTTCTTTCACGACGGCGACGATACGTGCGAACGGAACTCCACCCCACGCGCCTGCAGACGCGACAGCCATTCTTGGGTCGTCAGCCAGCCGGCGGGCTTGACAAGGCCGCGCGGCCGCGGCTCCGCAGAGAGCAGAGCCTCGATCGCCAGGGCGCACGGTAGGATCGCCAGCCGCTGCCCACGCCCTACCAGGGCGGCTCGCGCGCTGCTGCCCGCCCCGTCCCACAGCTCGACTTGGAGGCAACCAACGTTCGAGCCAAAACGACTGGCCGGAGCTGCCACGATGGCGAGCCAGCGCGCTAAACGCGCTCTTTCGCTGGCCTTCAATCGGCGCGCGAACGGACTCGCGGAGGCCATGACCCGACCTGCCAGCCTCGACTCGAAAGCCACTCGAAACTCCATGGCGGCACCCAGATCGCCCCAGATCGTCTCCGCGCCGGGGTAGTCGAAGCGGTAGGCGATCCGTCGTCCGACCGGCAGGTCGACCGCCTGCGGGTGAGCCGATAGGGCGCTCAAGGCGCTGGCGATGGCGGCCGGGCCCTTCGGATTTCGATTGCCGATGAACAGCGTCAGCCGCGCTCCGGAGGCGCCTGGGACGCGGTCTCGACACCAGTCGATCAGAACGGTGGCGAGCGTCGGCGTGCTCGAGAGGCCTGGCATGACTGCCAGCTCGGCGACCGACGCGGCGGCTCCGAGCGCGGTGTCGGCCAGCACTCTCATCACCCAGCCGGGCAAGTCGGCGATGTCGAGCCAGTGGGCGCCAGCCCGCACGGCCGCGGCCGGCAAGCCCGGATGGAGGCTCTGAAAGGGCCCCGCCGTGCATGCAACCGCGAAGCAGCCGGCCGTCCCTTGCTCGAGGGATCGAGGCTCCGACAAGTCCAGCCTGAGGGCGCTCGCCCGTTCGCCCGCCCCCAACTCACGGCACGCCTTCTCGGCGCGCCTCAGGTCTCGACCGGCCAGAACCAGGTCGACCTGAGTCGTGCTGAGCAGCTCGCGCGCCAGGACGCGCCCGAAGACCCCGTAGCCACCGGCGATCAGGACCCTATCTGACACGGCCATAGTCGCCCCCACGGACTTGGAGCAGCCACCGCCCGGTGAGCGCGGTCCAGACGACGAACGTCGGCATCAGGACAGCCGTGCTCCAGAACTGCCCGCCCACGCTGTCGAGTAGCGTGGCGGCGGCTAGCGCGGATCCGGCCAGCCAGACCGGGATCGCGAGGGCGACAAGGTATTTGGGCAGGTTGGGCGCTCCGGCCCGGGTGAGCAGCGCGCCGGCGACGGTGTACAGGCCGTTGCCCACGTAGCCGGTCAGCAGTCCAGCGGCGGCCTCGGCAAGCCCGAATCCCTCGACTCCCAAGCGTGGCGCAAGGCCCATGTATAACGCTTCAGCGCTCAGGTCCGCGGCCAGGCCGGCCGCGGCGCAGAGCAAGGCGAGCCCGCAGCGGATTGGCGCCTGCCGCCGCCACAGGCCGGCCAGGCCCACGTAGAATCCGAGCAGGCCGAGCGCAGCGGCGTGCCAGAGGAGCCAGCCGGACCACCAGAACACAGTCTGGCCCCTGACGTAGTCGAGGCGGCCCAAGATACCGTTCGAGGAGCTCGGCAGCCCAGGCTGGAGCGCCACCAGCAGAGCCAGGGCCGCGGCCAGGTTGAGTGCCGAGGCCAGAAACGCGGCTCGAGCCACCGCCCTGGGCGACGGGTCTAGCACGGCCCACACCTCCTGAGACATTGTGGCATTCTCATTCTCCATCGGTCTGATCCCCCCTCTCCCTCTGGGAGAGAACAAGTGCGCTTCGCGGAACAAGTGCGCTGCGCGGGGTCGGGGTGAGGGCGACGCCCCGAAGCACAAGATAGCCCTCACCCTACGCCTGTCCCAGAGGGAGAGGGGACCAAATCTCAATGCCCGGAACCAGATACTGACGAACCGGGAGTGTAACGGGGGTAGCGAACGAGTACACGGTCTTGACCCTATCGCCGGGGACGGGCTATCCTGCGCGGCGTTCCGTGGCCGAGCGCCGCGGCGTCCGCGAGAGGTCCCGATGGAGTCGGCAGCCAGCCGTTCCGCGGAGCGCGTTCGCTCCGTCCCCACCAACGCTTCGACCGAGCGCCGCCGTGCGCTGAAAGTTGTCGACGTCCGGGCCCATCCAGACGCACTGATCGCTGGAGGGCTGTTCCTCCTGGCGGCCCTGCTCCGGATGGCCTACGTGGCCTGGGCGCCCGTGTTCATCGGCGGCGACTCGCTCCAGTACTACCAGCCCGTCTACGACCTGATGAACGGGCACGGCTTGACCCTGTCGCTAAAGCGCCCACCTGCTTATCCGGCGATGATCCTGGCGATTCAGAGCGTGTTTGGGACCAGCTTCGTGCCGATCGCGCTGACCCAGCATCTGCTCGGCGCGGGTACCGTGAGCCTGACCTACGGACTCGGTCGGCTCACCTTCGGCCGCTGGGCGGGGATGCTCGCGGCATTGCTCGTTGCGGTTACCGGCGAGACGATGCGCTGGGAGCACTTCTTGATGAGCGAGGCGCTCTTCACCTTTTGCTTCGTCTTGGCCGTCTTCCTGGTGGTCGTCGGCTTGCGGCGGCCCGGCTGGTGGGCCTGGGTAGGGGCCGGCCTCGCGCTCGGGTTGGACATCCTGACCCGCCCGGCCGCCCAGGTGCTGCTCTTCGTCGTGCCGGTGGTGCTGCTGTTCGTCGAGCGAGCCTGGCGGCCGGCGGCGAAGAAGACGGCGATCGTTCTCGGAGTCTGCGCGCTGGTAACTGTGCCGTGGATGTTCCGAAACCTGGTGGTGCACGGGGCCTTCACGCCGGCCGGCGCGGCCGGCCAGAACCTGGTTACGTACACGGCCATCATCCACCGCCCCGACTTCTCGTTCGAGGACCCGCTGGTGGTCGCGGTGGATGCCGACCCGAAGAAGGCCACCGCGCGCAAGATCGTGCAGAAGGCGATGGAGGACAAGCTTGCCCGACCACAGCTGGATGTGACGGGACTGGGGATCCACAACCGCATCATGGAGGAGACCAGGATGTCTCAGGCGCAGGCGGACGCGGTGATGCGCGACATCGCCCTGCGCGCGATCGCCTCCCGCCCTGGCGCCTATTTGCGCGACACGGCCCAGGACTTTGTCACCATCTTCCATGGCCAGGAGGAGGACCTTCGCTCACACGCGTGGGACCTGTGGTCCAGCCGAAACTGGCGAGGCCCGATCGGCAACCTGATCGGGCCGGCCAGCCCCGCCCAGGAGGCTTCGTACGACCGCCTGGCCACCCTGGACGGGCTCTACCACCCGTCTCGAGCGCCCCTGCCGCTGGCTGTCCTGTTCGTTCTGGGCTTGGGACTCGCGTTGTGGATGCCCGAGTACCGGCCTGGCCTCGCGCCCGCCCTGGCCGCCCTGGCGCTCGTCCTCATTAGCGCCGCGACCGTCGGCGCCGTTCCCCGCTACCGGCTGCCGCCGGACCCACTCATCAACGTGGTCGCCATGGGTGGGCTGGTGGGCGCCGTGACGCTGCTAGCGCGCCGGGGCCGGCGAACAGTCGGAAGTCCAAAGTCCAGGGTCCAAAGTCCATAGTCCATAGAGTTGACTTGGACTTTGGACTCGGTAGCGTGGCAGGCTTCCTGCGGAGAGGGAACTCGTTCCGATCAGTCGCCTGGGGGCGTCCGGCCGCCCAGGGTTCGGTTGGAGGCGCAGGAGGCCCGAGAATGCAGACGTTCAAGCTGGTGCTCGTCGCCGTCGTCAGCTCGATCAGCACGCTTGCTCTATCCGGCGGTTGTGACGTAGGGCGATCGATCAGCTCGACGCCGGTTGCCACCGTCCCGCCGGCGGGCGCGCAGCCACCGTCGGTTGCATCTGCGGCTGCGCCCGAAACGGCCCGTGCTCCCGTCGTGCAAGCCCCCGCCGCGCCGGTCGTCCAGACGCAAGCGCCGGAGACTTCTGACACGACGGTGCGGGTCTATCGGGACGTTAGCCCGTCAGTCGTCACGGTCGTCAGCTCGGTCGTCACAGCTGGCTTCCGATCTGAACCGGTC
>DASPXK010000030.1:0-11395 GCA_035637315.1 Chloroflexota bacterium
TGGCCCCCGACAACTGGCACCAGTCCGCTGATCGCGCGCAGCAAAGTCGTCTTACCGGCTCCGTTCGGCCCGATCAGCGCGACTATCTCGCCTGCAGAGATGCGGAGCGTGACCTGAAGGAGGACCTCGAGCCGCCCGTACGCGACGGAAACGGCCTCAAGGGCGAGCATCAGCTAGCCAGGACCGGCCGACGTAGGCTTCCTGGACAAGCGGGTCCGAGACCACCTGGAGCGGGTCGCCCGCGGCGATCACCCGCCCTTCCTGGAGCACGGTCACCCGGTCGCACATCCGCACCACGAGGTCGACCTGGTGCTCGACGAGTAGCACGGCCACGCCGCAGCTCTTGATCACCGAAACGATAGTCGCCAGTTCTTCCAGCTGCTGATCGCCCAGCCCGGCGCCGGGTTCGTCGAGCAGCAGCCAGCGCGGTCTCAGGGCGAGCGCTCGCGCCAGCTCGACACGCCTGCGCAGCCCATGAGCCAGGTCGTCCGCTCGACGCTCCAAATACGGCCCGAGCCCGAGCGCCACCCCGAGCGCGGCGGCGCGCGCGACCGCCGACCGATCCGCCGACCGCTCGGAAGGCAGACTCAGCATGCAGCCCACCAGCGAAGCACGACGCAGGCGGTGCTGCCCGACGAGCACGTTGTCCAGAACTGAGAGCTGGCCGAACAGGCGAACGGATTGAAAGGTCCGCGCCACCCCGAGGGCCGCGAAGCGCCGCGCCGGCCAGCCGAGCGCGGCGCGCCCATTCACGCGGACCAGCCCACTGTCTGGTGCGATCTGCCCCGAGGCGACGTTCAGTGCGGTAGTCTTTCCGGAGCCGTTCGGACCGATCAGCCCGTGAATCGAGCCCGGCTCGAGCGTCAGGTCGATGCCGTCCAGCGCCACTACGCCGCCAAATCGCTTACTGGCGCCTCGGAGCTCGAGCGGGTCGGACCGAACACCAGGGTCGAGCGCGAGCAGGTCGCGAAGAATGGCCTCGTCGAGCGACTCGCCGGCACCTGACCACCTCGCGCCATCCGCGCGTCGTGGCTCAGAGCGCATCTGCCAGCGTGCCCGAACCTGGGCGCTCACGCCGGCCAGACCACCCCGAAACAGCGCCACCGATCCGAGCAAGAGGCCGCCGTAAACCAGCAGGCGTAGGTCCTGGAGGGCTTGCAGGGCCGGCAGTTGCGGCAGGACGGTTACGATGGCTGCGCCCACCAGTGGCCAGCCAAGACTCCCGGCTCCGCCCAGCAACACTGCCAGCAGCAGCTCCAGCGACGTCTCGAGGCCGAACGAGGCCGGGCTGATGTGGCGGTAGAGATGGGCGAACAGGCTACCCGCCAGGCCGGCGTACACGGCGCTCACCCCGAACGCGCCAAGCTTGGCGCGATACACGGCAACCCCGCTCGAGCTGGCCGCCAGCTCATCCTCGCGGACCGCGAGCAGCGCGCGTCCGTGAGAGGAGTTGACCAGATTGGCGCTCAACCAGGTCACCAATCCGGCGCAGACCGCGACCAGGTAGAAATGGGCCCGTCGGTCGAAGATCAGCGGCCCGATCGAGGCCGGTGGAATTCCAACGAGGCCATCGGGCCCGCCGGTCAGGGCGACCCAGTTAACCAGCAGGCGCTGGACGATCAGGTTGAAGGCCATAGTGGCCATCGCGAGGTACGCGCCGGCCAGACGCAGCGACGGAACTCCCAGCAGCACCCCCACAAGTCCAGCCAGCGCCGCACCGGCGAGCGCGCCGACCACGAAACCCTGCTCGCCACGCAGCGTCACCAGCGCCGAGGCGTAGGCGCCCACGCCGAACAGCGCCGCGTGACCCAACGAGACCTGGCCGCCGTAGCCGAGCACCAGGTTGAGGCCAGTCACGACGATCATGCTGATCCCGACCAGCTCGGCCAGCAGGAGATAGAACTGATTCGATACGACCCAGGGAGTGGCCAGGATCGCCACCACCCCAAGCACCCAGATGAGCGCTCTGGGAAGCCGACTCACCACAGGGATTGGAGAACCAGGCTGCCGCGCCCGCTCGGCCCAGATCTCGCTGTCCCCGCTCTACCCCAGTGGTTGACCAATTCCTCAGGCTCGGACGACGACCCGTGCGCCGACGAGGCCGGTCGGCCGGGCGAGCAAGACCAGGATCAGCAGCCCGAAGGCGGCCACGTCGTAGAAGCCAGGCCAGAGCAGCCCGCTGGCCAGGACCTCCATAACGCCGAGCAGGATCCCTCCTAGAAACGCGCCCTGAAACGTGCCGAGCCCGCCCACCGCCGCGGCGGCGAAGCCCTTGATACCGAGCACGGTCCCCATCTCGGGGCTAGCGTTGGTGATCGGACTCACGAGCAGCCCGGCAATCGCCGCCAGAGCCGCGCTGATGCCGAAACTGATGAGCGACATCGTCGAGACGTTGATGCCCATGAGCTTGGCCGTATCCCGATCGTAGGCAACCGCTCTCATCGCCTTGCCGAAGATGGTGGCGCGATACAGAGCCTCCAGCGCCAGCATGAGGGCTATCGCCACCACGACTGTCACCGCCTCCTGAGGCACGAAGGCCGTCCCAAACAGCTCGACGCGGCCCAAGCCGAAGGGCGCGGGGAACGCGACTGGCACCTTGCCCCACACCTCGGCGGCCCCGCTCTTGAGCATCATACCCAGGCCGAGCGTGCTGATCACCCATGCGATGCTCGACTGCAGTGCGCGGAGTGGATATACCGCCACCCGCTCGGCAATCAGCCCGGCCAGGACCGTGACGAGCCCGGCGACCAGGACTGCCGGCCCGAGTGGCAGCCCCGCGCTCACGTGGGCGCTGTAGCCAACCAGCGCTCCGAGCATGACGAACTCGCCCTGAGCGAAGTTCACCACTCGGGTGGTGGCGAATATCAGCGTGAAGCCGAGTGCGACGAGTGCGTAGATGCTGCCCAGTGCCAGGCCACTGACTAAGAGCTGGGCGACGAACCCAACGTTCAAGGGGCGTCGTTCGGTCGACGGTACAGACCGTGCCTTTCGCCGGCCGCGTAGACGACCGTCAGGTCGGTCTGTTGGAATCCGTTTCGAAGCTCCGGCCCGAACGTGTAGGTCGTGTAGATACCGTTACCCGCAAAGCCCTGGATCCCCTCCAGCGCCTGTTGGACCTTGGCAGGCTCGTCGCTGCCGGCCCGGTTGACCGCTTCCGCGTACAGATAGATCGCTTCATACCAGGGCGCGCTGACCACAGTCTGGGCGCTCCAGTCGGGTCCGTACTCGGCGTCGAGCTTTTCGACAAACTCCCGGCTTCGAGCATCAGCGGGCGCCGAGTCGGAGAAGCTGAACCGCCTTGAATAGGTCCCGAGGTGATTCTGGCCAGCTTCGCCGGCTAGCTGCCGAAACCCGACCGTCGTGATCCCTGACGCGCCGATCATCTGAAGCCGGGAACCGAGCTTGTCGAGGGCCTTGGCAGCCTGGGCCAGATCGTTGCCCAGGCCCCACGCGAGAATCCCGTCCGCGCCCGAGTTGATGATCCGACCTACCTGGCCGGTCATATCCGCGTCGCCAGGGTTGTACTTTTCCTCGGCTACGATCTGGACCCCGAAGGCATCCGCGCGCGGCTTTAGCTCGGCCACGCCGCCCTGCCCATATCCGGTGCTGTCGGCCAGGATACCGAGTTTCCGGTAGCCGCGGACCCGCCCGAAATAATCGAGTATGAGCTGTGCCTCCTGGGCGGCGTAATACTGGGGCCTGAAAATGGACGGGTGCTTTTTGGGGTCGACCGTCGCCGTCCCTGTCGTGATCTGCAGGTTGATCACCTGCGCTTCGGTTACCGCTGGCGCTACGGCCAGCGCGTTGGGCGTGTTGATGGGGCCGATGATCACCTTGACGCCCTGGTTGCTGATCAGCTCCTGGACGACCTGGACGGCCTTGGTCGGGTTCGCCTCGTCGTCGCGGTAGACCATCTCAATCTGGCGGGCCAGGAGACCGCCCCGCGTGTTGAGCTCCTTGGCGGCCAGGTTGGCCCCCATTCGAGCGCCCTCGCCAAAGGTCGCCTGAGGGCCGCTCAGCGCCGTCACGCCCCCGATTAGGAGCTTGCCGCTTACTGGCGGACCGGATTTCGGCGGCTCGGTCTTGGCCGGTGCCTCAGCAGGCTTGGGGGTCGCCGCGCCAGAGCTGCGAGCAGGCGGACCGCAGGCCACGACTAGCGCGAGAACCAGAGTCGCGGCCATGGCCAGCGTGCGGCGGCTGACTCGGTTGGAATGGGCCAAACTCATTGACAGTCCCGCCTTTCGCGGTCAGTACGCGCGATGTCCGTAGCGCTAGGATAACAGACGCCTACCAAGCAGTCGGAGTGAGCCGATGTCTCTGACCGACGACGTCAAGCGCCGAGCATCCGAGCTGGGGTTTCACCTCGTCGGGGTCACGAGCGCCGAGCGGTTCGCATCCGCCGAG
The DNA here is from genome assembly GCA_035637315.1 of Chloroflexota bacterium. Classification (GTDB taxonomy): domain Bacteria; phylum Chloroflexota; class UBA6077; order UBA6077; family JACCZL01; genus DASPXK01. Next base: position 4,405 of record DASPXK010000030.1, read on the forward strand.
TGGCGTCTCGTGGACTGGCTCCAAGCGGGGCGGCACGCCGAGCTAAGCTGGATGACTCCCGAGCGAGTTCGACGTTCGTGCCGCCCCACCGAGCTTCTGGCCGGCGCGCGCTCGCTGATCGTCGTCGGTGTCGCCTACGCGGCACCCCAGCCCCATCTGTCGACCGCCGAGCCGACCGGCAGAATAGCCCGCTATGCGCGAAGCAGCGATTACCACGACGTCATGGGCCGCCGCCTGCGAGCACTCGCCGATTACCTCCGCCAGGTCGCCGGCTCCGACGTCCGAACGCGCGTGTTCGTCGATTCCAGCCCGCTCGCCGAGCGCGAGGCCGCTGTGCGAGCCGGGCTCGGCTTTTTCGGCAAGAACACGAACCTTCTGACAGCGGTCGCCGGCTCGTGGGTTCTGCTTGGGGCCGTCTTGACCGACCTCGCGCTAGGGCCGGACCGTCCGGTGGTCAAGGACTGTGGCCAATGTCGCCTCTGCCTGGACGCCTGCCCAACCGGCGCGCTGCCCGCGCCGTACGTCCTCGACGCGAACCGATGCATCTCCTACCTCACCATTGAACACCGCGGCCCGATCGCGCCTGAGCTTCGGCCCTCGATCGGCGACCATGTCTTCGGATGCGATATCTGTCAGGAGGTCTGCCCCTGGAATCGGGCCAACCGCTCACTCATCTGGCCCGAGCTCCTGGGGGACGAGCGCTCGGCGTGGCCGTTGCTCGTCGATCTGCTCGATCTCGACGACGACGGCTTTCAACGCCGTTTCAAGGGCACGCCCATCACGCGCGCCAAGCGGCGGGGTCTGCTCCGCAATGCAGCGGTCGCTCTCGGCAATCAGGCGCGGCCCGAGACGGTGCCGGTCCTTGCCCGCGCCCTGGCCGACCCGGAGCCACTGGTCCGCGGCCATGCCGCCTGGGCGCTCGGTCGGATCGGCAGCCAGCCGGCCAGAGCGGCCCTGGAGCGCGCGCTAACTTCGGAGAGGGATCCGTATGTTCGCCGGGAGACCGAGGACGCGTTGTCGCTCCCTGGCCCTCAGCCGCGCGCAGGATGTGAGCGACCACGATTCGGCGGAGCTCCTGGCTACGGGTCGCCCTGGCGATCAGGCGGCGCACTACCATCGTGGTCGGTTCACCCTCGGGCAGGCAGTAGAGCCGCTCGTCGGGCTGGCCAGACGTCTCGACGATGCCCTCGCCTGTCAGATCATCGAGGGCGGCCACGATCACCGCTTGCGGCCGATTGATCTCTCGCACCAGCTCAGCGGTCGCGGTCCACGAGCCGGTTTGCTCAGATAATTGCCCGCAGCACGTCCCACTTGGCGAACGACTTGATGTGGCACTTAACGAAGGCCAGTAGGGCGGGATCGAGGTCGGGCTGCGCCAGCAAGGTTGGGCCGTGATGCTGCTGCACTCTCATACCCTCACAACGTCGTGATGGCGAGCACGAGCGGCCGTCAACTCTGACAGCCGCCACAATCTAGAACGCGCGGGGCCGCAAGAAAGGTCCGCAGCACGCGATGTCGAGTCTTATGCCTCGACGCTGCGAGCGTCCACCCCGCCTACGAGGATAACGCTGCGCTCGGCGCCCGGCATCACTCTCGAATCAAGAAAGAGTCACAAATCGAGTCTCGCCGACTCCTCGCATAGCACGATCTCTCTCGACTACGGCGTCGGCGTGGCGGTCGGCTCGGCCTCCGGAGTTGGCGTCGCCGTCGGAGCGGGTGTGGGAGTTGGCGGTTGGCGTGGCGGCTCGGTGATCAAACGCTCCAGATCCTGAACGAGAGCGTTGGAGACCACGAATACGACGGTCTCGTCGCCGCGCCGCGCATACGTCCCGGCCTCGGCCGGAGCCTTGGCCCCGAAGTAGAGCGAATATTGCGCCCCGTCGCTCTGGTCGATGGCAACCATCGTCTGCGGATTGTCCAGTCCGTAATCGGCTGGGTTGGCGGGCTCATCGAATCGACGGGTCGCCCGCAATCCGGCCAGGCGGAGCGTGATGCCGCTCAACCGAATCTTGTCGGCAGGCTCACCCGTGGACGGGAGCGTCCAGTTCCCGTCGGCGTCCTTCTCCACGACCGTCTGCTGATCGCCCTTGCGGACGGCCAGCCGCTGCGTGTCACGGTCCTCGAACTTGAAGACCTCGAGCTGCTGGTTGGACGTCTGATCCTTGGCCGTGGGCTGGTTCGCCTGGCCGCCGCTCGGGCCCCCAAGGTAGACGTATCCCCCCAGCGCAATCAATACAGCCAGAAGTCCGAGGGTGAGCCTCGGGTTCATCTCAGCGTCGGCTCCACCAAACCGTGGCTCCGCCCGCCAGGACCAGCAATGGCAGAAAAACCACAGACGACCAAAAGACCGTGGCTGCTTGCGCACCAGTTAGGAACATCGAACGAGTATCGGACGGCTTGGCGCGGATCGAGATCAGCTCTTCCGCCTCGGCCAGCCAGTTGGCGGCGTTGAGGAAGAAGTCACGGTTGCCGACTGGCAGCGAGAGCGCCTCGTTGGTGATGAAGCGCGAGCTGCCGATCAGGACCAGACGCGTCTTTGGGGCGTTTGAATCGGCCTCCGAACCGGGCGGCGTATCGGGGCGGATCTCCACGGCCAGCGCCAGGGTCAACGGACCTTTGACGTCCACTCCGTCGTCGAACTGGATCTTCTGCGGGTCGCGCAGCGCGGCCTCGTCCATCTCGGCCCAGCTGCGGTCGCTGGTCTGCGCCAGGCTGGTCATCGTCGCACCGCGAGGTGGGTCCTTGGGGACGTTGAAGTAGGTTGCGCCCGGCACCAGCAGGTTCGGCATCTGTTCGGTGATCTTGTGGACCGGGAACTTGCTAATGACCGGGTTGAACGGCGAGCGGAAGAAGGCATTCCGATCCGTGTCGACGACGAAGGCCTGTCCGAGCTCGAGGTTCCACTTGCTGACCAACGCACCCAGACCAGCCTCGACCTTGGGATCGGCCAGGATCATCACCTTGCCGCCCTGGTCCAGGTAGCTCGAAAGCGCTTCGCGCTCGGGGTCGCCCAGTGGCAGCTTCGGCCCACCGATGATCACCAGGCTCGCATCGTCGGGCACCGAGTTGGATGCAAAGAGGTTAAGCTGCTCGACGACGAAGTTATCGGACTCCATGCTGGTCTTAAGCTGTCCGTACCCGTCGTTGTCGAAGCCGTCGATGCGGTGCTCGTTGTGGCCGGTCGTAAAGTACGCCTTTTTGGGTTTGGGCTGGATGAGGCGCAGAATGCCCGTGGTCAGGTCTGACTCGCGGGTGCCGGTGATCTGCTGGCGACGATCACCCATCTGCAGGACCGTTGTCCCGAACTCCTTGATGCCGAACTGCTGGGCGAGGGCTGGGCGCTCGACCGGATCGACGAACTCGTAGCTGATCTTGCCGTCCGACCGAACCTGGTATTCGCGGAGCAGATCGCGGAATTCGCCTCCGTCACCGCGAATGCGGCTGTCATCTCCCTGGAAGAAGCCCATCACCTGGATCGGCTGATCGAGTTGCCCGAGTACCTTGATCGTCTCATCCGATAGGGAGAATTGCTTGTTGGCGGTCAAGTCCCAGCGCTCGTGGCGTCGCGAGCCAATCACGTTGATGAGCGCGAGGATCCCGAGGAAGATCGCCGCGACGGCGAACGTGTTCCCGCCGTACAGGGCCCCCCTGGTGGTCAGCTTGCCCCAGACTGCCTCCGGATCGATCGCGATCGCGACGCCGAGCAGCAGGATGCCGGCCGCCAACATGATCCGCATTGGAGTGTCGAACCCGGCGAAGATCAGGTAATAGCCACCGGCGGCGGCCATCAGGAGCAGCCCGAGGCCTGCCAGCGGGGCCTTGACCAGATCGAGCGACAATTTGGGGAGGCGCTCCGTCCAGGACGGCCGAGAGCGCCTCGAGCTCGCGGTCCTGCGACCGTCACTCACTGGGCACAGCCCTCCAATCGACCGGCCAGCCTATCCCCCCCAACGACGTGTCTGGAGGGAGAGGTAAGCCAGGAAGAGCGCGGCGGCCACGATGCTCAAGAAGTAGATCACGTGCGTCGTGTCAATCACGCCGCGCGAGAAGTCCTGGAAATGGCTGGGCACGCTTAGGTAGCGCATGGCGTCGCTGCCTGGCTTGCCAATCGCGTCGGCCACCAGGTCGCCGAGCCACATGATCAGGAGGATCGCGAACGAAAGGAAGTACGCGATGATCTGATTCTGGGTGAACGACGAGGCCCAGAGTCCGACGGCAAGGAACGCGGCCCCCTGGAGAATGATGCCAACGTAACTTGTCAGGATTGGTCCGCCGTCGGGACTGCCGAATATGAAGAGCACCGCCGGGTAGTAGAGAGTGAGCGCCAGTATGCCCAGCAGAGAGCCGAGCGCCGCAAGGTACTTGCCGAGGACAACCTCGAAATCACGAACCGGATTGGTCAAGAGCAGCTCGATCGTGCCGCTGCGGGCCTCCTCGGCAAGGAGCCTCATCGTGAAGGCGGGCAGAACGATGAGCCAGATCACACTCACATTACCGATCCAGTAACGCAGCGTGGCCTCACTGACTCTTGAAAAGGGGCCCGAGAACAGCACGCCAGCGATCACGAGGAAAAGGCCCGTCACCACATAAGGAACTGGCGACACAAAGTAAGACTTCAGCTCGCGCTCGGCGATGGCGAGTGTGTTCCTCACGCGGCGGCTCCTTCGGTCGCTACACTGGCCTCCTCGGTGGTCAGCCGCAGGAAGATGTCCTCCAGGCTCATACCGGCTTGGTGCAGCTCCAGCAACCCAAAGCCCCCGTTCACCACTGCCGCCGCCAGCGCCTCGCGGACGTCCGCCCCAAGCTCTCCGGCCACGTTGTAGGTCGCCACCTCGCCCTCTCGACCATCGCTTGCCACGGTGACACCGGTCACCTTGGGCACTTGCTTGAGCTGTTTGATCACTGCCGCCCGCGGACCGCGCACCTCGACCTGGATCGCTTCGGCGCCCCGCAGCCGGCGAGTCAGGTTTTCAGGTGTGTCAACCGCCACCAGCCGGCCATCGTTGATGATGATCACCCGCGAGCAGGTCATGCTGACCTCAGGCAGGATATGAGTGCTCAAGATGACGGTGTGCTCGCCGCCGAAGCTCTTGATCAGGTTCCTGACTTCGATGATCTGCCTGGGGTCCAAGCCGATGGTCGGCTCGTCCAGCACCAGCACGTCCGGACTGCCGAGCAGGGCCTGCGCCACGCCAACCCGCTGCCTGAAACCCTTCGACAGCTTCGCGATGAGCTGCTCGGCACGTTCGACAACGCCGGTCGCCCGCATGACCCGCTCGATTTCGCTCTTCCGATCGCGGCGGGGGATGCCCTTGAGCTTGGCCATGAAGTCCAAATAGCCACTGACGCTCATCTCCGGATAGAGCGGGACCGTCTCGGGCAGATAGCCGACCCGCTGCCGCGCCTCGACAGACTGTTTAAAGATGTCGAAGCCGGCGATGGTGACCGTCCCGCTGGTGGCTGGCATGTAGCCGGTCAGGATGCGCATCGTCGTCGTCTTGCCGGCTCCATTAGGTCCGAGGAAGCCGAGCACCTCGCCCCTCTCCACGGAGAAAGTGACGTCGCTGATCGCGCGATGCGGCCCATAGTCCTTGGTCAGCTGCTGAACGTCGATCATGCTCTCTCAGTTCGCCGGGCGCCGATCCGTCAGGTGCACAGACGAATACACCGACACGCGGAGGACCTCGGAAGCGGTGTGGAGAGGCCGAGGACCTTCGCTCGCTCAGAGTGACAGACCGCTGAGCTCAGACCGACAGTCGCCAAACGACGCCGTGGGCAACAGTCTGTTCTCAGGTCAAAGGGCACCGTTCGACGCGGAAGTATATCGAGGCCGGTTTCGACTGGTCAAGGATGTGTACTCGTTCGGTACCTCCGTTACACTCCTCCTCTCTCGCGTGATGCTGATTCCAAGCCGTGACGAACTCCAGTGGGGTGAGGTAGCCGAGCGCCTGGTGGGGGCGCACGGTGTTGTAGACGACTTCCCAGGTCCGCAGCTCGGCGCCCAGCTCGGCCACGGTCGGGGGCGCGAAACTGCACTCGTAGAACTCCTCGGTGTGAGTCCGCTGGGCGCGCTCGACGGCGCCGTTCAGTTTTGGACTGCGAGGCGGCAGCTCGAACAGGCGGATTCCCCGCGCGGCGCAGGCGGCCTCGAAGTCGGCCATGAACTCGCTGCCGCCGTCGACCTGGATCGCCGAGACTGGGAAAGGCATCCGTTCGAGCACCGCCTCGAGGGCTCGGGTGGCGGTCAGGGCGGTGGCGCGGCTGGCGAGCTCGAGCACGTCCCAGCGACTGACCACGTCGCGGGCGGTGAAGTGCTTGAGGATCACGCCGGGCCGCGGGCGGACGTCCAGGGTGTCGATCTGGACCAGGTCGCCCGGTGCGGCCACGGCGTAGTCGCGCGGCTTGCGGACCGCGTACGGCCGCTGCCAGCGCCGCTTGCGGGCGCTGATCCGCCCCACGGGCTCGACCAGCTGGCCGGAGCGCTTGAGGTGGCTCAGGATGCGTCCGACCATCGAGACCGAGAGCACCAGCCGCTGGCGGTCCAGGAGCACCTTGAGCTTGTCCTTGCCCCAGCGCGGATACTGCTCGCGCAGGGCGTGGACCGCCTGCCGCTGCGGGAGCGTCCAGGTCGGCTGGCGCCGCTGGTGGGGACGGCTGAGACGATCCTCGAGCGTCTGGATGCGCTGGGGGTTGTAGCGCCGCTGCCAGCGATAGAACGTCTGGCGGCTGATCCCAAAGTAGCGGCAGGTCAGACTGACGTTGCGGCCGTGGCTGGCGTGCCAGTCGAACCACTTCAGCCGCTGCTTGGCCTGGCGCGAGAGCGTCGGCGGCGGCTGGCTGGCCAGGCGGAGCGCCGGGCGGTTGAGGGCGCTCACCAGGCGCATCGGAGCCTCCGCTGCGCAGACCACCCCCAGGCTGATACACTGAGCCATCGAGAGCCTCCTGGACAGGCTGGGTTGCTTGAGCGCGCCCATCCTACCGCGAGGCTCTC
>DASPXK010000031.1:0-6468 GCA_035637315.1 Chloroflexota bacterium
TGGACCGGGTCGGAGTTCGTGCCAGAGCGCAGGGCAAGCCCTGGCCCTGGGCCTTTCGTTTTCCGCGACTTCAGGGCATGATGTTTGCCGCCATGAAGACGGCCAGCGGACGGATAACCATGGTCCAGGAGCAGCGCTTTCGGCTGACGACCGACGGCGGGCAGAGTTTCCTGCTCACGGTGGCCCACGACGCCTCGCTCGACGGCGCCGAGCTGTGCCGTCTGCGTGACGGTGGAGCCCGGGTGATCGTCGACTACGATGGCGAGCCCGGCTGGGCGTCCGGCGTTGCCCACTCCGTTCGAACTGCTGCCGACGCGAGATGAGCCCTTCATTGCAGACCAGACTTCGCGGCGCGCTTCGGGACTGGTCGCTTCCCAGGCAGCTCGTTGGCGCCGACCCCGCTCGCCAGGCGGCGGAGTCGGCCGCCTCGCGGCGGACCCGGCCACGGCTGGAAGACGCGGACCGGGTTGGGACGTCGATCTGCCCGTACTGCGCGGTGGGGTGCGCCCAGCTGATCTACGCCAAGGGCAACGACGTCATCCACGTCGAGGGCGATCCCACCAGCCCGATCAACCAGGGCACCCTCTGCCCGAAGGGCGCCGCCACGCTGGGCTGGATGCTCAACCCACAGCGACTGACCGGGGTCAAGTATCGCGCTCCGTACTCGGACCACTGGGAGGAGCGACCGTTGGAGTGGGCGATGGACCGCATCGCCCAGCTCGTCAAGCAGACCCGCGACGAGACGTTCGTCGGCCATCTCCCGGACGGCACGACGGCCAATCACACCTTGGCCATTGCCGAGCTCGGTGGCGCCACGCTCGACAACGAGGAGAACTACCTCATCAAGAAGCTTTGCGGCGGCGGCCTGGGGATGGTCTGGATCGAGAACCAGGCCCGTGTTTGACACAGCTCGTCGGTGCCCAGTCTGGGCGCCAGCTTCGGGCGGGGGGCCGCCACCACCGCCCAGTGGGACGTGACGAACGCCGACTGCGTGGTCATCATGGGCTCGAACATGGCCGAGAACCACCCGATCGCCTTCCGCTTCGTCATGCAGGCCAAGGAGAAGGGAGCGACCATCATCCACGTCGATCCCCGCTTCACTCGCACCTCGGCCCTGGCCGATCTTTACGCGCCGCTGCGAGCGGGCTCCGACATCGCCTTCCTGGGTGGGCTGATCAGCTACATCCTCGAGCGTGACCTCTGGTTCAAGGAATACGCGCTCAACTACACTAACCTCGCCACCGTCGTGGAGGACGACTTCAAGGACGCCAGCCAGCTCGACGGACTCTTCTCGGGCTGGGACGCCGAGAGCCGCGCGTACAGGGTCGACTCGTGGCAGTACCAGGGCGAGGCGGTCCCGTCGTCGTCGGCCGAGCAGCAGGCCCAGACGACCGAGCCGTACGGAGAGAAGCTGAAGCGCCCATCTGACGGGCCGCCGCCTTCGGATCCCAGTCTCCAGCACCCCAACTGCGTCTACCAGATCCTCCGCCGGCACTACGCGGCCTACACGCCCGAGATGGTCGAGCGGGTCACGGGCTGCCCCAAGGAGACATTCGTCAAGGTCGCCGAGGCGGTCGCGCGCAACTCCGGCCGCGAGCGGACGACTGCCTGGTGCTACGCGGTGGGCTGGACCCATCACACGACCGGCGTTCAGATGATCCGCGCCTGCGCCATCATCCAGGCCCTGCTGGGCAACATCGGGCGGCCTGGCGGCGGCATCCTCGCCCTGCGCGGCCACTCGAGCATTCAGGGCAGCACAGACATCCCCACTCTGTACAACCTGTTGCCGGGCTACTTGCCGCAGCCGAGCGCCCAGAGATCGCATCGGACTTTCAAGGACTACCTCGAGGCCGAGCAGGTCCCGACTGGCTGGTGGGCCAACTTCCCGAAGTACGCCGTCAGCCTGCTGCGCGCGTGGTACGGTGAGGGGGCCAGCCCGGACAACGAGTGGGGTTACCAGTGGCTGCCGAAGATAGTCGGCGACCACTCTCAGCTCCCGATGATGCTGGCGATTGGGGACGGCCTGATTCGCGGCCTGCTGCTGATAGGCCAGAACCCGGTCGTGGGGGGCCACAACAGCCACCTCATCCGCAAAGGGCTGCCAAACCTCGACTGGATGGTGGTCCGTGAGATCTTCGAGAACGAGACGGCCTCCTACTGGTACAGGTCGCCGGAGGTTGAGCGTGGCGAAATCCGGCCGGACCAGATCAAGACGGAGATCTTCCTGATGCCAGCCTCGCTGGCAGGTGAGAAGGAGGGTACCTTCACCAACACTCATCGGCTCGTTCAGTGGCACGACAGGGTCGTCGACCCGCCAGGCGAGTGCCGTTCGGACCTCTGGTTCTTCTATCACCTCGGCAGACGCCTGACGGCGCTCCATGCCGACAGCGATGACCCGAAAGACGAGCCGATCAAAAACCTGAGCTGGGAGTATCCGGTCTTCGGGGCGCATGTCGAGCCATCAGCCGAAGCTGTCCTCAAGGAGATCAACGGCTACACCTGGCCGGACCGCCGCCAGGTGGCCGATTACCAGGAACTGAAGGACGATGGCACGACCGCGTGCGGCTGCTGGATATACAGTGGCGTCTTCCCAGCCGAGGACCACAACCAGGCTCGCTCGCGGGTGCCAGACGCCCCAGGCGGGCCCGGCACGCACCTGGGCTGGGGGTTCGCCTGGCCGAGCAATCGGCGGATCCTTTACAACCGCGCCTCTGCCGACCCGGACGGCCAACCCTGGTCAGAGCGCAAGCGCTACGTCTGGTGGGACGCCGAGCAAGACAAATGGGTCGGACGGGACGACCCGGACTTCGTGGCGGACAAGCCGCCCGACTACACGCCTGACTGGTCCAAGCGACCCACAGGCATGGACGCCCTGGACGGCAGGTCGCCGTTCATCATGATCGCCGACGGCAAGAGCTCGCTGTTCGTGCCGGCAGGACTCAAGGACGGCCCGCTGCCGACGCATTACGAGCCGGTCGAGTCGCCGGCCAGGAATCCACTGTACGGCCAGCAGGACAACCCGGTCGCCAAGAAATGGGAGCGCCCGGACAACCCCTACCACGCCGTGGGCGATCCCCGTTACCCGTACGTCATCACCACTTACCGCCTGACCGAGCACCACGCGGGCGGCATCCCGACCCGGCTGGTGCCCTCGACCGCCGAGCTCCAGCCTGAGGGTTTCGCGGAGATCCCGCCCGAGCTGGCGCGCGAGAAGGGGATCGCCAATCTCGACTGGGTTGTCATCTCCACCGCCCGCGGCGAGATCGTTACACGCGCGCTGGTGACCGAGCGCCTGCGGCCGCTCGAGATCGATGGCAGGCGGATCTACCAGATTGGGATGCCCTGGCACTTCGGCTGGCACGGCTACGCGACTGGCGACATCGCCAACACCCTGTCGGCCATCGTCGGCGACCCCAACACCTCGATACACGAGGGCAAGGCGTTCACGTGCGACCTGCGAAAGCGAGCTGTCAGCAGTCAGCTGTCAGGAGACGCGGGAGCTGATGGCTGATGGCTGAGAGCTGACTGCTCATGATCGAGATCGTGCCCGGTCGACAGTACGGCTTCTTTACCGACACGACGCTATGCATCGGCTGCAAGGCGTGCGAGGTGGCCTGCAAGGAGTGGAACCTCCTGCCGGCCGATGGGCCCGGGCTGACCGGCAACAGCTACGACAATACCGCCGCGCTCTCGGCCACCAGCTGGCGCCACGTCGCCTTCATCGAGAAGATCGGCGACCCTTCGGCAAGCTCAGGGCAGGCTCCTTCGGCAGGCTCAGTGCAAGCCGGCGGGCGAGCCACCTCCATGCCGCCCTTCCAGAGCAACTGGCTGATGATGAGCGACGTGTGCAAGCACTGCGAGCGCGCGGCCTGCCTCGAAGCCTGCCCGACTGGCGCGCTCTTTCGGACTGAGTTCGACACCGTCGTCGTCCAGCAAGACATTTGCAACGGCTGCGGCTACTGCGTGCCGGCCTGCCCGTTCGGAGTCATCGAGCTGGACCTGCTCGGCGACGGCAAGGCGCACAAGTGCACGCTCTGCTACGATCGACTCAAGGGCGGCCTCGAGCCAGCCTGCGCCAAAGCGTGTCCGACCGAGTCTATCCAGTTCGGCGAGCTGGGCGATCTGCAGGAGCGGGCCGGACGGAGGGTCGGCGAGCTGCTCGAGCGGGGCGTGCCGGAGGCCTACCTGTATGGCGGGCCGGGCTCGCCCGGCGCTACCGACGACATCGGCCCGCTGCACGCGTTCTTCCTGCTAATCGACCGGCCTGAGGTCTACAACTTGCCGGCCGCGCCGTCCCTGCCGGCTAAACGAGTGCGGCCGGGGCTGCTGGCTGGCCTGGCGACGATTGCCGGCCTCGCGCTGGCCGCGGCGGCCGCCTTCGCGGCTGGGAAAGAGTGATGGAGACGCCGTACGGCCGCCCCCATCGCCCGGCCCCTTCCCCCACACGGGGGGAAGGGGCGCCACGCCCCTCTCCCCTGGTGGGAGAGGGGCTGGGAACAAGTGCGCTTCGCGGGGTGAGGGGGATTCCCACGTATTACGGTCAGCCAGCGATCAAGGCGGGCCATTACCGCTGGCTCGTCGTGAGCTACCTGTTCGTCGGCGGGCTGGCCGGCGCGGCCCAGTTGATCGCCGCGATCGCCGATCTGCTCGGAGGCCGGCGAGATCGCGCAATCGTGCGCACAGGGCGCTATCTGGCGCTGGGCGGCGCGCTGCTCAGCCCGGTCCTCCTGATCAAAGACCTTCACACGCCCTCGCGCTGGTACAACATGCTGCGCATCTTCCGCTCGACCTCGCCGATGTCGATCGGCTCCTGGACGCTGGCGGCCTTCGGCGCGTTGAGCGGGCTCGTCGGCCTGGGACAAGCGCTCGAGGACCTGGCCGGGTTAGCTGTGGGCCGGCGCCTTGCGCGCCTCTCCGGCGTGCCGGCCGCCGCCGCTGGCGCGCTTATGTCGACCTATACCGGCACTCTGCTGGCCTCGACCAGCGTGCCGCTCTGGTCGACCGCGGACCGGCTGCTGCCGCCCCTGTTCGGCGCCTCAGCGGCGGCGAGCGCCACGGCCGCCATCTCGCTGATTCTTGAACTGGCCGGCGCGAACAGGGGACGGCGACGCCTGGCCTGGCTCGCTCTGGCCTGCGGGGGCGCGCAGCTCGCGCTCGCCCGCGCGACCGAGCGCGAGTGGCGGCGCCAGGGCGTGGCCGGACCCATCGAGCGCGAGCCGGCGGCCTCCATCTACCGCTACGGCGTGCTGGGCCTGGGCGCCGCTGTGCCGCTGGCGCTCAATTCGGTTCAGGCGCTGGCCTGCCGCGGGTGGCGGACGGTTTCTGTGGTGGCTGCGGCCGCGACCCTGGCCGGCGGCTACCTCGAGCGGGCGCTCATCGTCCTGGCCGGCCGCGATTCCGCCGGCCGCCCGGGGGACTACTTCCACCTCACGCGAGGAGCCCACGGGCCGACGATAACGTAGTGGCTGGGTAACTACTCACCTTGCCGGCGGCTGCCCCCACCGCCGTTCGAGTCGGCGCCCTCACCGGTCATGGGTAGGCTAGTGGCGCATCGCAAGGCCCGCGCGCAGCATGAGGCGCGTCGTGGCGGCGTAGGCCCAGGTCTCGGTCGTCTCGGCTAGCTCTTCGTCCTGGCCATGCCCGAAGCCTACCAAGCACCCCAGTCCCTCATTCAAAACAAAACAGGCTCTCAGGTCGCTGGCGACTCTCCTGGACGGCGGTAGCCAATGCGCTTGCCCTTCGCGAGTGCTTCGAGCGTCTCTTCCACGGTCATCAGCACCGTTGTCTCGACCGAGGCTAGGGCGCCGCCTGCCGTGATAGCAAGCACGGCGCCGGCCAACGAGACGTTGTCAGGCGCCTCGTAGATCGCGTAGCCGTCGTATTTGCCGAAGCCATACCAAAAGCCGTGGAGGGCGCCCCCCACCTGTTCGATGTACGCGCGCGCTGCATCGCGGCGATCTTCAGGGTTCTGCATGAGCTTCGCCCACGTCTCAGGCGTTTAGCTGAAGCGCATGAGATAGAAAGCCATTGGGACCTCCCTGATTTGCTCTGCTGTCGGCAGGCCTGACCCGCGGCCCGGGGCCGATCATGCGCCACCTCGCAGCTGAAGTCAAGTGTTCGCGGCGAGCCTCCCTTCCGCAGACGCATACCAAAGCCATTTCTGAATGGCGACCACGCGTCTGCGCTCGCCAAGCCATACGTCCGCCATGTCCACGAGCCCGGCGCCGGCGCTGCCTGGGGTGCGCTGCCCGTTGCGGGGTCAGGAGCATGTATTGCCCATCCTGTGGCACCGTACGCCCGCCAGGCCAGGATACGTGTTCAACTTGCAGGGCTCGACCGCGTCAAAGGCCTGATGCCGGAAAACGGCCGCCGGGCCTTCCATCACGCGGTCCCAGCGCATACCCCGGGGATCGTGAACGAAAGGAGTTCGACATGAGCGACTGGAACGCGAAGACCATCGCGGAGTTC
>DASPXK010000032.1:0-2568 GCA_035637315.1 Chloroflexota bacterium
TCCAGCACAAGTACTGGCAGCGCAGCCGCGGGGGGGAACGGACGAGCCGGCAGTATTTGGAGGCTGAGCCCGTGCTGTTCTAGACTCTGACCTCGACCGGCGCCTGCGCGAAGGCGTCGTATCGCTCGGCCGCCAGACCCACCACCAGCTCGACGTCTTCCGCGAGCAGGTAGCGCTGGGCGACAAGCCGCTCAGCCGCCAGGCGGACCCTGGCCAGGTATTCGTCGCGGTCGCGGTAGCGCTCGGCGATCGAGGGTCGATGATCGCCGTTGCGCTCCCGCTCCCGGGCTGTGGGAGCGAATGGGAGTGTCGAGCCCTGCATCTGGATGATCTGGCCTGGACTTCCGCTCTCGGGATGGCGCGGGTTCCAGCCCGTATAGGTGGCGACAGGGACGGTCAGGTCGGGCAGCCGGATGCTGGCCAGCTCGTTGCCGTCGGCGTCCACGGCGGAAACGCAGGTTGGATACGGCCCCCCCAGCTTGACCGGAAAACGACCGATACCCCGGGTCGCGTCGGGTCCGAGGTCCACGCGGGGCATGCTCGGCAGCCGCTCGGGCGACGGCACGGCCGCGCCGGGAATCGAACGGTACGCCTCGAGCACACTGGCCGCGGGGACAGCCGTCCCATCCGCCAGACGCGGGAAGGCGCTGGGCGGCGGCTGCTCACTCGACGTCACCCATCGGTCGAGGTTGTCGAGCGCCGCTCGAATCAGCGGCGAGTAGTCGACGGCGTTGAAACGGTTCGCGCCGCGCGAGCCATCGACCTGATTCGTGTCGGTCAGCGGCAAACTGCCCGGGCCATGCTGGGTCCCAGCGAAGTGGTAGTTGCGCACTTCCGCCGGCGGCTCCACGTCATACTCGCCACGAAGGTCGGTGTGGGCCAGCGAGCAGTCGGCCCGCCAGTACTCGGCCGAGGTGTTGGTCATGAAGACCTTCGGCAAGCCACCAAGGGCCCGTTGTCGCCTCAGGAGACCATCCGTCTGGCCGGTCAGCGGGTCGGTCTGTTCGTCCTCGGCGAACGGCATCAGGTGGCCGAAACCGGGCGTCGCCTGGACCGAGGGCTGCGCGAAGCGGTGATTGAACTCGCCCCGCCGGGCTCCTGCTACGTGCGCGATCACGCCGTCGAAGACCTGGCGCCGCTGTTCGTCCAGGTTGAGGCCCAGATACAGGAAGTGGCGCAGGAAGCGACCGCTCTGTGACACGCCGAAGCCGTACGAGCGGTCGAGGCGGCCGGCGCATGGATTCCCATCCTCGCCACGTCCATATCTCAAGAAGGCGACGCAGTCGCGGACCGCCAGCAACCCGACCCCGACGACCGGGCAGACCCGCGTCCGATAGGCCAGCTCATAGACGCGGCCAGGCGCAAACCCGCCCGCCAGCCAGACGTGGCTGTCGCTCGGGCCAAGTCGACCGCTGTCGTCCCTGGCGAATCGCCAGCGCTCACGTGGGATCGTGTCGGCCGGAGCGTTGGGCCACTCGCGCACCGTCATCACGGCGTCTGGCTCATCCAGGTCGGCAGCCGGATAGGGCCGGTGAATCCGATCGGCCAGCAGATGGTCCGCCGTCGGCTGGTTCGGCTGGAACCGGCAGACCACGCGGCCCTGGATCGGCTGGCCGCCCTCGAGGGCCGTCGGCGCCTCGAGGCCCATCAGGGCCGGGCTGCGAATCACGTCCCACTGCCAGCCACACCAGGCCAGCGTCCAGCCTCGTCGCATCAGAAAGCCGTCGCCCGGATCGATGCGCTCCGCGCCCACGACGTCAGGCGACCGGTTGAAGAAGCGCGGCGAACGCTTGCGACCGCGGTTGACCACGTCGAATAACAATCGGCGGTTGGCCCGACCCGGATCGACCGGCTGAAGCAGGCAAAAATCGGCCCAGAACTCGACGCGTCCGTGCGCGTCCTGCTCGGCCTTGTCCAGGTCGCAGATCAGCTGGTTGGCCGGATCAGTTGGATCGACCGCGAAATGTATTGTTCCGTCCAGGCGTTCGTACGGCCCCACCTCGCCGAAAGCGAGCCCACCCTCGTACGGCTGACGCGAGCGCATCTCGAGACGTGTGACAGCCATCAACGCACCTCCGAATGGTAGGGGCAGGCTTGCGGACCCTTCCCCTGGTAGGCGCAGGCTTGCCGTGCCTTGCGCATGGTAGGGGCACGGCATGCCGTGCCCTCCGCAGAGGGCCATTATCCACACCCCGGGGGGCACCTCGCGAGCCAGGGGAGAGGGTAAGGGGGTCGCCCTCAGCCCGTAGTTCCACGGGGTGCACAGTCACCCCGGATGATCCTATGCTGATGGTACGCGGCGAGATCGCTCGCCGGACGCAAGCAGGGGGCGAGTGTCTGGAGCCAGAGCAAAGAGAGTGGAGGACCTCATGAGTGTCTCGACGGTCACGACGGAAGAGCTGGTGGGCCGCCTGGAGGCCATGGCGGCGCGGCTGGAGCAGCAGCAGGCGGAGATCACTCGGCAGCGGGCCGAGATCGCCCGCCTGCAGTCCGAGCGGCCGGCGCCGGCCGTCGCGGCCCCCCCGGGCGCGGGGCAGGCGGGCGGGAGCCGGACCCCGGGCGCGGGGC
>DASPXK010000033.1:0-29188 GCA_035637315.1 Chloroflexota bacterium
CTGGATGGCCATCCTGCTGGCGGCGCTGTTTTTGGGCATCACTTACCTAGCCGCGCAGCTCGGCGTGGTTCCGCCGGTCGACGAGACCGAGTCAGTCCTGTCGATCATCGCCAGATCCGTCTTTGGCGAAGGTCCGCTCTACTACCTGATGCAGGCCGCGACGATGCTGATCTTGATCCTGGCCGCCAACACCAGCTTTTCGGACTTCCCACGCCTGTCGTGGTTCCTGGCGCGCGACCACTTCATGCCGCACCAGTTCAGCTTCCGGGGCGATCGCCTGGCCTTCTCGACCGGGATCATGATGCTCGGCCTGCTGTCGGGCTTGCTGGTGTTCTGGTTCGACGCCGAGACCGACGCGCTGATCCCCCTGTACGCCGTGGGCGTCTTCGTCTCCTTCACTTGCTCGCAGGCCAGCATGGTCAAGCGCTGGTGGACCCGCCGTGAGCCCGGCTGGCGGACTGGAATGCCGATCAACGCGGTCGGCGCTATCACGACCGGACTGGTGGCGATCATCATCGGCGCCACCAAGTTCGTCCACGGGGCCTGGATGATCATCGTCCTGATCCCCGTCCTGGTCATCACCTTGCGCCGCATAAACGCCCACTACATCCGCGTCTCGGACCAGTTGGCAATGGAGCCGACGGCCGAGAAGATGCCAGAGTTTCCCGAGCCGATCCTGGTGGTTCCGGTTCCAGGACTCAACCGTGCCGTCGCCCGCACGCTCGGCTACGCCAAGTCGCTGTCCCACAACGTGACGGCCGTCCACGTGACCGACGATATGGAAGAGGCGGCCGCGCTCCGGCGGCGCTGGAAGCAGTGGGGCGTCGACGTCCCGCTGGTGATCCTCGAGTCGCAGTACCGCTCGCTGACCGGGCCGCTGCTCCACTATCTCGACGCGCTGGCCCAACAAGATCCGAGCGCCCCGATCACGGTCGTGCTGGCCGAGTACGTTCCCCGGCGCTGGTGGGAGTGGCCGCTGCACAACCAGACCGCCCTGCTGCTTAAGATGACCCTCTTCTTCCGCCCCAACACGGCCGTGATCGACCTGCCGTATCACCTCGTACGCTAGTCGTCGTAGGGGCGCGATTTATCGCGCCCAAACCCGCCGCGAGCGCGATAAGTCGCGCCCCTACTGCTGGGCAATCGGTAGGAAGAAGAACGCGCAGGCGATCATCAGGTACAGGGCGAGGAGCTGAGTCCCTTCCAGCCAATTTGAGCGGCCGTCCATCGCGATCAGGGCGAAGATGGCCGTCGTCAGCCCGAGCGCTAGCAGCTCCATCTGATGGAATACCAGGTCGAGCGGGTGCCCGAGCAGTAGACTGATGAACACGAGCAGTGGAGCTACGAAGACCGCGATCTGCGTCGACGAGCCGGCCGCGATCCCCATCGTCACGTCGATCCGGTTCTTGGCCGCCATCGTGACGGCGCTGAAGTGCTCGGCGGCGTTGCCGATCAGCGGCACGATGATCACGCCGACGAAGAATTCGCTCCAACCCAGGTCGCGGGTGACTGGCTCGACCGTGCGGACCAGCACTTCGCTTACGATGACCGTGGCGGCGGTCGCCGCCGCCAGCATGCCCACGGCGATCCAGCGGCGACGCCTGGAGTGATGCCTGGCGGCCACCTTGACCGCGGCGGGCGAGACGGCGGGCTGGTCCCAGAAGATGCTGTAGGCCAGGTAGGTCACGTAGGTCAGAAGCAAAATGCCGGCCACCAGCAGGCTCACATTCCCGACCAGTGACTGATCGGCCACGCTCCTGGCGAACACGGCTGGCAAAAAGAGCCCCGCCACGGCCAGGGCCATGAGCGTGGCGTGGTGGCCGGCCTCATGCCGCGCGAACCGCAGCGAGCCGTGCCGGACCCCACCCACCAGCATCGCCACGCCGAGCACCATCAGCGAGTTGCCGACGATCGAGCCCGTTATGGACGCTTTGACCAGGGCCAGCAGGCCATGTCGGATTGCCAGAACGGCAATGATGAGCTCTGCGGCGTTGCCGAACGTCGCGTTCAGCAGCCCGCCCAGAGCCGGACCGATATCAGCCGCCAGCTCCTCGGTCGCTCTGCCAATCAACGCGGCCAAGGGGACCACGCCGAGCGCCGCGAGCGAGAAGACGAGTACGTGGGGAAGACCGAGCCAGTCGGCCACGAGCGCCAGAGGCGCCGCGACGAGCAGGAGCCAGAGCCAGTGATCGGCGAGCTTCACACGCGGCAGACGTCTAGCCGATCGGGAGCGGGGAGAACAGCAGGTAGCCGTTGACGAGCAACACAAACGCGACGGCACCTACCCCCAGGGCGAGCCAGAGCAGACGCCTCGATGTGGCCACGATGCTTACCGAGCCGAGCACGATCGCGATCTGAAAGATCGCCACCGACAGGTCGAAATTCGGGTCCTGTTGGATCGCGTGGTCGCGCCGCTTTTCGTAGGCCTGCGCGCGCTCGGTCAGCTCCTTCTTGCCCTCGCCGGTCGCCGGCTCGCTGTCGTAGCGCGCGATCGTCGCCTTGTATCGGTCGATCCTTTGCTGGATCTGCGCCTTGGCCTCGGGGGACAGGTTGGGCTCGATCAGGAGCACGGTCTCCAGCTCGTCGACGGCGAGCTGATAGCTGGTCTGGCGGATGTTCTTGGCCTGGAAGAACGCCCATGTGTCCGAGGCAAGGATGTTGGTGTTGGTCATCTCCTTGGCGGAGTTCTCACCGCTGATGCTGGCGATCGCCAGGAGCATCGCGAGGACCCCGATCAAGACCGCTGCCCTGCGGCGGAAACGGTCTACGTCGGCCCGCTGCCGCTCGCGCTGCTCCGCCTCATCGTGGGCTACCTCCTGGATATGATCCGCCGCGTCAGTTGGCTCCATGACTCTTCCCTCTTGAATCTCCCCAGTCTACATACCGCACGTCTTGCCCACGAGCTCGGGTAGGCGGCGGGCCAGGGCCGCCGCGATCACCGCGTTGCCCTGTGGCGTGTAGTGGAAGCGGGCCACGCTACTGACGCCCGATCGCCGCGCCTCCTGGACCAGCTCGTCGGTGAGGTCGATCGTCTGGACACCCTCACGCCTTAGCCAGTCCAACAAAGGCGCGTACTCTGGCGCCTCGCCGCGCAGCGCCGCCTCGATTCCAGCCGCGGGGCTGAAGACCAGCACCACCGGGCTGCCTCCGTCGCGGCGCACCTGGCGGGCGAAGTCGATCAGCACCCGACCTGTGATCTCAAACGCCTCGCCCCGCTCGCGGTACGCCCACGCCATGCCATCTACGTCGGGGTCGCCGTGCTGTTCACGGTAGGCGGCGGTGCGGGC
The DNA here is from genome assembly GCA_035637315.1 of Chloroflexota bacterium. Classification (GTDB taxonomy): domain Bacteria; phylum Chloroflexota; class UBA6077; order UBA6077; family JACCZL01; genus DASPXK01. The sequence continues at coordinate 3,288 of DASPXK010000033.1, forward strand.
CAGGCGGACCAACTGGAAGCCGTCGAGCGGGTTGGCGACCAGCATGCCGGGGAAATACCAACGGTCGTTCTGCCCCACCACTCGCTCGACCCAGCCCGGGTCCTCGAGCTGGCGCGGGTCGGTCGCTGGATTGGGCATCAGCGTCAAGCCATCACCATCCAGCAAGAAGCGCGGCTTGCTGGCGATGAGGTCCGTCTCGGGCACCAGAAATGGGCGGAAGCGATTGACCACCCGGTTGATGTTCTCGATCATGTAGCCGATCAACACGCCGCAGGTCTGAAGACGTGCCCCGTCGCGCTGATAGCGAAGCCAGGCCTGGTCCGGGCCATAGCCGGGCACGCCGAAGTTGAGCACCTCCGTGTTCGGCCACGCCTGCTCCAATTGGGTCGTCCAGCAGTCGGCCAGGTCCACCTCATGGCAGTAAGTAAATGAGTCGCCGAAGGCGGCAAGGCGGCGGAGGCCGGGCGCGGGCTGGGGCTCGTACTCGCGGTCGGACCGCAGACCGGCACGGTTATTGTGATAGGTGACGTTGCCAGCTCGGCGGGTAATATCGGGCGTGGTGACCCAGCCCAGGCCCGCGTCGAAGCGGACATACGTATCGCCGACGACGAGGCGTTTGAAGCGCCGCTCGTGGTACGGGATCGGCAGCATCAGCTCGACCGGGACCGGCTGAGCGAATCGCAGCACGACCTCGGCCAGCAATAGGCCTGCGCCGACGCCAAGCAGCGCGAGACCGACGCGCCATAGTGCCGCTCTCACTTGGCCCTGGGTGGCCACGCCGGGCATGGAGTCATGTCGGATCTCAAAAGATGGCGATCGGGTTGACGGCGGAAGCAGTCCCACCCTCGATGCGGAGTGGCGCGATCACCAACATGAACTCCCATCGGCGGCGGGCCGCGCACGCTTCGGCTAGGTCGTCGAGGTTCTGGTGATCGAGGAGCTGCATCCCCATCGCCACCAGCGTGAGGGTGTGAAAGGGCAGCCCGACGTCGGCCACGCCGTGGGGACGGAAGTCACTCGAGCCGTCACTCCCAAGCAGGGCAACGCCCCGCTCGCGGAGCCAGGGGCCGCAACTGTAATGGAGGCCGGCCAGACTTGTCCGCGTCTCCCATGGACCCGCGGCCCGCCGGCGCCGATGGCGCCCGGTCCGCACCAGCAGGATGTCGCCCTCTTCGACGCGCAGGCTGGCCGCGGACTCGGCAGCCTCCAGGTCATCGGGGAGGATCGGCGTGCCCGGCTCGAGCCACTCGACGCCTTTGGTGAATGGGATGTCGAGCAGGACGCCGCGACTCACGATCCCGTCCTGGCCAATCGTGATACTGCTGGCCCGAGCCCCGGTCGACGTCACCAGACTGATCGGGCGGCCGTTGTACATCTGCCCCTGCCACGAGACGTGGCAGAGCGCGTCCAGGTGGGAGTGGGCCTGGCCGTGCGGCGCGATGCCCACGTAGTCCCCGGTCGAGCGCGATGGGTGCTCGTCGACGGCATCCCCGGCCCGCACCATCAAGTGCACCGCGGGCGACGTGTTCTCTGCGTCGCCAACGGTGTTCAGCGGCCAGGCGCAGCTCACGGTGTGGCCCTCACGAACCAGACCGGCGGCACGAATACGATGCTTGGCGCTGATCAGGTTGAGGGCGCCGCGCTCGTCGTCGGGACCCCAGCGACCCCAGTTGCTGCATCGATCGAAGAGCGCCTGGAACTCCTCCAGGCTGAGTGAAGCGGGGCTAGTCTGGACCACTGCACGCCTCCAGAGCCTCAAGGGGCGGCCTCATTGTCCCGTTGGTGGACGGCCGGCCGCAAGGTGGGCGAGTGACGGCAAGGGCTTCGGCCAGTGCGCTATCATGCGCGGCGGACGGGCCAGAGCCCGGTTCGAAGAACAGACCAAGGAGTACGGCGATGGAAAGCGCTGCTGAGGCTTCGAGCCAGTCGTCTGGGTTGGGGCGACTTGGATTCCGGCCCTGGACGACTCGCGACCTGGTCACCATCGCCCTGCTCATCGCCGTTGGCGGGGTCTTCAAGGGCTACTGGGGCGGCGTCCGACTGGCCCTCGAATCTTCGCTCGGGCCGCTCTTTACCGGCTGGATCATCGGGGCCGGCTTCTCGCTCTTCGGCGTCCTGCCGCTGCTCATCATTCCCAAGACCGGCGTCGCGACTGTCAGCATGGTGGCTGGCAGCGTCATCGAGCTGGCCGTGGGCAACCCGTTTGGCGTCGAGGTCTTCGTCTTCAACTTCTGGGAGGGCCTGGGCCCGGACATCATCCTGGCTTTGTTCTACCTGGCGAACGGTGGCCAGACCCCCGTCCTGGGCTGGAAGTTCGCGATCCTGGCCGGCATCGCCAGCACGTCCCTGGGAGCACCGTACACCCTGGTGACGCGTGGGATCACGGCCCTGATGCGTAATTTCGAGGGATACGGCCAGTATGCAGTGTGGCTGTTCCTGGCCAACCGCGTGCTGGGCGGCGTCATCTGCGGCGCTGCCGGCCTGGCACTCGCGAATTCGCTCCGCACGATGGGCGTCATCGGGCGGGAAGAGGGCTACCGGGTCGTCACCTCGTAGGCCGAAGTCGAAGACTTTCGACTTGCCGTTTGATGCTTGAGGCCGAGCGGCTGAGCTACTGGTTTCCGTCCCGGGCCTCCACGCCCGTGGAGCCGAAGGGGATGGAGGCGCCGCCGATCGAGCGGGCCGCGCTCAAAGAGATCTCGGTCCGATTCCAGCCGGGGGAGTTCGTGCTCGTCGTCGGTCCGAGCGGTTGTGGCAAGAGTACCTTCATCCAGGCCCTGCTGGGGGTCGTTCCGGCCCTGACTGGTGGCACGGTCGCCGGGCGCGTGCGGCTCGATGGCGAGGAGGTGCTAGCACGGGGCCTGGCAGGTGTGGCCGGCAAGGTGGGGCTGGTGCTCCAGGACCCCGAGAGCCAGTTGACCAACCTGGACGTCGAAGGTGAGGTGGTCTTCGGCCCGGAGAACCTGGGGCTGCCTCGGGAGGAGATCGCCCGGCGGCTGGACTGGTCCTTGACGGTGGCCGGGATCGGGCCGCTCCGGAATCGATTCGTCTATGCGCTGTCTGGTGGCCAGAAGCAGCGGGTCGCAATCGCGGCTGGCCTCGCGATGCGCCCGAGGGTGCTCTTGTTGGACAGCCCGACCTCGAACCTCGACCCGATCGGCGGCGAGGAAACCCTGAAGGCGATCGTCGACCTCTGGCGAGGTGGAGCGGTCGAGCTGATCGTGATGGCTGCTCACAAGATCGACGATGTCCTGCCGGTCGCCACCCGCCTGCTGGTGATGTCTGAGGGCCGGATCATTCTCGATGGGCCGCCGGAGTCGATCTTGACCCAGCATCTGCTAGCCCTACGCGACGAGCTCGGAATATTCGTCCCCGAGTTGTGCGAGCTGGCGGTCCTCTTGAACGCCGGCCAGGGCCAGCCAATCAACGTGGACGGGACAGCCGCGGCGCTGCGCGAAAGGGTAAGGGTAGGGCTTGCCCTACCCGTCGAGGGCGCAGCAAGCAGCACCCCTACGGCGGCGCGGCAAGCCCTGCCCTTAACGGGCGGCCCACCGGCCGTCGAGGTGGCTGACCTGCACTTTGCCTACGAGCCGGGTCTGCCCGTGCTCAACGGCGTGTCGCTCTCGATCGAGCGGGGCCAGTTCGTCGCCTTGCTCGGGCAGAACGGGACCGGCAAGACCACCCTCGCCAAGAACATTGCCGGGCTGTATCGTCCGACGGGCGGGACGATTCGCGTGGGCGGCGTGGAGACGACCAGCTCCGCGACTTACCTGCGAAGTGGCAAGGTCGGCTACGTATTTCAGTACCCTGATCACCAGTTCGTCGCGCTGACCGTCGCCGACGAGCTGGCCTACGGCCTCCGCGCGCGGGCGATCCCTGAGCCCGAGGTTGCCAAGCGAGTCGCGCTGATGCTCGAGCTGTTCAAGCTCTCGGCCCACCGCGACGCGCCGCCGTATGGGCTGAGCATGGGCGAGAAGCGGCGGCTCAGCGTGGCCACGATGCTGGTCCTCCGCCCTGATGTGCTGATCCTAGATGAGCCGACGACTGGCCAGGACCGCCACAACACGGTGGCCCTGATGGAAGTCCTGCGCCAGGAAGCACGTGAGCGCGGTATGACAATCATCCAGATCACCCATGACATGGAGCAGGCAGCCGAGTACGCCGATCGGGTGATGGTTATGGACGGCGGCCGGATCGTCTTCGACGGCACGATCGAGGCCCTGTTCGCCGACGCGGAGCTGCTCGAGCAGTGCCACCTCAAGCCAACCCCAACCAGCTCCGTCTGTCGCCTGGCCTGGCCCGAGCTGCAGATGGCCCCCGCCACGCCAGGCCGTCTGGCCCAGCTTCTCCCATCCCTTACCTTCCCTCTCCCAGAGTGAGGGCGATGCAGTGACTGGTCTATGAGATGCCGCTAATCGAATTCGAGGAAGGCACGTCTTTCATGCACAAGCTCGACCCGCTCAGCAAGCTCGGTTGGAGCTTCGTCGTGCTGGTCTGGCTGCTGGCGATGCGCGACCCGGTGCCCGTGCTCGCCCTCGGGCTGCTGGTGATCGCGGTCGGCCGACTGGGTGGCGGACTGTCGGCCATCGAGCTGCTGCTGACGACCGCCAAGCTAAGCGTAATCGCCCTGCCAATCGTCCTGATTCAGGCGCTGCTGTATCCCGGCCAGACGGCGCTCGCCGCAGGACCTTTCGGCCCGATCACGCGCGAGGGGATCAGCTTCGGCCTGGCCATCGCGCTCAGGATCGTGGGTGTCGTCGCCGCCTCGACGATCGTATTCAAGACGACCGATCCACGCGACCTGGTGTACGGGCTGCACCGCCATCTTCACATTCCGTACCGATTCGCCTACATCATTTTCGCCGGGCTTCGCTTCATCCCGCTGATGCAGTACGAAGCAGCCACGATCCGCGAGGCGCAGACAGTGCGCGGCGTCTACCTGGCGCGGAGCCCTAGCCTGCTCGACCGACTCCGCGCCCTGCCCAGCAAGCCGCTGCAGTGGAAGACGTTCCTGGTCATGTTGATCGCCAACGGCCTTCGCCACGTGCCGGCCAGCACGATCGCGCTTGAAGTGCGCGGCTTTGGCCTGCACTCGCACCGCACCTTCTACCGCGAGCATCGCGTCGACCGGCGCGGGCCGATCTTCGCACTGGCCTGGCTAGCAGCGATGGTGGCCTACCTGGTCCTGACCGGGACGAGCCTGATGAGATCGGTCCAGTCGACGCTGTAGTTTAGCCAGTGTCTCGCGGCTCAAGGCGAGGTGGTCTGCGGTGCATCGAGCACAGGGTGGTAGGGGCGCACGGCGTGCGCCCGCGTTGGCCCAGCTCACTACGGACGACCGGGGCGTTGGGGTTGCCAGGCGAGGGAGTAGTGCCTCCGATCGGCCGGATCGTACACGTGCAAGACTAGCCTCGTCCGGCTTGGCATTCGTTGTGGCATGCAGGCCAGTGCGGGCGCACGCCGTGCGCCCCTACCGCGAACGCCTGCCAGGCCGGGCCAGTTTGAGGCCGAAGTCTCCGAGCGCCGCGGCTCCCAGGCCGCTCAAAAGCGTGCCCAGCAGGAGGGTCGGAACGAAATAGCGAGGGTGAAAGTTGTACAGGCCGGCGCTCGTGCCCGCGAAATAGGCGAGCACGGTCAGCAGGATGAGGCTCTCAGCGGGCAGCCGGCCGGCGACACGCCAGCCTCGCCAAGTCTTCGTTAGCAACACTCCGAAGCCGACCAGAGCCAGGAATGCCTCGATCGGGATGCCCTGCGAGCCGCAGAACGTGCCGTCGACGAGGCTGCCTTTGAGCACCAGCCCCGGCCGGTCGAGCGACCTGTGGATGGCGAAGCGGGGCGCCTCACGCTGGCGGAGCGTTTCGTCATTCATGCGCTCCTGGAACAAGTGCGCAGTATGCACGAGCGGATTGGGGTAAAGGTGTGGGTCGCTGGCCACGAATACGACCAGCGCCACAGCCAGGGCCAACGCCATGCGAGTCGAACGCCGAAAGTCAAAGGTCAAACGTCGGACGCCGGACTCTCGACTCTCGACCTTCGACTTTCGACTCACGCTGAGGGCAGCCCACACCGCGACGGCCGATAGGCTCAGCACGGCGGTGAGCTTGGCCGCCAGGGCCAGTCCCAACGCGGCTCCGAGGCCGATCGCCCAGCCCCTGGGCAGCCGCCCAGCGTCCGACCGAGGCGCGCGTCGAGCGCCCAGAACGCCGAGCAGGAGAGTGAGCAGTACGAAGAATGCCAGCGGCGCTTCGGGCATGGCGCGGACCATCTGCCCACCCGCAAGTCGGCTGGTGAGAGCCACCACGGCGCCCACCAGCCCAGCCGCGGCGCCGCCGAGCGCTGACCCCAGCAGGTAGAGAAGCACGACCGAGCCGGCGGCCAACACCACCATTGGAGCCCGCGCGTCGGCCAGCAGCGCCTCGTCCGGTACCCGCCCCTTGCGGATGTTCTCTTCGAGGCTGTTGGTGAAGTCGTACCGCCGCGGCATCTCGTCCAGGTCGTAGCCGCGGAGCCAGAGCCAGCCTCCCACGATGTACCGAGTCAGCATCGGCTGGGTGTGGGTCCAGTAGTTGTCGCCCCACTCGGCGTTTGCAAGATCCCGCTCCAAGAACAGCAAGCGGAAGTAGCGACCCGTCAGCAAATAGTCGTTCTCGTCGCCCCAGAAGGCGGCGTGACGGGCCGACCCGCCGTAGACCCACAGTCCTGCGAAGAACACCGCCACGGCCAGCGCGACGTGCTTCGGCACGCGCAGCCGGCCAGCGGCGGGGACCTCCGTTGGACGCGTGGCGATCATCTCGATGTGACCAGGGCGGGTCTAGCGATCGACCGCGAGCGGCCGGACCTGTGTTTCCGCGCCGACGGACCGCTGTCGAAGGTTGACTGCTGGCCACTGGTGGCTCGCGAATCGCCAGACAGTCTGGCCGATCCAGCCGGCAGCCAGTCCGGCCAGCAGAATCGCCATCGCCGCCGAGGGCACGAAGTAGTGCTGCATCCGGTAGCCAAGGCCCCAGGTGACTCCGCCGAAGATGCAGGCCACCCACAGGAGCAGCAGAGCGTCAAGGCCGGGGCGACGGCTGACGGCACGCGCGAGCAGCCAACAGGCTCCCACGATCGCCAGCGCTGCCTCGAGCGGCCAGCCGAGGTGCGAGCCGCCCCACGAATCGTGAAGGAAGCTGCGCTCCCAGACCAGCGCCGCGCGCTCGCGCAGGTCGTAATGGGCTCGCCACGGCTCGTCGCGCATCTGGACAGCCATCTCCTCCTGGCGGTTCTCAAACAGCAGCCGCGACCGCCCGATCGGGTCGGGATACAGGAACGGATCGCTGGCGACGAACACGATCGCCGCCGTCGCGAGCACTACGCCGGCCCAGATGAGTGGCGAGCGAGCCTGCTGTCGAGTGGACTCAGGCGCCTGCCCTGGAGCGGAGCCAAGAGCCTGCCCTCGAGCGGAGCGAAGGGTAGCAAGTCGGGTATGGCCCGCTGCCAATCCGAGTATCCCGAATAGTCCGACTGCCAGCAGGCCGAGCACCGCGGTCAATTTGCTGCCCACGGCTAGCCCGAGCAGGGCGCCGGCTGCCAGCGTCCAGGCGAGCCATCGGCGCCCGCCCTCGAGCCCCGTCAAGCCAGCCACGGCCGCTAGCAGACCCGCCAACAGGAAGAACATCAGGGAAGGATCGCCCTTCGCTCGAATCAAGTGCTCCTGAAGATACGGGCTGCCGACCGCCAGCAGCCCTGCGACCAGCCCGCCAACCGGTCCGGCCATCAGCCGCACGGTCGGGTAGAGCGACGCGACGGCCAGCGCTCCGAGAACACGCATTGGCAGCCGCGCCTCATCGAGCAAGGCGTCGCTCGGGCCATGCCCGGCCCGTCGGTTGGCGCCGATGGTCTGGTCGAAGTCGTACGTGGGGTCGAGGCTTGTCAGGTCGTAGCCACGAGCCCACAACCAGGCCCCGATCACGTAGCGGGCGACCATTGGCTGGGTGCGGGTCCAGTGATTGTCGGGCCAGGCCTCGGGCGACAGGTCGTGCTCGACGAAGAGGGTCCGGAAGAAACCGGCCGTCCCGATCCACTCCGCTTCGTCGCCATCGAACTTGGCTCTGGCGCCCCCGAAGGTGGCAAGCGCGACGACCAGTACGCTCAGCCCGAGGGCCCAATCAGCCAGCCACCACCAGCGCGTCTTGTGCATGCCTCAACCCGCGCATCCTAGCTCGAGGAAAGGGCCTCGCGGAGCTGTGCCAGGTGGCCCTCGATCGACCCGAGCGGCGCCTGCACGCACTGCCGCAGGGTCATCGGACCGTTCTCTTCGTGCACGCCCTGACGCTCGAGGGCTGCCTCCGCCAGCCGTTCGATCAACTCGGCGAAGCGCTGACACGCAGCCTCCAGATCCTCCAGCAGCCTCGCGGGATCGGACCACTGGTAGGCCCGCTCGCGCACCCGCGCGTCCTGGTCGAAGCTGGCCAGGAACGGCCGGTCCTCAGTGGCGACCCGCTCGACGCGACTCGTCCACACGCCCATCTTGTCGATCAGATGGCCGACCACCTCGACCGCTGACCACTCACCCTCGGCAGGTCGCCGGCGGAGAGCCGCATCATCCGCGTCGTCGAGGGCCACCCGGACCAGCCTGGGAAAAGCCCGCAGCTCGGAAACCCATCGCTGCTGCGTGGCGCCACTGGACATCGCCGAGTATTCTATCCGCGGCCTTCCAGGCTGCACCACGATGGGGATGTTTAGACTGCTAAGTCGAGTATTCGTGTTGGCGGTCGCGGGCGTGTGGCTGGCCGCCGCAGCGTCGAGCGTGGCCTGGAGCGAGCCTGCCTCGGACACGCCGCCGCCCGTCGACGTCAAAGTCGGTATCGTGCTGCTCAACGTCGGCAGGCTGGACCTGAATACGGGCACGTACACCATGGACTTCTACTTGGTCTTTAGCTGCGACCAGCCATGCGACCCAGAGCGTTTCGAGTTCACCAACGGTCGCCCGATGTCGATCAAAAAGCAGGACGACACCCCGACTCTCAAGATCTTCCGCGTGCAGGCCGCCTTCAACGAGAATCTTCCCCTCCACGAATACCCGTTCGACAAGCACACCCTGACGATCGCGCTAGAAGACGAGCTGCTCGGATCTGCCCAGCTTCGATACGCCGTCGATCGCGACGGCACAGCTATCGACCGCGACGTGATCATCGCGGGGTGGGACCTGGATCCAAACTGGGACGCCAGGGTCGAAGAGCACTATTACGAGGCGTTCAAGCAGTCTTTTTCACGCTACATCTTCACTATTCGCATCCAGAAGCCGCCGTTGTCGGTGATATTGAAAGTCATGGTCCCGGCCCTGGCGATGCTTTTCACAGGATTTCTCGCGCTGCTGATTCAAACAGAGGAATCAAAGGCCAGTCGGGTCGTGAATCGGATCACGATCAGCACGTCGGCTCTGACGGCCACGATACTCTTTTACGTGAACCTTACGACTTCGATACCGCCGGTCGGCTATCTCACGTTCGCGGACCGTTTTATGATCATCAACATCGTGGCGCTCAGTGGCGTGGTCGCGTCGTCCGCGATGCTGCTGCTGCTGGAGGACCGCGCCGAGGACGCGACGATCCATCGCTGGCATCGAGTCTTCATGGGCCTGGTCCCGGCGTCGTGGGTGGGGATGCAGGCCGTCAACTGGCTCGCTAGATGAGAGTCAGGTCGGAGCAGGTACGGCGGCCGCGAGCCGTGACGGTCGTCGGCTGGTTGTTCCTGCTCCAGGGAGCGGTTTTGGCTGCGATTGGCGTCGCCGGGTTGGCCGCGGCGTGGCTGGTCGTGTCGGGCGAGGGGCTGCGCGGACTGGACCTGCCAGCCACAGCCGGCGAGGCCGCCGCGCAGGCGCTGCTGCTGCTGATCACCCTGGGTCTCGGTCCGCTTTCGCTGATCGTGGCGCTGGGGCTGTTCCGGATACGGCCCTGGGCCTGGCTGATGGCGATGGCGCTCCAGGGGGTAAGTCTGGCGACCGAGCTGGGCTCGTATCTGATCGGCGAGGCGGATTATCTGGCGATGGCCATGAGCGTTCTCATCGTGCTGTCGCTCAATCAGCAGGAGGTGAGAGTCGCTTTCGAGCCACGGGAGAAGTCGGGTGGCTGAGGTACGTGAGCGCCAGCTCCAGCCGTGCTCATCAGACCTGGAGCTGCTGCGGCGGTACGAGCCGGTGGTGCGATATACCCGCGGCGAGGAATTCTTTCCCACCCACGTCGACCGCTATGTCGAGGCCTGCAGCCTGTGGGCCCATCGCCCAGATGGCAGGGATGAGCCGTTGGTAGGGAAAGCCGGACTGAGCCTTGAGACGCTGGGTCAGACGCGTCGGGACGAGTTCGGCGCGGTGCACTATCTGAAACTCATCGAGCCGCTGAACGTCGCCGAGTTGACCGCCTACTTGCTCGAACAAGGTGTCAAACGGCTGCGTGGTCACCAGGAGCGGTTCCGGGCCGAGCTCGGCCGCCTGGCCCGAGTAGGCTACGGCTCGCGTCTGCTGGCGGCCATCTTTGCCCTGAGCCTGCTCCTGCGTGGGCGCGTGCCGGGTGAGACCGCCGCAGCCGCGGCCATCACGTTCCGCAAGCTTCGCGAGCAGGATGACCAGCCCACTTATTTCGGCCGCGTCGTCCACGACGACGGCTGGATCGCCCTCCAATACTGGTTCTTCTATTACTTCAACGACTGGCGCTCCGGTTTCTACGGCGTCAACGACCACGAGGCCGACTGGGAGATGATCACCGTCTACCTGTCGCACGAGCCCGATGGGCAGGCCGTGCCCAGGTGGGTGGCCTACGCGTCGCACGACTTTCATGGCGACGACCTGCGCCGCCGCTGGGACGACTCCGAGGAGCTCGAGCTGTATGAGGGTCACCCGGTCGTGTACGCGGGGGCCGGCTCGCATGCTTCGTATTTCAGGCCTGGCGAGTACTTGACCGAGGTCGACATCCCGCATCTGGCGCTAGTGGTGCGCCTCGCCAACGCCGTCCGGGCCTTCTGGGTGAGGACGCTCCGGCAGGCCGGCGCCGACGCGCATGCCTCCCATTTCAACACGTTTCGGATCCCATTTGTCGACTACGCTCGCGGCGATGGCGTGCGGATCGGCGTCGGCCAGGACCGACCGTGGAAGCCAGTGTTGCTGGAGCCAGTCCCCGCCTGGGTCAGCCAGTATCGCGGACTGTGGGGTCTGTACGCCCGCGACCCACTCTCCGGCGAGAACGCTCCCTCGGGTCCGATGTTCAATCGAGATGGCTCGATTCGGATGGCCTGGTACGACCCGGTCGGCTGGGCCGGACTGGACAAGGTCCCCCCACCCGCGCGCGAACGGGAGGTCCAGGAGCGACGTAGTGACACGCTGGCCGCCCGCCAGATTGAGCTAGACGCGGAGGTCGCCGCGAAGAGCGTCGAGCTGCACCAGCTCGGCGTTGAGCTCGCGGCGCTGCGCGGCCATCCGCACCTCGAGGCCAGATACAAGGCTAGCGAGGAGCGACTCAGACGACTCAGCGCTGAGGTCGGACAGCTCCGAAGCGAGCGCGCCCACGGGCAGGCGCTGGCAGAAGCGCTCGGGGAGCGGGCGGCGCGGCTCGAGGCGGGCGTGGCCGACGACCCGCGGGCTCACATCCGCCGACGGGCGGAGCCGGCCACCGACACCGACCTGCAGTCGAGCCGCTGGGTGGAGGGCTGGGCCGCGGTGAGCATCGGCCTGATGCTGGTCGGGCTGGTCTGCTTGCTGATCTGGGCCCGCGAGTACCTCATACCGGGCATGCTGGCGATGGCGGCCGCGTTCGTGTGCATCGAGTCGATCCTTCGCCGCCAGGTCGCACGTCTGATATCTGGCATCACCGTCGCGCTGGCGGTGGTCTCCGCCCTGGTGCTGGTGTATCAGTTTTACTGGCAGATCGCCGTGTCTGGGATGATGGCCGCCGGCCTGTACCTCACCTGGCTGAACGTCCGCGAGCTGCGACGATAGGGGCCACGGCCAGGGGTCAGGGGCCATCGACCATCGGCTTACTCAGGACTCACTACTCGCTACTCGCTGCTCGCCTCATGGCCGCACAGCGCGGCGAACGGGAAGGCATCCCAGCCTGCTGGCATGAGCTGGTTGGCGTCCTGAAAGGTGCCAGTGCCCAGATCGACCGTCGGCTCGAGATGCCAGTTGGCAACGATGCGATTGTCACGATCGTTCGGTTTGAGCACGCGCAGGGTACGCGCGTAGTTCTCGCGCAGCTCGTTATACGGTCCGTCGTGGGCGTGTACGCGGTCGCCGCCGCCACCGATCTCCATCCTCGAGCCGCGCGCGTCGTTGCGAAGATACAGGTTCTCGACACTGTACTCGCCGTGGGTCTCGGTGTTCGGCGTACCAACCAGGCGGTTGTAGCGAAAGACGTTGCCCCAACACGACCAGTTGCAGATCAGCGCGTGTCGACCGGCGATGCTCGTACAGTGCTCCACGAGTGAGTCGTCGTTCAGATACAGCTCCGGGAGATAGCCGTTGCCGCCACCGCCCACGTGCCGCGCTCGGTCGAACAGCGCCTGGCGGACCATTACCCGTCGCGACCGACCGACCGACAGCGGGATACTGGTGTTGTCCAGGAAATGCACGTCCCAGACCCAGCCATCCATGACGCCGCTGAGCTGGACCGCCCTGAACGTGTTTGTCTGCTCGGTGTCCGGGATCTCACTCCGGTCGAGGATCGCCAGGTGCTCCACGCCGAAGCCGATCAGCGGCCGCCAGCGATAGAGGCGAGGCGCCGCGCCGGCGAAATCGTGGCGGAGCGGTGTGTCGAGCAGGACCCGCGAGCCTTCCACCCCGCGCACCTGCAGGTATTGCTTGAGCAAATAATGCTCGGACCGCCTGTTGGTCGGCGTGTACACGACCTCGTCGCCATAGTCGTCGCACAGCAGGTAGACATGGTCGCCCGTCGAGAAGAGGTCCGGCCGCTCCACGCCGACATCGGCGTCGCCGCGACGGGGGGTTCCCAGGACGGCCGAGAAGGGGGCGTTCGGATAGCTGTTCTGGCCCGGGCCGCCGCTGTACAGGCCGGTCGTGTGGCTGCTGTACATGCCCTCGCCTGTGGCGCGCAGGAAGACACTCCGCTGGGCGGCGTACTCGATCTGGAGGATGGTCTCCGCGGGCCCGGCTCCGCGCAGCACCACGGGGCGTCGAAACGTTATGGCCTCGTTGCCGAGCACTCGATATGTCCCGGACGGCAGCCAGATGACCGCGCCACTCGGCACCTGGCCGCTGTTGACCGCCGCGGCCAGGGCCATGAAGGCGGGACCGTCATCGTGCGCGCCATCGCCGGCCGCGCCGAAGTCAGCCCGAAAGTCGAGCTCTGGAGCCGAGCCCGCCGGCGGACTGGCGATCTTCAGGCCGAGGGCGGGAAAACGCTCCAACTGCGCATCGTTTGACTGGGCCATCGCGCTCGGAAAGGACCCCCACCTGGCCCCGCTGGTCACCAGCCCGACCGCGGCGGCCGACAGCAGCTTCAACGCCTCGCGTCGTCCCATGGTCGGCGGCTTCCTAGGGCGTGGACTGGTACATGGCTCGAGAGCAAATTTACACTTGGCTGGGAGGCCGCTTGCCCGCAATATCCAGGTTCTACGGCATCCTAGTCGCGATGTACCATCGAGAGCATGGTCCGCCTCACTTTCACGTCAGGTATAGTGGGCACAAGGCCGTGGTCGGAATCGAACCGCTTCGAGTGCTTCACGGAAAACTGCCGAGGCGTGCGGAGGGCTTGGTTCTGGAGTGGGCGGCTACGCGCCAGCCCGAGTCGCTGGACAACTGGCGGCGGGCGGAGGCCCAGCGATCGCTCGCGCCGATCGAGCCGCTGGATTAGAACGGGAGGTATTGTTGCCACCTGACGTCGTGAGAGTAGAGGTCATCAGGCCGTACGTCATCGAGGTCACCTTCGACGACGGCTCTGTACGCCGTGTCGACCTCGAGGCTGACTTGTGGGGCGAGATGTTTGAGCCGCTGAAAGACCCGGCGGTGTTCGCGCAGGCAACCGTCGACCCCGAGCTTGGGACGGTCGTCTGGCCCAATGGCGCCGACCTGAGCCCCGAGTTTCTATATGCAGCTCGGGAGCAGCCCGTCTAGCCATCCGTCTCCACGGGCCCGAGATCGAGCGGCGCGCCGTTGAGCGTGACGGCATACTCGACCGGGGTAGGGTCGCGGACGGTCTGGATGACGTAGCAGCCGGCCTCGGCCAGGCGAGCGAGCTTTGCCAGCCCGGCCGGATCCTCGTCGGACTCCAGCTCGAGCCACGTCTCGACGCCGCTGCAGTGGGTCTGGACCGTCTCTGCCGTGACCGAGCCCTCGCCCCAGAAACGGGCGGTGACCCGGACCCGGGCGGCCCTCAGGCTCAGCTTGAGCATCTTCCCGTACAGGGAGACGTGGGTCAGTAGTCAGAAGGCGATCGAAGCGCTGAGCAACGAGAGAGGTGGCGGGGCGGTATCGTCGCCCTGGAGGTATGGCCCCTCGTCACAGGTGATGGTGAAGGTGGTCCCGGGCGGCGACACGAGCGTCGCGCGCGCTTCCTTGCGCTGATTCTCCAGCGCGGTCGCCTCGACCACCCGGCTCAGCTCGTGCCCGGCCCGCGAGAACCGACCGCCAAACTTCGAGTCCGCCATCGCTTCGTTGAACGTTGAACGCCGGTTACGGGAGCGCGAGGCGGGGGTTGAGCAGCGTGTTATTGACCCGCACCTCGAAATGCAGATGGGGGCCGGTGGCCATGCCGCTCGACCCGACCGAGCCGATCACCTGGCCCATCTGGACCCGATCCCCCTCGCCCACCGCGAACGCGCTCATGTGAGCGTACCAGGTGCTGGTGCCGTCGCCGTGGTCGATCACCATCCTCCAGCCATAGGGTCCATCGCCTTTCTCGGCCAGCTTGACGACGCCGCCCGCCGCCGCCTTGATCGGCGTCCCAAGCGGGGCGCTGATGTCGATCCCGCTGTGGGTGGGCAGGAACGGCTGGGTGATAGTGATGAGCGGCGGCTTGAGGGCGATCGGCCAGGCAAGTTGAGGGACCCGACTGGGCGTGATCGTCATTGCCGGAGTCGCGGTGGCGGTCGGCTTGACGAGCGGCGCGGCAGTCGACACCAACGCCGGCGCCGGCGTCACGGTGGGGGTAGCGGGTGTGGTCGTCCGAGGCGTTGGGCCGAAAGCAGGGGGCGGGGGTCCGCCTGTCGCCGGCCGCGCCACGGCCGCCGGCGTTGGGACCGCTGTCTGGGCCGGGACGGGTCGGGGGCTGGCCGTCACCTGCGGAGCGGGAGGGCTGTCCTTTGGCGGCGGTATGGTCAGGGCCTGGCCCTGTTGGATAGCGTCGGGGTCGGGGAGATTGTTGGCCGCCACCAGCACGTCAACGCTGATGTTGGCGCGGCGCGCGATCGAGGAGAGCGTATCGCCTGCCTGGACGACGTACGTCCCGCCAGCAGTGGGGACCGGGGCCGCCGAGCCGGCCAGGGTTGGCGGATCAGGCGCGCCCGGGCTCGGAGTTGCCGTCCCGGCCGGCGGATCAGCGCCGACCGCGGGCGACGAATCGGCCGGCGAATCTGGCGGTGGGTCAACCGGCTGCGCGGCGGCGAGGTCGGGCGGCTCAGCCGGAGCCTTGTCGGCCGGTTCGTCGGTTGGCATCTCCTCGTCGACGCCGACGAGCGCCAACGTCGGCCGCTCGGGAGGGGCCGCTCGCGCCAGGGAAGGCTGCCATTCTGACACCAGACCGCCGGCCACGAGCAGCGCCGCGGCGGCCAGAAGCGCGCGGCTAGTGAGCAAGGGAGCCTCGGTGGCGCGTCTTCCCCTAGAGCGCCGAGCCTTCCACAGCCTCAAGCCCTTACCCCGCGAAGCGCACTTGTTCCTGCCGCGGTGTCGAGGCAGCGGCTGGACAGCGTGCGGAGCGAGCGATGGGCCAGGCCGGTCATCACCAGGCGCGTTTTCCAGCGCGTCAGTATCGCGTCCCGCGCGCGGGCTATCGGGACCAGAGCCCTCCCAGGGTAGCCGGCCAGGACCGATTCTTGAACGCGAACGGCATCACAAGCCAATCACAAACCTCGCCCATGGCTAGCCGGCCCAATCCACCCCCAGCGTCGAGCCCAGGGCCGTCTTGCGGACCTCGATTCGAACCGGAAACCGCTCCTTGAGCTCGTCGATGTGGGTGATCACCAGGATCATCGCGAACTGGTCGGCGACGCTCTGGATCGCCTCCACCAGCCGCTCACGCCCATCTTCGTCCTGGCTGCCGAATCCCTCATCGATGACTAACGTTTGAAGTCGCACTCCGGCTCGCCGCGCCAAGAGCTTGGATAGGGCGATGCGGATCGCGAAGTTCACCCGAAACGACTCACCACCAGAGTACATCTCGTACGGCCGCGGCCCCAGCTCGTCGTTGATGAGGATGTCCAGAGTCTCGATCGTCCCGTCGCCGCCGCGCGTCGCGCGCTGAGTCTCGAATTTGACGTGCATCCGACTGTCGGTCATGCCGCTCAACAGGCGGTTGGCCTCGTCCTCGATCTCGGGGATGGCCGTCTCGATGATCATGGCCTGGATGCCGTTTTTGCCGAAGGCCGCGGCCAGGTCGGTGTAGAGTGACTTCACGCGAAGCAAGTCTTCCATCTGGCGCAGCCGCTCACGGCGCTGCTGCTCGAGGTGCTCGAGGTATGCCAGCCGCTGGCGAGCCTCGCCCAGCTCGCGGTTCGCTTCGCCCTGGGCACGCCGAAGCGCCTCCAACTCCGTCTCAGCCTCACAAGCCTGCTGGCGGAGTATCGGCAGCTCCCGCGTCTCGCGTCGAAGCTCCTCCACCCGCCGGCACTCCAGGTCCAGCCGCTCCTGCCAGCCGACCAGCGAACGCTTGACCTGCTCGACGATCTGCTGCTGGTAGGCGAGTGCCTGGCGGGAGCTGTCCAGTTCCCGCTTCAGGCCCTCGTAGCTCGACAAACGGCCAAGGTCGACGCGGATGCGCTGGTGAATCGCCTCGTCATAGCCGAGCGCCTCGAGGCGTTCGCGTACCCCTGCTAGCGCCTGAAGCTCCGGGCCGGCAAGGCTGCCGCGCTGGAGCGCGTCCCTGATCCGCTCCTGCTCAGTCCGACAGCCATCGGCCTCTTGAGCGGCTCGCCGAGCGTTGTGGGCCGCCTGCTCGGCAGCGGCTAGGCGGCGCTCGACGTCCAGCATCTGGGCCACGTCGGCGACCAGCCGCTGGAGCTGCGCCTCGAGCTGCTGCGCCTCCTCCTCCAGCCGCCCGGCCTGTTCGTTGTTGCGCTGGTACTCGGCCTTTTGGGCCTTTCCGTCGCCGTTGTAGCGCTCGATCAACGCCGCTCGCCCAGCCTCGTCCAGCCTGCTTCGGCAGATCGGACAGATCGGGGATACCTGCAGCACGTCGATCTTGCTCTTGAGATCCAGCATCTCTTGGCGCAGGCGCTGATTCGCGCCGCGAAGCTGGGCTACCTGCTCGCGGATGGAGCCCAACCTGCGCTCGAGGCCGGCTTGCTGGTCCTGCAGCTGCCTGAGCTGACCGAGACTCTCGCGCGCCCGGGCGCCTTCCTGCTCGTGCTCGCGCAGTCGCGCCGCCTCGCCCTCGGCCCGAGCGCTCCGCTGCTCAACGCTGGCCAGCTCGGCCTCCAGCCGCGAGCGTTCGGCCGCGAGGTGCCGCTCCAGGCGGTTGCGCTCCTCGGCCAGGCGGACGTAGTCGGCCAGCTTCGCGTTCATCTCCTCCTCAACCCTCCGAGTCTGGAGCAGCTCGGCATGGCCCTTCTCGATCTCGCGCTCGCGGGCGATCATCGCCCGGTTGCGCTCCAGCTCGCCCTGGGCCCCGGCAATCTCGTCCACGTGCCGCTTGACTTCGGCCTCGGTACGCACCACTCGCTCGAGCGCTTCTGACAGCTCGTGTTCGCGGGCGCTCAGCGCGGCGACTCGCTCGCGGAGCTGGCCAAGGGCGGCGTCCCGGACCTTGATCTGGATCTCCAGCTCCCCAAGCCGGGCCTCGAGCAGCTCGAGCTCGGCCTGGTAGCCCGGCCGACGCTCCAGCTCGGCATCGGCCTCACGCAGCCCAGACTCGAGCGCGCGGTGGGCCACCTCGCGCTGTTGCACCTCGCGCCGCGCTCGCTCTTGCAGGCGGTCATACTCGGACAGCTCGAGGATGTCCGCCAGGACTTGCTTGCGCTCGGCCGGGGTCCGGGTAGTGAACGAGTCGGCTTTGCCCTGCAGGAAGAGCGAGGCGTTGGTGAAGGTGGCATAGTCCATCCGCAGCAGGTCCTCGATGATCTTCTCCGTCTCGTTCACTGAGTTGCCGCTGATCGAACGGAAGGCGCCGTTGTCGGCCACTGACAGCTCCAGGACAGTCGATCCACGCCCACTCGTCGCCCGTTTGCGCAACACGCGATAAGCGTTGTCTGCGAGGACGAACTCCAGCTCGACCTCCATCTCGGTCCGGCCCGTGTGGACCAGGTCGTTGGCGGTCCGCGCCCTCGACTCCCCCCAGAGAACCCAGGTGACCGCATCCAGCAGCGCCGACTTGCCGGCCCCGTTCTCGCCACACAGGCAAGCCACGTGGATGCCGTCGAACAGCAACGGCTGGTGGATGTCCGTGTAGGACATGAAGTTGCGCAGCCCCAGCTTGACCGGAATCATCCCAGTGGGCAGTGGGCGGTAGGCAGTAGGCAGTAGACAAGGCGAGGTTCCACTGCTACTGCCTACTGCCTACTGCCTACTGCCTACTGCCGGCTCGTCGGCCATTAGCTCGCGGGCGCAGGCCAGCAGCTGCTGTCGGCGCTCGGGCTTGACCGAGCGGCGCTCGAAGTAAAGGTCCAAGATGTCCAGCGGGGTGCGGCCCTGGAGGTCCTCTCCGAGCGACACGGGGCGCTGCTTGTCGGTGTACTCGCGCTGGAAGGGGAGCAGGTAGTACGCCTCACGGAGTTGGGCTCGGACTTCCTTCTCGTTGACCGCTTCAACCTTGGCGCGAGGGCCGACCAGCTGGAGGCGCACCACCGCGTCGCGGACGCCGCTGCCGAGCTTGAAGATCGTCTTCTGAACGTCGCCGGTCGGGTCTTCGCTGATCGGCTCGGCACGGATCGTCAGGAAGGGCCGCGCCTTGACGGGCACGAACTCCCAGTTGCAGCTGCCGCGCTCGACCTCAGCCAGGACGAACCCCTTGGGCTCGTCCTCTTCGCCGAAGTCGACTCGATTGATGCTGCCCGAGTAGACGACGGGGGGCGCTCCAGTGGCGAGTGTCTGATGCTTGTGGATGTGGCCCAGTCCGACGTAGTCGACGTTCGGCCGATCGACCAGGCTGACGTTCAAGATGGGGTCGTTGCCGAGCGTCAGCAGCCGCTCCGCCCCGGCCCGCGCGCCGAAGACGTGGACGTGGCCGATCAGCGCGGCCGGGACCGAGGGATCGAGCCCAGCCGTGACGTCCGCCAGACGCTTGTCGGCCAGATCCACCATCAGCTCGAGCAGCTCCTCGACGCTCTTGTTCTTGTACTCATCTTCGGCCAGGAACGCGCTGCGGGTGAGCCACGGGAGGCTAACGATCTGGATCGGTCCGCTTCGCGTCTCGACCCGCAGCAGCTCGATCCGGCGGGCGACCGTCACCAGGGATAGATCGAGGACACGAAAGATGTCGACCGATGTCGCCCGCCCTCGGGCGGCCGGAATGTCGTGGTTGCCGGCCACCAGCACCACCGCGATCCCCTCGCGCGTGAGACGCACGACTCGTCGAGCGAACTCCCTCTGGTGGGTGGGGGATGGATCCCGCGTCTTGTAGATGTCGCCGGCGAACGCGACCAGGTCAACCCGATCCGAGATCGCGCGCTCGACCGCCTCGTCGAGCGTGTCCAGAAAATCCTGCACCCGAGTGGATAGGCCCGTGGCCGGATCCAGCCGGCCGTAGTTCTCCATGCCGATGTGCACGTCGGCCAGATGGAGCAGCTTGATCATTCGTCCGCTGGGAACAGCTGCTCGTACGTGCGGCTGGCGCGCGCGATGGCCAGCCCGGGATCATCGGCCCACGGTCCCAGCGAGCTATAGAACTCCTCATCGTAGGGTCTGATTCGGAGCGGAAGCGGCATCGGAACGGCGTGGCCGAGGATGATCGCCTCCTGGCGCGAGTCGAGCGTGGCCAGAACCGCCCGCAGGTGCCCAGCCCCACTGACGCCCGTGAAGATCGCCTCGATGTCCTTGTCGTCACTGAGCTGGCACGTGATCCGGGTCCCGATCTGGGAGAGCACCTCGTCGTCAATCCCGGACGGGCGCTGGTCGACTACCAGCAGCGTTACGTTGTACTTGCGCATCTCTCGGGCGATCGTCCCGAAGATCGTCTGCGCGGCCGCGCGGGGATTCAGGAACTTGTGCGCCTCTTCGATGGTGATCATGAGCTGGCCCGGCGGAGGTGTCCCATCCTGGCGCTGCTTGTGCCGCTCGACCTTCTCGGTCCAGATCCGATGGATCCGCCGGGTGATGACGTTGGCGACGAGCATGTACGGCAGCAGACGCCGGTGCTGGCCGAACTCCAAAACGACGTGCCGGCCGCGCTCCAGATCGGCGATCAGCTTGTCCAGTCCAGAGCTGGCCTCGGACACGTTTCGCTTGACGAATTTCAGGCTGGTGATGTGGGCGATGAGCTTGCGGCGGAGCGCGGCCAGAGACTCGGCATGGGCGCCGGTCCGCTTGACGAGGTCTGCCACGTCCATGTCGTCGGCAGTCAGTTTCTCGATCCAGTCCGAGCGAAACTCGTTCTCACACAGACTGGCAGACTCGACCGCGGTCGGGTTGAGTCGCAGCTCCTCCTGGAGGAGCGCGACGTCCTCGACTTCGATCTCGTTCAGCCCAATGCTGATCTGCCCATCTGGCTTGACCACGCGCTGGCGCGTCGAGTCGGGGTCCAGCGTGTAGACCACCACTTTGGTCGATGGGAACAGTTGGCGCAGGCCTCGTACTAGCTCGCCCGATTCGCTCTGGCTTGCCCAGCCGTACTCGCTGTGCATGTCGAAGATCAGATTGGTCGCCACCCCGCTCTTGATCACGCCGCACAGCAGGAGCCGGGTCAGGAAGCTCTTGCCGGTTCCAGACTTGCCGAAGACGCCGTTGGAGCGCTCGACGAATCTGGGCAGGTCGAGGACGACCGGCACCTCCATCTCGCGCGGCCGGCCGAGCTCGAAATGGAAGTCATCCTCTTTGCCGAACACTCGCTCGAAATCCCCTTCGTCGGCCGCGACGACGGACGAGAAGTGGATTGGGACGGTACGCGGTGGCCTCGGGCCCTCCTGCTCCGCTTGCGACTCGCGTGACAACATCAGCATCGGCTGGATAGCGATCTCGCCGTAGGCAGCCGTCCCGGCCAGGACCTGCCTCAAGAAGCCCTCCTCGGGCGCTGGCGGATCAGCGAGAACGTCATTGCTCGTCGCGCTCAGCCGCACGTCGGTGACCAGGCAAAAGAAATCGTGCTTCTCGCCGGCGATTCGCACGAAACGGCCGACCCGCATGTCCTCGACAGATGAATTGGCATCCAGTCGAGCGCGCAGCCCCTCCACGAGCGAGCCCTCGACGACCAGACCCAGACGAGGACTGAGGATTGAGGACTGAGGACTGAGGGGCGCCTCGTCCCCCGAACGGGCCATGCCATGGCCTTGCTCAAAAGGATCCGCTGCGCTCATCCTTCCCCAGTCCTCAGTCCCCAGTCCTCAGTCCTCGCAGGATCCCGTTCAGCCGAGCGTAGTCTCTCTTGAGCAGCGTCGCCAGCTCGCGGCCGGCTCGAAGTGTGAAGTCGGGCTCGCCGGCGCGCGCCAGGCGGGCCAGTCGGATGTTCGCCGCCAGCAGCGCGTCTGCCGGTATCTGCGCGGCCGCCAGCACGGTCCGAAAGTACTCCAGCTGCTCGGATAATCGAACCACCTCGTCATCCGAGCAGACGTGGACCGACCAGTGGAGCGGGGGGGGTTGCGGCGGCAGAAACGTCCGAAGTTCGGCGTCCTCCTGGAATCCGATCGTCAGAGCGGTGAACTCGGTCCTCAGGACCTGCTCCAGATCCGGGTTCTCCGCGTAGATCGCCGCGTCCCGGACGCCGTCACGCCCGCGCACAACCGGCCGCAGGCCGGGCTCCACACCTCCCGACCGGATCGCGTAGACCAGCCCGTACGCCGTCCAGTCCGGCAGCTCCACCTTCACGAAGCTGCCGAACGGCGGCGATTGGCCAAACTGATAGGCCTGGGCCGTGAACTCGGCGACCGCCGTCTCGACGATCTCGCCGATCGGCTCGCTCATACCGCCCGCATCCGCTTGCTAAGCTGCTTCTCTGAGGACCGCGCCGGCACGCCGGCGCGCGCCAGTGTACCGTCGAGCAGATGCTGGAACGAGGCTCGGTCTCGCATCGAGACGACGGCCTGCTCGTGAGCGCGAGCCAGGACGGCCGGATAGCCGAGTCCCTTGCGGCACTGCTCGTAGACCAGCACGTGCACGAGCGCCAGCGCGGTCGGGTCGTCGCCCGTCCAGGGCGACGCCTCCACCCTGGCCAGCTCGCTGCCCACGTTCAGGTAGAAGAACTGGGGCACCTGGTCTTGCCAGTAGGCGCCCAGGTCCTCGGACAACGTCATCGAGAACCGCGCCGAGCGCTCGCCGGGCTCGAGGTCGCGGAACAGCTCCCGATCCGGCAGCCCCTCCAGAGCGCAATCACCCTCGCCAGAAGCGGCGCACGCGCGGCATGACGCCGTGTCTCCGCGGCACGTGGCCTCGATCAGCAAGCCGCTCACCTCGACGCTGCGCGGCCGGCTGACATAGCTCGCCAGCGGCACGCGTAGCTCCCGCAGCCTGCTCATCGCCTCGACGTATGGGCTGAGGAGCTCCTTTCTGAGGAAGTCGCCCGGTCGGTCTTCCAGCACCCACAAGAGCAGCGTCCCGTCCGCCAGGACCAGGGTGGGAATGCCGTCCCGGCCATGCGCCCTGGCCAGGTCAGCGCCCGTACCCAGCTCGAGGGTGGCGCGCTTCGCGCTCAGGTGGTGGTCCTGAACCGGCACGCGCCGCTCGCCGGCTGCCACGTACAGGTCACCACGCTCGAAGAACAACCTGGGCTCGCTGGCCAGCTCGGCGCTCGGCTGGCTTCCGTAGGCGATCACGGCCCAGCCCACGTTGAGCAGGTAATAGTCGGCAATGCCGTGGCGGTCAGGCTCGATCTGTGAGCCGTCCGTGCCAATGACGCGATAGTCGCACGGCAGCTGCGGGAGGCTGTGCCGTGCGTCCAGCCGCTCCAGCGGGGTCGCCAGCCGTCGTCTAGAGTCGGCGGCGATCTTGGCGAGCGCGTCTAGATTGGCGGCTTGCTCCGCGAGCGCCGCCCGAGCGCGGGCGAGACGCAGCGAATATCGCGCGCTCCGCTCGCGCAGCGTCACGCCCATCCGGGCGATCTGAGGTCCCACCTTCAGCAAGTCCAGGGTCATCGTCGCCGTGATCCTAGCCGAGGCGGGGGATGCCTGGGAATCGGCGCAAGGGGTGAGTTTGAGAACAGATTGGAAAAGCGCCCATCCGGTGGACGTTCGGGGCCCTACAATATCGCAACGGACCTCCCCCTCCGCTCCCGTTCCCTAGCCGCCGAGGGGGCCGACTGTCGCCCGGGGGTGGGAAGGGAGCCTTGGGGGGAACGCGAAACTATAGAACATCTGTCCTGCCCGACGCCATGCGCGCCGTGCCGGCTGACCGAGAAGACACGAGGACCGATTCCTGACTGAGCATCCCCAGACCGGACTTCGCCTACTGGCGATCGGGACAGACGCCAGTCTGACCGAGCCGCCCGGCCAGGCGTTGGGCGACGCGCACCAGCGCCAACTCAAGTACGCGCGAATCCTACGCGAGTACCAAATGGTGGTCCGAACGCTCGGTGGCGCTCGTCGGCCCGTGTCACAGGGGCCAGGCTTCACGGTCTATCCGACCGCCTCGCGCGGCCGCGCCTTCTTCCCCATCGACGCCCTGAAGCTTGGCTCCGGGCTCCATCGGCAGGCCGGCTTCGACCTTGTCTCGACCGAGGACCCGATGCTGTGTGGGCTGGTCGGATTCGCGCTTCGCCGTCGGTTCGGACTGGCCTTGTCGGCCCAGATCGCCGGCGACATGCTCGACAATCCATTCTGGCTGCGCGAGCGACCCATCAACCCGGCCCTGAACGTCCTGGGCAAGTGGCTGATTCTGCGCGCCGACAGCATCCGAGTGGTGAGCGAGCGTGAACGAGCGAAGATCATCGCCCTCGGCGCGCGGCCCGACCGCGTTCGCAACATCGGCTGGATAACGGACTTCGCCCGATTTGAGGACGTCGACGGGGCAGCGGTCCGCGGCCACTTGCTCGGAGGGACGCGAGCCAATTACCTGCTGCTGTTTCCCGGGCGGCTGGTCCCGCAGAAAGACCTTGCCACGCTCCTGCACGGGCTCGCCGCGATCGTCCATGAGCGGGCAGACGTTTGCCTGGCCGTGGCCGGCGATGGACCGGAGCGGGCCCGCGCCGAGCGCCTGGCGGCGCACCTCGGCCTGGAGCGGTTCGTCTCCTTCCTCGGCGCGGTCCCCTACCCGGAGCTGCCTCGCTACTTCGCGGCCTCTGACCTGGTGCTGTTACCCTCGCGCTACGAGGGCAATGCTCGCGTCCTGGCCGAGGCCGCGGCAGCCGGCAGGCCGGTGGTCACGACCGACGTGAGCGGCGCTCGGGACACGGTCCTCGAGGGCTCGACTGGCTGCGTCGTACCCGTAGAGCGGCCCGATCTGGTGGCCGAGCGGACGCTCAGGCTCCTAGCGGACCCTAACACCCTGCGCCAGATGGGCATCCGTGCTCGTGAGCACATCCGCCACCTGTACGCCGAGGACCGTCTCCTGGCCGCGTTCGCCGGGCTCTGGATGTCGACTGTTGGCCCTCACCCCCTGCCCCCTCTCCCAAATTTGGGAGAGGGGGTTGGGGGGTGAGGGCCGTGCCGCGGACCAGAGACCAGAGACCACAAACTCGGGACTACGACGTCTTGATGTCGGCGCAGGCGACGTAGATCGACAGCTCGTCCTGCGACTTGTGCATGTGGACGGCGTGCGGGCTGGCGATCAGCTGCTCGATCGAGGCGTCGATGTCGCTGCTGGAGGCCCCATTGGTGACCGGGGTCAGCGAGAACTTCGGTGGCCCCGGGCTGAGCTGAGTGCAGGTGCCGTCGTGAATGTGGGCTGGCTGCGGCCCGACCCCGGCCCCGTTCACCTTGATCTCGACCCTCAGCTTGCCGCCGCCGAGCGGCGTGAAGACGGCGCTGCCGGCGATGCCGGAGTTGTTCTGGCTCGCCAGCTGCAGAGTCATTCCCTGGCGCCGCGCGCTCCAGCTGTTGTCGACCGGATCGTATTGCTCGGTGCTGGCCAGCGCATTGGCGCCCTCCCGCCCGCCCGCTACCAGAACCCGTCCCCCGGGCAGCAGGCTGGCCGTGTGCAGCCACCTCGCCACGTCCAGCGCGCCGGCCGCTGTCCACTTGTCCGTCTTGGAGTCGTAGCGTTCGGCGCTCGCGGTGGTCCGCTCGGCGTCGCGCCCCCCGACCACGAGCAGCTGGCCGTCCGGCAGGACCGTCGCGGTGTGGCCGCTGTGAGCGGCTAGCATCGCGCCGGCCTCGCTCCAACTGTTGCTGACGGGGTCGTAGCGCTCGGCTTTGGCCAGGTAGCTGCCGCCGCCGGCGCTGTTGACCCCTCCGACGACGAGGACCTGGCCATTGGGGAGTAGGCTGGCCGTGTGGCCAAGGCGGCCATCGGCCAGGGTGCCGGCCGAGGACCAGGAGTTAGAGGCCGGGTCGTAGCGCTCGGCCGTAGCCTGGGAGGTGGTGCCGAAGCCGCCGACGACGAGAACCTGGCCGCCAGGCAGCCGGGTAGCGGCGTGGCCGCTGTGCGGGGCTGCCATCGGCGCGGCCGGGGACCAGGAGTTGGA